>CAZKSG010000257.1:0-5151 GCA_964555335.1 uncultured Anaerolinea sp.
ACACCGATCGCGTCGGGAAGCCACGAGTGGGAGAACCAGCACGAGAACGGCGTGTGGACGTATAGCCTGGAGGCTGTTTGGAGCGGCTTGCAGGATAGCTTTCGAGATCTGAGCAAGCAAGTTTCTGAAAAGTACAACGTGCCGCTCAAAAAGATCGGTGCCATTGGTTTCAGCGCCATGATGCACGGGTATATGGCGTTCGATAAGGATGGGAATCTGCTCGTGCCGTTCCGCACCTGGCGCAATACCATTACCGGACAGGCAGCGGAGAAACTCACTGCATTGTTCCAGTTCAATATTCCGCAGCGGTGGAGCATTGCGCATTTGTATCAGGCGATCCTGAACAAGGAAGCGCATGTTGGGAATATTACTCATCAGAACACGCTGGCAGGATATGTCCATTGGAAGTTGACGGGACAAAAAGTGTTGGGCGTCGGTGAAGCTTCGGGTATGTTCCCGATTGATAGCACAACCAATAATTATGATGTGCGCATGCTGGGACAGTTCAATGAACTTTTGAAGGCGGAAGGGATTTCCTGGAAGCTGGAAGATATTCTGCCCAAGGTTCTCGTGGCAGGAGACGCGGCGGGAACTCTTACCGAAGAAGGCGCGAAACTGCTCGATCCTTCGGGAGAACTGCAAGCGGGTGCTCCACTTTGTCCGCCGGAAGGGGATGCAGGGACGGGCATGGTGGCGACGAATAGCGTGGCGATGCGAACGGGCAATGTTTCTGCAGGTACATCGGTCTTTGCGATGATCGTGTTAGAGAAGGCTTTGTCAAAGCTGTACCCTGAGATCGACATGGTCACCACGCCGACGGGTAAACCCGTGGCAATGGTACATAGCAATAACTGCACCTCCGATCTCAACGCCTGGGTGGATGTATTCCAGGAATTTACAAAGGTGCTGGGTGTGGAGATCAGCGAATCCAAGCTGTATGAAACTCTCTATAAGCAGGGGCTGCTGGGCGATGCCGATGGCGGCGGATTGCTCGCCTATAACTATGTTTCTGGTGAACACATCACGCATCTCGAAGAGGGACGCCCGATGTTCGTCCGCACACCGGAGAGCAAGTTCACGCTGGCGAACTTCATGCGCACACATCTGTTCTCATCGCTGGGCGCGTTGAAGATCGGCATGGATATTCTCTTCGAGCAGGAAAAGGTACAGCTCGACCAACTGCTCGGTCACGGCGGATTCTTCAAGACGCGCGAAGTCGGTCCGCGCATGATGGCAGCGGCGATGAATGTTCCTGTGTCTGTGATGGAGACGGCTGGCGAAGGTGGCGCATGGGGTATCGCTTTGCTGGCAGCCTATATGCTTTATAAGCAGGGCGAGCCGTTGGAAGCCTATCTCACGGATAAAGTCTTTGCCGGACAAAACGGCGTGACAGTTGCTCCCGATGCGAAGGATGTCGAAGGTTTTGCGGTATTTATGGAACGTTACAAAAAGGGACTTGGTATCGAGCGCGCCGCGGTGGAAGGCTTAGGGTAGACAGGTATACAAGGAAACAAGTAGACAAGGAACGAACATGTATACGTGTTTACCTGTGTACTTGTTTACTCTCCGAAGGAGAAGGCATGCTGAAAAAACTAAAAGAACAAGTATTTCAAGCGAATTTATTGTTACCCGAGCATGGACTGGTCGTCTTCACCTGGGGCAATGTGTCGGGCATTGATCGAAAGAAGGGACTTGTCGTCATCAAGCCCTCAGGCGTTTCCTACGAGAAGATGAAAGCCGATGATATGGTGGTCGTGGAGTTGGAAACGGGCAAGGTCGTGGATGGAAAATTGAAGCCATCGTCTGACACCGCGACGCATATCGAACTATACAAAGCGTTTCCCAATATCGGCGGCATCGTCCACACCCACAGCCGCTGGGCGACGACCTTTGCGCAGGCAGGTCGCGGCATTGCGGCGCTTGGCACGACACATGGCGATTACTTCTACGGCGAAATTCCCTGCACGCGCAAGATGACAAAGGCTGAGATCGAAGGCGAGTATGAAAAGGAAACTGGAACGGTGATCAAGGAGACCTTCCAGGGCAAAGACCCCGACGCCATTCCCGCCGTTCTCGTTCACAGTCACGGACCGTTCGCATGGGGCACCGATCCCATGGATGCAGTCCACAATGCCGTGGTGCTGGAAGAAGTTGCGTTCATGAACTTCCATACCTTGATGCTTGAACCGGCGATCTCCTCCATGCAGCAGGATTTGCTCGACAAGCATTATCTGAGAAAGCACGGCGCAAATGCATACTACGGACAATCAAAGGAATCATAAAAGGAGACATTACGATGATCGATCTAAAGCAATATGAAGTTTGGTTCGTAACGGGGAGTCAACATTTATACGGTCCCAAGACATTGGAGATCGTTGCCCAACATTCGAGAGAGATCGCGGCGGCGTTGGGCGCTTCCGCACATATTCCGGTGAAGGTCGTCTTCAAGCCGGTTCTCACCACGCCTGAAGATATCCACACCTTGTGCCTCGGAGCCAACTCAACAAAGAACTGCATCGGTCTCATTACGTGGATGCACACCTTCTCGCCCGCCAAGATGTGGATTGCGGGTCTCACTACTTTGAAGAAACCCTTCCTGCATTTGCACACGCAGTACAACCAGGAAATTCCATGGTCAACCATCGACATGGATTTCATGAACCTCAACCAAGCCGCTCACGGTGACCGCGAATACGGTTTCATCGGCAGCCGCCTGCGCCTCAACCGCAAGGTGGTGGTGGGTCACTGGAGCAATGACGATGTCCAGCGCGAGATCGGCGTGTGGGTTCGCGCTGCTTGCGCATGGGCGGATTGGCAGGGAGCCAAGGTCGCTCGCTTCGGCGACAACATGCGCGAAGTCGCCGTCACCGAAGGCGACAAAGTCCAGGCGCAGATCGAGCTCGGCTACGATGTCTACGGCTATGGCGTGGGTGACCTGGTCAAGTCCATCAACGGCGCGAGCGATGATGACGTCAAGAAGATGACGCAAACCTATCTCGATGAGTACGATGTTGTTCCTGCTCTTCAACCTAATGGCGATAGATACGCCTCTCTCATTGATGGTGCGCGCATCGAGGTGGGCATGCGCAACTTCCTCACCAACGGCGGCTTCAAAGCCTTTACGACCACATTCGAAGATCTGCACGGCATTGCGCAACTTCCAGGTCTCGCTGTCCAGCGTCTCATGCGCGACGGCTACGGCTTCGGCGCGGAAGGCGACTGGAAGACCTCCGCTCTCGTGCGCGCGATGAAGGTCATGACAGAGGGGCTAAAAGGCGGCGTCAGTTTTATGGAAGATTACACCTATCACTTCAGCCCAAAGGGCGACAAGGTGCTCGGCGCGCACATGCTTGAGATCTGCGAATCGATCGCTTCGACGAAACCGCGCTTGGACATTCTTCCGCTTTCGATCGGTGGCAAAGCCGACCCGCTGCGCCTCATCTTCGACTCCAATCTTGGTCCTGCTATCGGAGCCTCGATCATGCACATGGGCGGGCGCTTCCGCATCGTCGCCAACGTCGTGGACGTGGTCCCGACCGACGAACCGCTGCCCAATCTGCCGGTCGCGCGTGCGTTGTGGATTCCCCGTCCGAACCTCAAAGTGGCTGCCGCAGCGTGGATCTTCGCCGGTGGTGCGCATCATACCAGCTTCAGCTACTCGGTCACCGCAGATCACCTGCGTGACTTCACCGAGATGGCTGGCGTGGAATTCCTGGTCGTCGACGAGAACACGAAGATCGAAGAGTTCAAGGATAAGCTGCGCTGGAACGATCTGTACTATCACCTGAACAAGGGTTTGTAGTCTTATACACACCGTCCCGAAGGTTTCATCAGCTCGACAACGTTTTTCCAGGAAACCTTCGGGACGTTCTATCAGGGGGTACTTTTCGAATGAACGGAGGAAATAGTGGATAAACGAATTTTGAAGAACGATTTTATCGAGATCGAATATCGGATGGATGCGTTGCGTATCAGCGGAATCACTCCCGCTGGAAAATCCAATCTGCTCGTAGATCTCACAGATATGGCGCCTGTAGATACGCCCTATGGCGAGTATCGCTTTCTGGGTGGTCATCGTCTCTGGCACGCGCCGGAAGCCATGCCGCGCACCTATATTCCTGATACCGAAGTCCAGGTCTCAGATGTTCCGAATGGAGTATTTCTAGGAACAGCCACCGAAGCAAGCACTGGACTCCAAAAAAGCATCGAGATCAGGCTGTTTCCAGTCAAAGCTTCTTTGACCGTGACGCACACACTCATCAACAATGGGTTATGGGCGGTGGAATTTGCTCCGTGGGCGATCACGCAGTTCCGCCTGGGTGGGACAGTCATTTTGCCGATGCCGGTGGGGAATGCTGACCCGGCTGGGTTGCTGCACAACCGTCAGCTTTCCATTTGGCCCTATACGCGGATGAACGATCCACGCGTGAAATGGGGAGATGAGTTTATTTTGTTCAAGGCAGATGCATTACTGCCGCCGTTCAAGATCGGATACTTCAATTCACATGGTTGGATGGCGTATTGGATGGAGGGTGTTCTCTTCCGCAAGACATTTGATGCGAAGACCGGGTTTCCTCATCCTGATAACAATTGCAATTGCGAAATGTATTGCAACCATCAGTTTGTGGAGCTTGAAACGATTGCTCCGTTCGTTACGCTGGCACCGGGAGCCTCGGTTACACACGTGGAGACATGGGATGTCTTCACGGATATGGATATCCTACCAAAGGAAGTTCAGCAACAACTTACAGCATAGATGGAATCACAGACGCCCTCATCACGAGGGCGTCTGTGATTAGTGGTGAGATGTAAAAAACAATTCCTTTTTTCGCCAGACGGTGAAGGCTGCCACGGCAACCCATACCAACGCATTGAGGATCATGAACTGCGCTTCATAGATAACATCCAGGAATAGCAGGTTAGAAACATTGATGAAAAGGTGGAAGATGGTTGCCAACAGTACACTGAAATCCGTATCTTGCACGAGGGCATAGATCACAATCGAATACGAGATGATCAAAAGAGCAAGGAAAAAGACAAAGAGCGGACCGCGCGTAATGAATTGGACGTGGATGGGCATCCACAAAATGCCGACCAGGATGGACGAAAGTAGCCCACTTATTCGGGAATCTAACTTTTTATGAAGATACC
>CAZKSG010000258.1:0-5101 GCA_964555335.1 uncultured Anaerolinea sp.
TCGAGCACATCCACGCCGACTTCGAGGAACGAGCGATGGACTTTTTCCACGGCTTGCGGATATGAGATGACGAGGTAGTCGTTGCATCCGTTGTATTGCTCGCCGCCGAAATGCTCAGCGGTCAGGTTTTGCAGTTGCAGGCTCGTTCCCATGGCACCGTCGAAGACCAGGACTTTCTTTTCGAGGGCGTCGAGGTAACGGCGGTTGGTGTATTTGCGGTTGGTCATTAAGTTAGTTCTCCTAAAATATTCTGGTCGCAAACTTTACAGATTTTTCTCTTTCAAATAAATGTTGATTCAATGCTGTTACTTGTTTTTTGGGTCAGATAAGGTGATTTTGTCGCCAGATTCCATACGATTAATTTCACCTCGCATCTGGCGGCAATGTGACCATGCCTGCTTCGGTCATTTTGCCTTCGGCGATCAATTTTCTCGCACGTTCCTTGTTCTTCTCTGACCACTTCGAGCCAGGTTTGCGCGGCGTGTAGCGCGTGACATAACGCTCTGCATCTAAACCTTTGAAACCAATGGATTCGGTCCACCCAAAGCACATCGCTTCTTCCACTGCATCATGAAAATTGACAGATGGTTTCTTCGTGGCTTTTTTATATTGGATTAACCAGATCTCACTTTTGGCCTTGTGATTCTCTTCCAGCCATTTGCGAAAGTCCTCACGAGTTGTCACATAGAGTGTTTCACCAATATCCATGATTATTTCACATCTGGCGGTAATGTTGCACGTCCGGCCGGAGTCATACGTCCTTCGGCGATCATTTTGCGGGCACGCTCCTTGTTCGTGTCCGTCCAGTTCGATTTTGGGCGGCGTGGAGTGAAGCGGGTGGCGTAACGTTCGGCATCCATGCCTTTTTCGAAGCCATCGATCCAACCGAAACAGATCGCTTCCTCCACCGCTTCTACATAGTCAAGGGATGGTTTCTTAGTGGCTTTTTTGTAGCGGATCAACCAGATCTCTTTCTTGGTCTGGTAATTCTTTTCCAGCCACTTGCGGAATTCATCCGCGGTTGTCACATAGATCGTTTCGCCGATTTCCATTCTCTCCTCACAACAAAATCGCCTCTCCAACGAGAGGCGACACGCACAGCGCATACCATCTCTCATCTCCCGGACCATAGATGCGTCCGCCGAAGTTGGCACCGCTTGAACGGTTGCCGAAGCGTCACAGGGTCGGTCCCTCAGCTTCTCTGGATGAGCAAATCCGTAACTTGTTCCGATTTTATAACACGATGGGTGAGTGATGTCAAATAAATATTGACTTGACATTACCCCGATTCACTCGTAGACTCTCAATTAAGGAAAGACTTAATCGTAATGAAAAAAGTAAATTCCATTCATTCATTTGAGATGATCAAACTCCTGGCGGATTCCCGCCGCATGGATATTCTGCGCCTCCTCATGGCATCTCCCGCCACGCTCACGCATCTCGCGCGGACCCTGAAACAGTCCCCGGCATGGATTCGTCACCACATCCTCATGCTTGAGTCTGCGGACCTGGTCGAAGTGAGTGAGATCCGCAAAACTGGTAAGGTGACCGAGAAGTTCTACCGCGCCAAAGCAGATGCGCTTTTTTTGCAGGAACTTATTTTGCCAAAGATGAAGAGACCTGCTCTCATCTTTTCCGGCAGCCATGACCTGGCTCTTGAAGGCATTGCTGAACATCTTCAAAAGCACGTCACGCTATTAAGCATGCCTGTTGGCTCGCTGGATGGACTTGTGAATCTGCGACAGGGCCTTTGCCAGATCAGTGGTTCTCATCTTCTGGATGAAAGCGGAGAATACAACACACCATTCATCCGCCATTTATTCCCCGACCGCGATGTGGAAATTGTCACGCTTGCCTATCGCTCACAGGGATTGATGTTCACAAACGGGAATCCCAAAGGCATCAAAAAAATCGCCGATATTGCCAGACCAAATATCCGTTTTGTGAACCGCAATGCCGGTTCGGGCACACGCCTCTGGCTGGATTCAGAATTGCGCAAACTCAAGATCCCGGCAGAACATGTCAATGGGTATGACAAAGTGGTCAAGACCCATACTGAAGCGGCAGAGTTGATCTCATCGAATAAAGCAGATGTTTCTCTTGGGCTGCAAGCTGCTGCACACCAACATGGGCTCGACTTTATCCCACTCTTTGAAGAACGCTACGATCTGGTCCTGCCGCGGGAAAATGAAACGTCGCTGCTTCCTCTATTGGACTACATCCAGACGTTGGATTTTCGCAACTCGGTGAATGGACTGACAGGCTACAACACGGCTCACAGCGGCGAACAGATCCCACTTTGATGAATTGTGACATGAAGAAAAAAATATTTTTTCTCTTTGTAAGTTTGTGTTTGCTGATAACGGCATGTACTTCGCAAGCGACAGAAGCACCAAGCGCCGATGGACCTAAAACGCCGCAATCGCTTCAACCAACCGCGATATCCTCGGCGTTGTTTCAAGTTGTAAAGCCAGACGGCACAAAAGTGGGTGTGACCGTGGCAGACTTGAAGACCCTCCCGCTCAAGCAACTTACAGTGGATGGGAAGACTGAAGAAGGGCCTGGCTTGCTCGATGTGCTTTATTTTGCAGGTGTAACCGAGTTCACTGAAGTCTCGCTCACCGGCAGTTCCAGCCCAGCCACACTTACCCGCGAGCAAGTGGACGATAACTCCATTCTGGATTTCACCAATCATGGAACGGTCAAACTCTCAACGACCTACATTCCAAAAGCAAACTGGACGAAAGACGTAGCGGAGATCGTTGTGAAATGACCCGTTATTTGATTGGCATCGACGATACTGACAATCTGGAGACACGCGGCACGGGGCATCGTGTCCGTCAGCTTGCGGAGTGGCTGGCAGAAAATCACCTGGCTGAGCCCGGGAGTATTACGCGTCATCAGTTGCTGGTCGACCCGCGCATTCCTTACACCTCCCATAACAGTTCTGCCTGTCTATCCGTGGAAACGGAGCAGGAAGAAAATGTATGGCAGGGAGCCCGTCAGTTTCTTTTACTAACAAGCGCCGAAGGCTCAGATGTAGGCCTGTGCATCGCGGAGTGGGGACAAATTTGTGATGATGTGTTGTCGTTCGGCGCGCGTGCAAAAGTCGAAGTGTTGACCATGGCTGATGCGCGAGAGATCGCTGAACGGTCCAGAATACGATGCGAAGGATTAACAGGGACGGGCGGCGGCATCATCGGCGCGCTTGCAGGGATCGGACTCCATCGGGCAGGGAATGACGGTCGATTCCTGTGGCTTCCAGGTCTGCGCGAATTGAAGGGCAAATATCCCGTCGCTGATGTAGTTGTAAAAGGGCACATCGCTCGCATTTGTACGCTCGATGGGCATGAGCTTCTGCCTGAGGAAATGATCGATGTAGGTGAGTGGGTGCGCCCCATTTTACGGGACGGCAAGTCGACACTTTATGTAGAGGAGCAAAACCATGAATGGCACATACTCTCAAAAGACCGTATCAAAACCCTTTCCAACTGAATGGGCGTTGGGTTGGTTTGAAGCCTTATTGTTGATCGGCAGCGGCGTGACAGCGGTGGTGATGCATCGCGCGCTCGATATGTCGTTGGGATTGCCCGGCCATCACGGCATCGAGTGGATGGCATTGATGATCATCGGGCGTATCTCATCGCGTTTTCGCGGCGCCGGCACGTTGACGAGTGTAGGTGCGTCACTGGCATCGACGATCCCATTTCTACAAGGCGGTAATCCATATACATGGCTTTTCTACCTGCTTCCCGGGCTGGTGATGGACCTCGCCTTTCGTTATCTGCCGAACCTCACAACGAAAGTCTGGTTCCTGGTGTTGCTGGGTGGTCTGGCTCACATGACCAAACCGATTGGGCAACTTACCGTCAATTTGATCACCGGATTCCCATTCGGCTCGTTCCGCTTTGGAATTCTCTATCCGTTCGCCGGGCATCTTCTCTTTGGAATGATCGGTGGATTGCTTGGCGCGTTGATCGTGCTGGGTATCCGCCGTTATTCGAAAAATTCGCAATCTCAATAGGATGGAACCATGAAAGTCACCGCACGAAATAGTGTTCTCGCCCTTCTGCTCGTTTTCTCCATTTTGCTTGCAGCCTGCGGCTCTGCCGCGACGCCGACAGCGGCTCCTGTTATTGAAGAGCCCGTCGCCACCGAAGCGCCCGCTACTGCAGCCCCCACAGAAGCACCGACCGAAGCTCCTGTTGCGGCACCCGCCAACCCGACCCTCATCCTGGCAACCACCACCTCCACACAGGATTCAGGTTTGCTCGATGTATTGATCCCCATGTTCGAAGAACAGACCGGTTATACCGTGCAAACCGTGGCTGTTGGTTCTGGTCAGGCCATGGAAATGGGACAGCAAGGTAACGCCGATGTCTTGCTCGTCCATTCGCCTTCTGCAGAAGCCACGTTCATGCAGGATGGCTGGGGCAAAGATCGCTCACTTATCATGCACAATGATTTTGTGATCGTTGGCCCCGCTGCTGACCCTGCCAAGATCAAAGGTTTGGGACCTGCCGAATCGTTCAAAGCCATTGCCACTGCCGAAGCTCCTTTCGTAGCACGCGCCGATAAATCGGGCACGAGCACCAAGGAACTGGGCATCTGGGCCAAGACCGATGTAGACCCTGCAACGACCAAACCCGCCTGGTATATCGAAACCGGGCAGGGTATGGGACCATCCCTGACCATTGCATCGGAAAAGGGCGCCTATACCCTCACCGACCGCGCGACCTTCCTCGCTAACAAAGATAAACTTCAACTTGAAATCCTCGTGGAAGGCAACAAGACCCTGCTCAACATCTACCACGTGATCACCGTCAACCCCGACAAGTGGCCGAAGGTCAATTATGAAGGTGCCATGGCTTTCATGAAGTTCATGACCGATCCCGCCACCCAGGAAGTGATCGGTCAATTCGGTGCAGATAAGTTCGGCCAGCCGCTGTTCTTCTCCGACGGCGACAAGACCGACGCAGACTACGGTCTCTAGTTTTTTGGGCATAGAAAAACAGAGATGACAGTTTTTGTCATCTCTGTTTTTATTCTTCAGGCGAGTCCAGTTTTTTTGTGATTAGTAACAGGACCACCGAGACAAGGA
>CAZKSG010000259.1:0-5031 GCA_964555335.1 uncultured Anaerolinea sp.
TCGTTAAACAAAAAACATACCTTACGGCATGTTTTCTTGGTGTGTGCCCCCACGGGGATTCGAACCCCGGTCGTAGCCTTGAAAGGGCTGCGTCCTAGTCCACTAGACGATGGGGGCAAACAATTTTTAGAGCGGGCGGATTTTATCATCCTGCCCGTGAACGGTCAAGCGTTTTGTGCTACTTATCTTCCTTGACGCGCTGACCGAGAAGAGCCAGTAAATCCACTTTTTCACGGTTGAAGAGGATGCCCGGACTTTCCACTTTGAGGTTGGGGATCAGGATCGCTGTAAGTGTGGCATCGTAAATGGGGATGAAATTACGTGTCTTATCGGCGACCATCACAGCGAAGTCAAAACGCCCGGCCACTTCGAGTTTTCCTTCCAGTTCATATACATGAGTAGCCAGGCGCGCAGGCAACACTGTAATGTTGCTATAGCCGCCGCGTTGGATGCCGGCAGGTCCCAAGTCTTCACGCCGCGCTGCACAAACAGCAAAGACCTGTGACTTGACGAGACGCACCACTTCAAAGTGGTCCACGAGTTTGGTCGGCATGTGAATTCGCGCCAGCCGGGCATCGTGGATCTCCAGGTGAGACTTGGTGATATCGTTGAGAATCCCCATAATGCCATTGGTAGATACCATGACCTTTCCCACCACGCGATATCCGGAGGTATACACATCAGCGGGGAGAAAACGATAGGTTCGCTGTGAAGTGTCCATGAGTCTGCCTTAGGTCGTTTATTTACTCAAGTGGAGGGTGAGGGAAGTTCTGTTTGGCGGAACCGGGTCGCGGCTTCCGTTTGATGCGTTGGGTGGGCTTTCCCGCATTGGGATTCAAGAGCATGGTCAACCACGCGATGGCGCGTTCATCATATTCCCGTTTTCCGCACATGTCACAGACCCACGCCGGGAAATTGGGCACTGTGATCAGTTCCTCTCCCAGCCAGGTGAAGTAGGTGATGTGGCGGATGTGCATGATTCCTGCTGCACATTCATTGCACGGAAAAGACGCCGAAGGATGTGGGGTGGGTGGTTGCGGCTGACTCATCGTATGCTCCAGAGTTCCTGAGGATCCTGTGCGGGAATGGATGCCTGCTGCGTGTGTTTGATAACCTGCCATTCTTCAGGCGGCCAGTAGATTAACACAGCCCGACCGATCACATTCTCAACAGGTAGGAGTCCCCATTGGTGAGAGTCGCGCGAATCGTTGCGATTGTCACCCAATACGAAAAGTTCCCCATCCGATACAAACCAGGTGCCGTTATAAGCGGGCGGGGCATTAATGTAGGGTTCATCCATTGTGACGCCGTTGATGCTCAGAACGCCACCCTGAACTCTAATGGTATCGCCCGGCAGACCGATGATGCGTTTGATCAGGTCCTCTTCGGGGTTGACAGGGAAAATAAAGACGACAATGTCGCCGCGCATCGGTTCGCCAAGTTTGTAAGCGAGTTTGTTGATCAGGATATATTCACCATCCTGCAAGGTGGGGTTCATACTGAAGCCATCCACACGGACACGGGCGGATACGGCATTGATCCCGAAGTATAGAACAACAGCCAGAACCAGCGTCTCCAGAATGTCCAACAGAAAGCGTTTCCAATTTGTAGGTTGTTCTGCAAGAGGTTCAGGCTGGGATTGGTTTTCGAGCGATGTAGTTTCCAAACGGTAGTGCCTCCACCGAAAGATTATACTGCCTTTTGTCACAGGCAATCTTTCTCTAAGGAAGAGTTTAATGATTTTTCAATGATTTGTCCTTAACCTGTAAGTTACTTGTCATTCTTCCAATTGCGGATGAATTCCACTTGTTCATACGTTTCAGGGGAGCGAGGGTGGATGCGGCTCTTCGGCACCTGCCGCCACCAGGTCGCCAGCTGTTCCAATGCCTGGCCTCCGCTCATGCCGTGTCGCACCAGATAACAGCCGACGGTGGTCCCCGTTCTGCCGATGCCGCCCCAGCAATGGAGATAGACCTTCCGACCTGCGCCCAGAGACTCGTCAATCTGATCAAGGATGGAGTCCATCAGTTCAGGCGTAGGCAGCCCAAAGTCCCCGATAGGGAAGCGGTGGTGGTGCATGGACACTCCATAGGCGTGGCTTTGTTCCTGAAGGATGCGCAAATAGGGCGTGGTCTCGTTGGGCTTGGTCAGGTCAATGATGGTGTCAAACCCGGCTTCGATCAACGCGTCGATGCGCTTGCGGGTTTGCTCCACCTCATATCTACCCGGATACTCTCCCGCCAGAAATAGACCGGGTTTTACCCAGTAGCTTTCAGAAATGGGACGTTTGATCTCTTCCATAGCAGGATGATGTTCACAATTCTAACTAAAATGCCCGGATTCTGTTGTCGGAATTTCACCAACTTACTTGGGAAATTCAACACACAGACGGGTGAGTATTTCCTGACGCAACTGTACCAATTCGGGATATTCGTAAAAGAAAAGGATTTTTTCATTGGCAATCGATGCAGACTCTGGTTTAGGCGCGAGGACAAAAAACGCCCAGGACTCTGCTATGTCTTCCTCGGGGCTTGTCGCTGCATATTCGGTCAGGAATTGATCAGAGTAGGTCTTATAGAAACTATGCAGGGAACTCTCATACGATGAATCGGACTTCTCCTTGTCGATCTCCTGCCATTCGCTGTAGAACGTTTTCCAATACCTAATAAAGAATGCATTGATATACGATGTCGGTGAGCTACACCCTTCCTGCGTAAAATACTGGGAGCAGGCAGATAAGGCGCGTTCGTAAAGTTCATCGTTATCGGGGTTGTAAAACACGGTTTTATCGAACGCCACCTGGCGCAATTTCAAGGTTAGAAGGTGCCCGAATTCGTGCATCAGGGTGTACGAAAGGCGGTAATGATTGTTTGCGTCAACAATATCCACTCTTAATGACCATTCAGTAGGCTCTTCCAGGTTGCGGCCGACTGCACCCAAGATGTTTTCCCGCCCGTCGGTCATCACGGAGAATTGAGTGACAAAATCCCGCTCCTGGGCTGGGATAATGGCAGCAAAGTAATCCCAGATCCATTCGTGAGCGGCACGTGTATCTAAGTCTTTCTCAAACTCATCAGGGACATGAACTTCGCGCCGCTGCCAAAGCTTGTCATCTTTGAGGGTATATATCACAAGGTAGCCCCAGGACGAATCATCTGTTCTATCCATTGAAGAAGGACCGGAAACAACTTCCTCTTTTGTCGCTTCCACCATGATATCGGCAAGCAGAGACGGGCAGGCTGCCTGAAAGACAGGCGTTGCTGTCGCTGGGGGAACGGTTGGTGACGGAATGACCGTTGGAGTGCCTGTCGGCGGTAGGGGAGTGGGCGTATCGGGCACGATCAGGCGTGTGGCAGCGCGGCACGCCAGCGATGTAAAAACGAGAACACTAACTCCAAAAAATAAACTTGCTACAGAACGTTTACGCATATAAGTGATAGGTTGTGAAGAATATCAGATTAGCTTTTAGGGAAATGTTACCCAACCTGCATCTAGAAAATACAAGTATAGATAGCCAACAAGCAAAAGGACCCAGCCCAGCATTTGCAAGCGGTCCATCAATGTTTCCCATGAGAGCGAAAAGTTTTCCTGGATGGTTTCGACGATGTTCTCGAGATTATCGAGCTTCATGCGAACGCTTTCCTTCCAGTCTTTCAAATAGAATTCGTTCTGGATCACCTCATAGAGTTTTGCCGTGTACCAATCTCCGATCAGCAGCAGGCTCTGTTCGGCGCGTTCAAAATCGAGCATCACTTCGAGCCGGTGCTCGGCGATCTGACGGATCAATCCGCGTGTGGCACGGGGGCGCTTGGCTTGAAAAAAACGTTCGTTGATCTTATCCAGCATCTCCTCGATGGATTGATCGAGCATCCGGTAGCGAAGCAGTTGATAGTTGCCGATCTTGAGCAGGGCAATATCCGATTGATAATCGGCATTGGGGGCAATGATGACAGCGCCTTCCCAATCTACAAGCGTCAATTCATTGGCGGAGTATCGCGCTCTCGAAGCCAGGATCTCATTGACCTCTTCCTTGTCAAACACTTCGCGCTGTGAACGGATGAAGTTGGCAATTGCAAGGCTGTTCTTCTCGATCCATTTATCGGGTGTGGGTTTGATCTCCTGTACCAGCAGAATCGAATACTCCTCGAAGAGACCGCTCTTGCGAAGCGCCTCCGGAATGTAGCGACTCTGTAACGCGCTCTGTATCTTCGTTCGATCTGGAAGGACTGATAATGCGAACGGGTCGTGCAGGTCGTAATGGCATTCCACCATTTGCACGCGCGAGTCATAGTGTTGACGTAAGACCGACACGGCATATCCTTCGATGACAATGGTCTCGTCGCCCAGGGTCACCAGATCGATGTCGATCGGTTGGAAGTAGGGTGCGTCTTTCAGACCCTTGATCTGCTCGGCGGGCTGGCGTGCAGATTCTTCTGAATCAGGGAAGGCAAGCAGGTAACAGATTTCCATGGGTTAAGTGTAGCACAGGAAATTCGTCTGTTTGGATGAGGATGTTCCTCGCTGTTCAGGGTGTCACTTGTCCTACAAGTTATTTTGTGTTGGCTTTATACTTGAAGAAATTTAACACGAAGGACACAAAGGGCACTACGGTTTTAAGGCTTTTCTTTCGTGAACTCCCCGGCACTCCCTGATACCTCCCGTCAGGGCAGGTGTGCGCCCGGGGCAAGTGTCGTGCCCTTTGTGGTTAAAAGGATTTTGGAATGACCATCAACGACCAATACAACAAATGGAAAGAAACCACTCTCAAGAAGTCACTGGATAAATTCAAGGAGCGGAAGGATCGCTTCGAGACGTCCGCTGGGATCGAGATTCCGCGCATCGGACTGCCAGATGGAAGTGGTCTCGGTACGCCCGAAGAGCATGGGCTACTCGACCAGCGTTATCTGGATAAGCTCAACTTCCCGGGCGTTTATCCCTTTACGCGCGGAGTCCAGCCCACGATGTACCGATCCCGTTTCTGGACGATGCGTCAGTATGCGGGCTTCTCCACCGCGGAAGAATCCAACAAGC
>CAZKSG010000260.1:0-5028 GCA_964555335.1 uncultured Anaerolinea sp.
TCTCTTTACGCAAAAGTGGCATGAGGGTTGCAATCAATTCATCAGGGGAAGCGCCTTTATAGACAAACTCCGCGCCGGCTTCCCTGGCCGCGCTTGCGTCCTGCGCATCCACGCTGAGGAGGATGATCTTCAGATGAGGATAGGCGCGTTGGAGCAGGCGGCAGGTCTCGGGTGCGGGAGAACCGTAGAGTCTCCAGTCCAGGAGGAGCAGATCGGGAGAGGTGTCTGCCAGGGCACGAATCAGAGTCTCCACACTGTCGACCTCCAGAATCT
Source organism: uncultured Anaerolinea sp. (assembly GCA_964555335.1). Taxonomy (GTDB): domain Bacteria; phylum Chloroflexota; class Anaerolineae; order Anaerolineales; family Villigracilaceae; genus Defluviilinea. Next base: position 274 of record CAZKSG010000260.1, read on the forward strand.
TATCTTCTCCGAGTTTTCGTCGGAGCAGGAGGGTAAGTGCCTTACGTGTTGCTGTATCGGGATCAGCGATGATGGTACGAATCATATGAGCCTCGCCTGTACTATATGACAGGCGAGGCTCAAGAGTATCTGCCTTTGGTGGGGTTTTTACCTAGCCAAGTGGATAGGTGAAAAGTAGAGTTACACCAGTTTCTGTTCGATCGCCGCCTTGACCGCTTCGACGCGACTGTTGACACCCAGCTTGTGGAAGATGTTGGAGATATGGAACTTGACGGTCCCCAGGCTGACAACAAGCTGTTCTGCGATGGCGTTGTTGTTGAGCCCATCTACCATGCACTTGAGGACTTCGCGCTCGCGTTCGGTGAGCTGCTCGCCGGGAATCTGTGGTTGGGCAACTGACTGCGCCAGCACTTGTGTTGCTTCAGGAGAGAGAATCATGTTGCCTGCACACGCCGAGCGAATGGCGTTGCCCAATTCTGCGGCAGTGACATTCTTTTGTAAATAGCCCACTGCACCGGCTTGCAATGCCCCCTGGATCATGTGCTGTTCTGCAAAGCTTGTAAGCGCAATGACTTTTACAGCAGGGTATTTTTGATGGATCTCACGCGTGGCGGTGATTCCATCCGTGCCTGGCATCATGAGGTCCATGAGGACAAGGTCGGGTTTGTGGAGTGAGACCAATTGCACGGCTTCAGCCCCGTCGGATGCTTCCCCGACGAGTTTGAGATCTTTGTTGACCATCAGAAATTTTGACAGGCCGCTGCGTACCACGGCGTGGTCATCGACGAGAAGGATTTTGATTGGCATTTTTGCTCCTTGTAGTTGTAATCACAATAAAAGGGATTTAGAGAACCCTTAATTTTTTGCCGGGGTCTGCGTTCCAGTTCACTTCCACGCATGTGCCTTTGCCAGGCTGGCTGGTGATCTGATATTCTGCTCCGATGGCTTCGGCGCGTTCGCGCATGATACGCATGCCCAGGCTGGTCGGTTTGCTTGTGGACATGTCGAAGCCAATGCCGTTGTCGCATGTGGCAAAGTGAACAGACGCGCACGAGATGTATAAATTCACATCCACCTGCGTGGCGCGTGCATATTTGAAAACGTTGTTCAAGCTTTCCTGGGCGATGCGGTAGATGGCGATCTGAACCTCCGGCGGAAGCGGACAATCGCCCTGGATATTCAATGTGATCGGCAGCCGCGAGCGGCCGATGAATGCTTCACATAATTGCTTGATCAGGTCGCTGAGGCGGGTCTGCGTTAACGTAGCCGGGCGTAATTCCAGGAGAAGGGTGCGCATTTCAGCCAGCGCGCCGCGGGTGAGTTGTCTCAACTCTTCTGTGGATCTCTTCGCCTCTTCCACATCCATCTCCCAAAGATCGGGCAGTACTTCGGCCGTCAGGCTGGCGGAGAACAGTGTCTGGGTAACGGCATCGTGCAGGTCACGTGCGAGGCGGGTGCGATCGGCAGTAACTGCCTCCTCGGCGGCCTTTTCTGCCAGTTCCTTTTCGATGCGGGTACGCTGTTCGATCTCCCTTTGCAGCTTTTCGTTGGCTTCCTGCAGTTCCCGCGTCCGTTCGTTGACACGATGTTGAAGAGTGAGCAGATAATCTGCCTCCTGTTCGGCAAGACGTTCGGCAGAGCGCTTCTGTTCATCGATATCCTCGATGATGCCTACCAGGTAATCGGGTCGGCCATCCATATCGCGGACAAGCGAGTAATTAACACGTGCCCAGAATACGCGTCCATCCTTGTGCCGGTAACGTCGTTCCATAACATACGAATCGCGTTTGCCTTCGCTCAACTCCTGGAAAGTCCCGATATCCATGGGACGGTCTTCGGGCACGGCCAGCTGGCGCGGATCAACGTCTCGTAGTTCCTCTATGTTGTAGCCAATGATCCGTTCGGTGGCTGCATTGAAGGCAATGGGACGTCGCCCCAGGGTCATCACGGCTACGCCTACGGCGACATTGTCGAAGATAGCCTGGAATTGCGCCTGTGACTTGTGCAGTTCTTCGGCAGCATGTTTTGCCAGTTCTGCTTCGGCGCGTTTGCGTTGGTCTACTTCCTTTTCGAGGAGAGTGTTCGTCTCACGTAGTTCGAACGTCCGGTCGGAGACCAGCGTTTCGAGATAGACGTTTTGCTCGCGGACCGAGTTTAGCCGATAGCGGAATCCACCTGCGATGAGTGCTCCCACGATGACGATCAAAGCACCGTTGAACCACCATGTCTGCCAGACAGGAGGCGTGATAACAATGGGGATCGCGACACCCGTTTCATTCCATGTTCCATCGCTGTTGGCTGCCTTGACGCGAAAGACATAGTTGCCGCCAGGCAGGTTAGTGTATGTGGCAAAACGACGGTTGCCAGCGTTGATCCAGTTTTCGTTGAAACCTTCGAGTTTGTACGCGTACTGGTTCTTTTGTGGAGACTGGAAATCGAACGCCGCAAATTCGAACGAGATGAAATCCTGTTTATAGGACAGTTCGATTGGCATCCGTCCGCTCAGATCCACGGATAATGGCTCGTTGAACACTTCGAAGCGAGTCACCATCACCTGTGGTGGGACTGGGTTCGGTTTGACTTCGGCTGGGTCGAACAGGTTGAATCCATTGATGCCGCCGACATACATCATGCCGTTTTTTGCACGGTAATAAGCGTTCGAATTGAACTCGTTGCTTTGGAGTCCATCGGACGTGTCGTAAATCGTGAATTCGGTCGTCCTTAAACTGAATTGAGCGAGTCCGTTGTTGGTGGTGACCCAGAGATGGTCGTTGTCATCTTCGAGGATGCCGAGCACCACATTGTTCGGCAATCCCTGTTTTTCGGTGTAATGTTTGAACGTTTTTGTCTTCGGGTTGAACCGGTTCAGCCCTAACTGCGTTCCAAACCAGAGATTCCCATCCATGGTTTCGTGGATCGCCCAGACCGAATCTTCGCTCAAGCTGGATGGATCGTCGGTGATGTTGCGGTAGCGGGTAAAGCTGGCAAGTTTCGGGTTCGTATGATGCGGATCGTTCAAGTCCAGTTGATTGAGCCCACCGCCCCAGGTGCCGATCCAAAGGCTGTTCCTGGAGTCGATGTATAGACTCACTACCATGTTATGACTGAGACTCGTCTCATTCTCAGGGTCATTGCTGTAATTGGTGAACTGGTTCGTATTCGGGTTAAAGTGAGATAAGCCGCCGAACGTGCCCACCCACAAGCCCCCGTCCTTATCGGGAACGAGGTTCGCGATGTTGTCATCTGGAATGCTGTTGGGATCGTTCGGGTCGTGAAAATAATGCGTGACCTTGTTCGTTGCCGGGTCGAGGCGATTCAATCCCTTGCCAAGCGTGCTTGCCCAAACAATTCCATACTCATCCACGAATACATCCATGAAGAGATCGTCGGAAAGACTGTTCGGATCATCGGGATTATGGCGATAGTGTGTGAACTGGCCTGTGTTTGGGTTAAAGCGATCGATGCCTGCGCCCCAGGTCGCGATCCAGATATTGCCGCGTGGGTCTTCGGCAAATGCTCCTGTGGCGTTGATGGCCAGGCTCATTGAGTCGCTCGGATTGTTACGATACAAACTGAACTGTCCACTTTTGGGGGAGAGTTTGTTAATGCCGCTGTGTGACGTGCCGATCCATAGAATCCCCGAGCGGTCCTTGAACAGGGACCATACTTCGTCGCCGCTCAGGCTGTCTGCAAAAAATGGGTCGTTTTCATAGCGTACAAAATGACCGGGATCTGCAAACGACATGCGACTCAAACCGTTTGTCCAGGTGCCGATCCATAACATGCCGGTCGAATCGCCCCACAGAGTCATCAGGTCATTGCTGCCAATGCTGTGCGGATCGCTGGCGTTGTATCTGAAGTGCTTTACCTTGCTGGTTGCAGGGTCGAATTGGTCGAGTCCGTCTCCGTGTAAGCTAAACCCACCCGTTGCGATCCAGAACGTTCCATCCTCTGCTTCGTAGATGTCGGCGATGTTATTACTAGACAGGCTGTCAGGGTCCGATTCGTCGTGCTGGTATCGAATTACTTTCCCGGTGGATGGGTCGAAGCGGTTCAACCCCGACCCTTCACTTCCGTTCGCTCCCGTGCCTACCCACAGCTGATGGTTTGAGTCCTCGAAGATCAACGAAATTGCATTGCTGCTCAAACTCTCAGGGTCCGCAGGGTCATTTGTAAAATGCTTGAAAGTGGATGTTTTCGGATCGAAGAGGTCCAGCCCGTTAAGCGTGCCGACCCATAGATTCCCGGCAGCATCTTTTTTTATGGCGGTGACGGTGTTGTCGCTGATGCTGTCTGGGTTGTTCGGATCGTGTTGATAACTCCTGAATTTTTCTGTGATGGCGTCGAAATGGTTGAGTCCGCCGCCCCAGGTGCCGATCCACAAGGAGCCGTTTTGATCCTCTTCGATCTTCAGGATGCTGTTGTAGCTCAGGGAACTGGGATCGTCGGGGTCGTGTTTGTAGATCTTAAATGAGTAACCATCGAACCGGTTTAACCCATCCTGCGAGCCTATCCATAGGTAGCCGCGGCTATCCTGGAAGATGTCAAGCCCGGCGTTCTGGGAGAGTCCATCCTCGCTGGTGAGATGCTCAAAGCGGACCACACTTCCCGGCGCGAAGTTGAAGTCAATATCGGAGGCAGGTTTCCATGCTGGGGATGCCTGTGTTGCCGAAAGGGAAGAGTGCAAGAATAGAAAAAGGGCAAGAATGGATGCTAGAACCGTTTGTTTCATATTACTCACCTGTCAGAATAATC
>CAZKSG010000261.1:0-4998 GCA_964555335.1 uncultured Anaerolinea sp.
CCGGCACGGACGAGGAAAAACTCGCCGTGTTCCGCAAAGTGCGTGATGAAATCATCCATCCCAGCGGAAGTTGGATCGGCAACCGTGTCTGGCTTGATGAAAATGCGAACGGTACGCAGGATGAATGGGAAACAGGCGTCGGAGGTGTATGTGTTCGCTTGTTGGATGCATCCAACCGCGAAATCCTGGATGAAACGACGACGAATTCAAACGGTTACTACGCGTTCAATTCCCCGAACCAGGATGTGTTCATTCAATTCATCAAGTCAAATTCCCACGAATTTACATCAACAGACATTGGTGACGATGACCATGATAGTGATGCGGATGAAAATGGTGAGACCCCGATCTTCCACACAGATTCAACCGCTCCTTTCTGGGACGCTGGCCTGATTTTGAACAAAGGAACGACCGCCACCTCGAACCCATCTGCAACAGCAACTCCGTGGTACATCCCCACTGAAGATTACGTGGGACCTATCCGCTCAGGACGATTGACTTACAACCAGATCGGACACATGTTCCTCAACAGTTGTCTTGTCTATGCCAGCGCAGCATGGGATATCGGCGAAATGCTCGATGCATGTGAGATCGTCTTTGGCGTGGACAAGACAACCCCTAACAGTGCGCTTCTGCCCGTCACCAAACTTCGCAAACTTGCCGAAGAAAACCAAAACCCGAGACAGCCCGTCAACTATTCAGGGAATGTCTTCTCGTACGAAATTCCATCTGGCGGGCAACCCGCAAATGACATCCACGTTTTCTACCATGCCTACACTCAATCCGCATGGAAATATGATCCCGTTTCTCAAACCTATCTTCGCTGGACCGATCTCGCCGATGGCACAGGCACTTTCATCCCTGCAATCGACCGTCTGTCACAACGGCAAATGTCCTTTGAAAATGTGATCGTCATCTTTGCCGAACATAACCGCTATCGCCACAACCAATTGGAAATTGATTTCGCGATTGGGCAAAAAAGTTACGCCTGGCTCTTTCGTGATGGACAGGTATTCAAGATCTTCTGGTCCACCGAGAACCGCGAGTTCGAAAAGAAGACCGGGCTGATCCGTCCGATGCATTTTGTCGATGGTCAGGGAAACCCAATTGCCTTGCACCCCGGCAAAACATGGATTCATATCGTCACACCCTATTCATCTGTTACCGAAAAAGAAGAAGGGAACTGGCTGGTGAATTTTGTCCAACCCTATGACCCCGAAGATACACCAGTGCCATAAGTCCATGTCACTCTGAGCTCATGCGAAGAGTCTCTATCAGGCAAGCAAGAGATGCTTCGCTTTGCTCAGCACGACAGGAACAAAAGGAAAACATCATGCATGCGTATGTCATATCACTCAAAACACTATTCGAACAAAATGCCAATCCGATCCAGGCCGCACCGATGAAAAAATACATGCGCGACCAGTTTGAGTATCTTGGCATCAAGTCACCACAGTTCAAAGAATTGATGAAGGAATTCATCGCCACAAATGGATTGCCACCCATCAGCGACCTGGATGCCATCCTGCGTGATCTATGGTCGTTGCCACAGCGTGAGTTTCAGTATGCTGCCACAAGCCTGCTGGGAAGGATGGACAAACAACTTCCGTCCAGACTGGTCAAAACTGTGGAATATATGATCGTCACCAAATCATGGTGGGACACAGTGGATACGATCTCCGGCGGCACGCTGGGCGTTCACTTTAAGCGTTTCCCCGATGCGAGAGAAAAATATCTTGTCAAATGGCGCATCTCTGATAATTTCTGGCTCAGGCGCGCGTGTATCCTGTTCCAGCTTAACTACAAAAAAGAAACAGATTTCGACTTGCTGTGTGAGATCATCCGTGAGAATTTGGATTCGAAGGAATTCTTCATCAACAAAGCCATTGGCTGGTCACTGCGGCAATATGCACGCATCGACCCGAAAGCTGTGAAGAAGTTCGTCAAATCTGCCCCGCTGCATCCGTTGAGTCGGCGTGAAGCGATGAAACATCTGGAGGATTAACCTTCCGCTTGATTCCGCATAAAATCCGCGACTTCAGAAAATCGAGTTTTCAAAAACTCTACCACACGCAGATCCAGTCCGCTTTCATCGAGAGCCTTGTTCATGCACCAAAGCCACTGATCGCGTTCCACAGAACCGATCGGGAATGGCATGTGCCGCATGCGCAGGCGCGGATGTCCGTATTTTTCCACGTACAACTGTGGCCCGCCCGACCAGCCGGAAAGAAACATAAAGAGCTTGTCGCGTGATTGCTTCAAACTTTTGGCATGGAATGCGCGGATCTTTTCTGCCTCTGGTGAAGAATCCATGATGTCGTAAAACCGGTCCACGAGGGAGCGCAGTCCCTTTTCTCCACCGAGCAGTTCATAAAGGGAAGTTTCAAAATGGGTCATGGCCACATTGTAATACACGCCGTCTCAGAGTCCCAAAAATGATTTCCCCATCTCCACAGGCTTTATAATTGAATCGTATATTCGCTAAAGGAGGAACGATGGCAAAGGAACACGATGCTGTGATTCTTTCCGCGGCCCGCACGCCGATCGGAAGGTTCCAGGGTTCTCTCAGCAACCTGCCTGCAACTCAACTGGGGGCAATTGCAGTCAAAGCCGCAGTCGAGCGGGCGGGAATCAACCCCAACGATATCGAAGAAGTGATCATGGGCAATGTGGTGCAAGCCGGCGAGGGGCAGGCTCCTGCGCGCCAATCGAGCATTTTGGGCGGCATTCCGGCTACGGTCAGTGCGAGCACAGTCAACAAAGTATGCGGCTCAGGATTGAAGGCAGCGATGTTTGCATCCCAGGCCGTCCGTGCGGGAGATGCGGATCTTTTTGTCGCTGGTGGGTTCGAGTCGATGAGCCGCGTCCCGTATCTGGTAAGCGGTCGTTCGGGCGAACTCAAATTCGGGAACCAACCTCTTACTGACGCCCTTCTCTATGATGGTCTCTGGGATCCGTTCGAAAATTGGGGAATGGGCAATGCAGCCGAATTCATCGCGGACGAGTACGAGGTCACGCGTGAAGCGATGGACCAGTGGGCGCTTCGTTCCCACGAGAAGGCGGTAGAGGCTCAAGAGGCAGGCCGCTTCAAATCCGAAATTGTTCCTGTACAAATCCCCGGTAAGAAGGGTGAGATCAAAGTGGTGGATACGGATGAAGGTCCGCGAAAAGACACGTCGTTCGATGTGCTGGCAAAACTCAAACCAGCGTTCAAGACCGATGGAAAGATTACGCCCGGGAATTCATCCCCGATGAACGATGGCGGAGCGGCTGTGGTAATCGCATCGCGCGCCTATGCTGAGAAGAACAAGCTTAAACCCATGGCAAGAGTGGTGGGCTATGCACAGGCGGCACTTGAACCGAAATATCTATTTGCCGCACCTGCCTATGCGATTCCCAAATTGCTCAAGAAGATCGGCTGGACCCTGAACGACGTGGACCTGATCGAACTCAACGAAGCCTTCGCCGCACAAGTCCTTGCCGATGGATACGCTCTTGCTGATGATGGCTGGGATTGGAACAAGGTCAACGTTAACGGCGGCGCGATCGCATTGGGGCATCCGCTTGGTGCCAGCGGTGCGCGTGTGTTAACGACATTACTCTACGCGTTAGAAGATCGCGGCTTGAAACGTGGAATCGCATCGCTTTGCCTCGGCGGAGGCGAAGCAGTGGCGATGGCAGTGGAAGTGGAGTAAAAGTAATTTTAGATAGTAGAGACTGGAGACTCGGGTATGGAGAAACAGCAACGCGACGAAAAGATCGAATTGTATGGCAATGGGTATTCCATGCTTATCGCCATGTTAAGGGACATTCCGCAGGAAATGTGGAAGTTCAAACCAGAGTCAAAAGAGTGGAGCGTGCATGAGATCCTTGTCCATCTGGCAGATTCGGAATCAAATGCGGCACTGCGTGCCCGCAAGTTAATCGTCGAACCCGGTGGCACCTTGATGGGCTACGACCAGGACAGATGGACAGTTGAACTCGATTATCACGAGCAAAGCTATGAGGACTCGTTGGAAATTGTGAGACTGGTCCGCAAGACAACGTATGAGCTGCTAAAGAAACAACCCGATGAAGTCTTCGAGCACTATGTGAAGCATCCTGAGTACGAGGAGCCGTACACCTTCGAGAACTGGCTGAATATCTACTCCGGTCACATTCCAGGGCATATCGAGCAGATCAAGAACAATTACAAAATCTGGCGCGATCGGCACGGTTGAAAGGAGACTACATGACGATCAAACATATCTTCGTCGTCGGTGCAGGAACCATGGGCAATGGCATCGCACAAGTGGCTGCGACATCTGGCTACGACGTCACCTGCATGGACGTAATGCCTGCCGCATTAGAAAAAGTCAAAGCAGCGATCGGCAAATCTGCTTCCAAGCTCTTGGAAAAAGGGACGATCACCACGGAACAGAAAGCTGGCGCAGACAGGATCAATTTCGTTCCATCGTACGACACACTTCCAAATGCAGATTTTGTCATCGAAGCCGCAACGGAAAACCCCGAACTAAAATTCAAGATCTTCAAAGAACTCGATGCCTCAGCTCGTGAAGGCGTGATCCTTGCTTCGAATACCTCTTCGATCTCGATCACGAAGATCGCCGCCCAAACAAAACGACCCGACAAAGTCATTGGCATGCATTTCATGAATCCTGTGCCGTTGATGAAACTGGTGGAAGTGATCAAAGGCCTCGCCACCAGCGAAGAGACTCTCGCTACCACGCTGGAACTCTGCAAGGTTATGGGCAAGGAGGCCTGGTCAGCGAACGACTCGCCGGGCTTCATCTCCAACCGCATCCTGTGTCCGATGATCAACGAAGCGATATTTGCCTTGCAGGAAGGTGTCGGCACGCCCGAAGCGATTGATGCCGTGATGAAATTGGGGATGAATCATCCCATGGGTCCGCTCACACTGGCAGATTTGATCGGTCTTGACGTTGTTTTATTCATTATGGAAGTCTTGCAACGCGATTTGGGCGAGGACAAATATCG
>CAZKSG010000262.1:0-4986 GCA_964555335.1 uncultured Anaerolinea sp.
GATCTCTTCCAGTGCTTCCAGTTTCGGTGGGACGAGGTGAGGCTTTTGCATATCCTTTGTGATGATGTCAGGGTCTTTCAATCCGTGACCTGTGCAGATTGCCACCACACGTTTGCCTTTTATGTTCATTCTTCCGCTTTCAAGTTCAATGGCCAGACCCGCCAACCCCGCCGCAGATGCAGGCTCGACCCATATTCCCTCGAGCATGGCAAGCATTTTCTGCATGTGCAAAATTTGCGCATCCGTTGCCGCGATGATCTGCCCGTGTGATTCTTCTGCGGCTTGCAAAGCTTGCTCCCCGCGTGCAGGCTTTCCAATGCGGATGGCCGTGGCAACGGTTTCGGGATGATCCACAGGGTGACCCAGCACCAGCGGGGCCGCTCCAGCCGCCTGCACGCCCAGTACCTGCGGCAAGCCAGTGGATTTCAACTCATTGTATTGCTTGAACCCCGCCCAATAAGACGTGATGTTCCCGGCATTGCCCACCGGCAGGCATAACCAATCAGGCGCCGAGCCGAGTGTGTCGCAAATTTCAAACGCAGAGGTCTTCTGTCCTTCGATGCGGTAGGGATTGATCGAATTCACCAGGCAGATCGGATGCTTGTTCGTGATATCCACCACCATGGTCAGCGCATCGTCGAAGGAACCATCGATTTGAATGACCTGTGCGCCATACGCGATGGCACCAGCCAATTTACCGGCAGCAACCTTACCCTGCGGAATCAACACGATGGATTTCATCCCCGCCCGTGCTGCGTAGGCGGCCGCCGATGCCGCGGTGTTGCCTGTGGATGCGCAGATGACTGTTGTCGCCTGGCGTCCCAATGCTTCGCTCACAGCTGCGGTCATGCCGCGGTCTTTGAAGGAGCCGGTCGGGTTGAGCCCTTCATATTTAATAAAAAGGTCGAAACCGCCGCGAAGTTGGCGGGACAAACTGTCGGCTTTGATCAGAGGCGTATTGCCCTCGAGCAGGCTCACGGTCCGCGTGTGAGCCGGGATGTCGAGGAGATGTCCGTATTTGTGGAGAAGTCCGTTGTAGTTCATGGCGCCGAGTGTAGCATAAAATTTATCGGCAATTAATTTTTCGTGGATATACTCATCGAATGAAACGGTCTGCTTTTCTGTGGGTTTGTTTTCTTTTGGTCTCCTGTGCAGTAAAGCCAACACCTGTGCCACTGACGCAATCTGTCCCCTCGTCAACAACTGCCCCTCGCGAAAAAATTGCCAGTGCTCAATTGCCAGCTACAGAACTTGCCCCAACTCGCAGACCTACTCCCATTGTGCTGCCAGTGTTGACAAAAACAATCACACCTTCGACTGATGTCACTGCCACCACCGAGCAGGATTGGAAGACATTACCCATCATCCCAATAGTGGATGCAAGCGTGCGCGACATTTACGAATATGGACAGATGCTCGGCAATGACCCGCATTCGTTCTCGATCTTTGGCGATTGCCAGAGCCGCCCCGAGGAATTCTTCGGTGTGTTCGAAACGGACCCTGATTTCGTGGCGACCCTTTCCCCCGAATTGCAGGAAGCCGTGGAGAATTTTCAAGGCTCGTTCAATCGTGAGAGTCCAACCTCCAAAGATGGGACCACGCCCGGGTCCCTGCTGTGGACGCAGTGGCATCAGGGCAAGTTCGATTGCAGTTTCGCTGAAACACCCGTGGAATGTGAATTGCGCATCCATAACCCATCGTTCGTGATCATTCAAGTGGGAACCCATTTCGAATCGCGCAACACCGAATATCTGCGCAAGATCATCCTGCAGTTGATGGACAAGGGCGTCGTGCCGATCCTGGCCACCAAAGCCGACAACCGCGAAAAAGATGAGCGCATCAACCGAGACATGGCGATGCTTGCCGCAGAATACGACCTGCCGCTTTGGAATTTCTGGGCGGCCGTCTCCGACCTCCCCGACCATGGTCTCTACACGCGCAGTGACCGTCCGTTACAAGGACCGATCTACCTCACCGACGAGGCGAGCGTCATCCATCGCATGACCGGGTTGGAAACATTGAACACCGTTTGGCGCGCGGCAACAGGGAAATAACAGGATATCAGGAAATTTTTAGTGTCAAGATGCGGCTGCCAGATCGTTGCCTCTGGATCGTGTTCCAGTAAGAACCCCCGTGACAAACAGTAGAACCATATATAGGATCGCCAAAAGCCAGAGCAAGTCCGATGCCACGCTGCGCTCTGTGGATAGATAAGGCTGTCCCAATGGAGAGATAAGCCACATCGCCTTATTTGATATATCGGCAATGGTGATGGATGTGGAACCTGTCTGTCGGACAATAGTGTAGAGGAAGACCTCATCCAGACCTGCAACGAATAAAAGGGATATGACAGCGATTCCGACGATCACTAACGGGTGAGATCGTACTGTTCCTGTTGCGATCTTTTTCCATGACAGGCCAATATAAATGCTGCCGATGCCAAGCAAAATGCCGAGCAGAATATAAGACGGCCAGAAATACAACCCGAGATCAAGAAGAATATAACGGGTTGTCAAGCCGACCGACATTAATAGTATCGAATTGAACAACCAGGGGGACTTTCGCAGATAATTTCCAAGATCTTCCAGCATCACTCTGAGTACCATGGCAACCTCCTTTTGGATCACGGACATCATGCCCGTCAACAAATGTTTCCAGTTTCCTGGATGGGCGTTCTGGTTGCCATTATGAAGTTTTTCGGGCTTAACCTCAACTGTGGATTGTACGGGGTCTCCAAAAATACTGCCTGTGGCTTTCCCCAGCTTGAGGATCAACTCCACCCTGGAAGACACATGCAGTTTGGCGTAAATGTTTTCAAGGTGAAACTCAACAGTGCGCTCGGAGATCCCAAGGGATAACGCCATCTGCTTGTTGCTCATCCCTTGTAGAAGCAGATGAACCACCTCGTTCTCACGTTGACTCAGTACACCCATAAATTCCATGTCTCAAATTAAAAAAGGACCGCCGTCATCCTTTCAACGGCGGCGCATCCTTGTCGTAGACGAACACCTGAATATCCAACCCTTCGCTGTTCAATAAGTTGATCGCAGGTTGGAATGTCGCGGTCTTGATGCGCTCCATATCGGCGGCAGACGCATATACGCTTAAGCGCGCCTCCTCGTCAGACATGATGACAGTCTTCACTTCCACTTCCTTGCTCGCGGATTTGATCAGATTGGTCATCTCTTGAATCGCATCTTCCAACTGCATACAAAACTCCAAAAAGATTATAGTTTATTTTGCCATCTTCGCAACCGTGACGCCTGCGCCGCCTTCATTCTCCTTTGGCTCTTCGAACGACGCCACATATGGGCTGGACTTCAACGCGCTGCGCACTGCATCGCGCATGCGTCCCGTCCCTTTGCCATGGACGATGCGTACAAATAACAAGCCGGAGGAGAAGGCACGTTCCAGGTAACGTTCCAGTTCATCGAGCCCTTCCTCCACAAGTTTGCCACGGAGGTTTAACTCGAGCCCGGGAGATTTTGTTCCACTCAGTGCTGCACGTCCACTGCCTTCTACTTCAATCTTTTTCTTTTCCTCTGGGTGTTCCTCCGACTGGTTTTTTCTCACCAGGTCGACCAAACGGGCCCGAATGCGCAAACTCCCCACCTGTATCTCCGCGTCAGACTCACCCAGGGCGGTCACCACTCCTTCGGTGTTCAGCGTGGTAACGGTGACTTTCTCGCCGAGTGACAATGGACGATGGACAATGGACAATGATGACCCGCTATCCACGGTTTGTCGTCTCTCGACGGGCGCGTCCACTTTCTCTTCGATCTTTTCGATCTTCTCTTCAAGAGTCTTGATCGCATCAAGCGGCTGCCTGGCCTTTTTGAGCTGCGACTTGAGCGAGTCAATATTCCTTCTTAATACCGCAACTTCGAGTTCACCTTCGGCGCGGGCTTTAGCGAGCACTTCGCGGCGTTCATCTTCGATCTTCTCGAGACGCTTCTCGATCTCTTTTGTCTGTGCTTCCAATTTATCGCGTGCCTTCTCCAACTTTTGGCGTTCGCGTGAGGTGCGATTGCGTTCCTTGCGGATATCGTCTAGCAGCTTGTCAGCGCGCAGGTCTTCGGGGTTGATCTCGGCCTTGGCAGAATCGATGATGTCTTGTGAAAGACCGAGCCGCTGGGCGATCAGCAATGCATTAGACCGTCCAGGCAAGCCAATGGTTAGACGATACGTGGGACGGAGAGTCTTGATATCGAATTCCAGCGACGCGTTGACCACTCCTTCGGTGGAATGAGCGAATGTTTTTAGTTCCGGGTAATGCGTGGCAACGAGAGTCGTGCATCCGCTCTCAAGCAGGAATTTCAAGATGGCACGTGCCAACGCCGCGCCTTCCTGCGGGTCGGTTCCAGCGCCGAGTTCATCGAAGATGACCAGTGAGCGGGCGTCGATTTGCTTGAGAATACGGATGATGTTCGTGATATGTCCGCTGAACGTGCTAAGCGATTGTTCGATGGATTGTTCATCGCCGATGTCGGCATACACCGCGTGGAAGAAGGGCAGTTCCGAGCCGCTCTGCGTGGGGATGTGCAGTCCGCTTTGTGCCATAAGCGCAAAGAGACCGACCGTCTTCAACGAAACGGTCTTGCCGCCTGTGTTTGGACCGGTGATGACGATCGCACGTGTGCCAGGTTTGGGGTCAACATCAATAGGGACGACGGTGTTGGAGTCGAGGAGAGGGTGTCTTGCCCGAGTGAGGCGAAAGATGAAAGAGGAAGGAGGGGCATTCTCTCCTTCTTTCTTTCGTCTGTCATCTTTCCTTTGATGAAGGATCGGCTCTGAAGCCTTAAGTTCCTCTGCATATTTTGCCTTGGCAAAAACAAGGTCGAGCACGGCAAGGTTTTCCAGTCCGTAGACAAGTTCTTCGCGATGCTCGGCAATCTGTGCGGAGAGTTCGTACAGGATGCGTCGTTCCTCGTCGCGTTCCTGGAGTTGCAGCTCGCGCATGGCGTTGTTCAGTTCCACGATGGGCAG
>CAZKSG010000263.1:0-4948 GCA_964555335.1 uncultured Anaerolinea sp.
AAATCTGTCCACGTTGCTGCTCGTGCTTCCAGGAATTCTTCTGATCGGATTATTTGCCTTGCCGCTGCTGGCATTGACCGCGCGTGCGATCAATACGAATTTTCTTGAGTATGTTCTTTCTACGCAGGCGCTTGCGGCATTGCGTTTGAGTCTCATAACCAGCCTGGTGACCGTGTTGCTCACGGTCCTGATGGGCACGCCGCTGGCATATGTTCTGGCACGCTGGAATTTCTCCGGAAAATCCGTTCTCGAATTGCTGATTGATCTTCCCATCGTCCTGCCGCCATCGGTTGCGGGTGTGGCACTGTTGATCGCGTTTGGGCGGAACGGACTCTTTGGTCCGCTGCTGCGTTCGATGGATATCAGCCTTCCTTTCACGGTCGCTGCCGTGGTGATCGCGCAGATCTTTGTAGCAGCACCCTTATACGTGAGAGCAGCACGCATCGGCTTTGCCGAGATCGATATTCAGATCGAAGAAGCAGCACGCGTGGAGGGCGCGAATCAATGGCAGCTCTTCCGTCACGTTATGTTCCCGCTTGCCAGGCGTGCTTTGCTCAGCGGCGCGATTCTCACCTGGACGCGTGCATTGGGTGAGTTCGGCGCAACGATGCTGTTCGCCGGTAATCTTGAGGGTGTCACGCAAACGATGCCCATGGCAATTTACCTGGGCTTTGAACGAAACATCGGCGTTGCCATCGCTTTATCGGCAGTGCTGATCGGCTTCTCTATATTTCTGTTAGGTATCACCAGACGGTTGGAGCAGAAAAATGTTCATTGATCCTTTTGGTCGTGCCATCACGTATCTGCGCATCTCGCTGACCGACCGCTGCAATCTGCGCTGCGTCTATTGCATGCCCAAGGATGGCGTGCAGTGGCAGCCGCTCGCGGATCAACTGTCCGTGGAGGAGATTGTTCGGGTGGTGGAAGCAGCTGCCCAAGGCGGAGTGAAGCGAGTCCGTCTCACGGGCGGCGAACCGTTGGTGCATCCACACGTCGTGGAGATCGTGCGCCGCATTTCATCCATCCCACAGATCGAAGAAGTCAGCCTGACGACGAATGCGATGCTGCTCGAACGACTGGCAGAGCCGCTTGCGGATGCTGGTTTGACCCGAGTCAATATCAGTCTGGATACGTTGAATCGCGACCGCTTCAAGGAGATCACGCGCGGGGGAGACATCGACCGCGTCTGGAGGGGAATCGCCGCCGCCGAGCACGCGCATCTTTCGCCCATCAAATTGAATACCGTTATCGTGCGCGGTGTCAACGCGGACGAATTGCCCGCGCTTGCCTGGCTGACGCTCGAGAACGATTGGCATATCCGCTTCATCGAAGTGATGCCGATCGGTAACGCGCAAGATTGGGGTGAAGGTTTTCCTGCGCCGAGCGAACGCTATGTTTCCGTTCAGGAGATGCGCGAGCGACTTTCAACCTTCAACCTTGAACCCGCAACCGGACCCAATGGCAACGGTCCAGCGCGGATATTTCGGATTTCCGGTGCATTGGGGACGGTGGGATTCATTTCACCGCTCGGTGAACATTTCTGTGAGAACTGCAACCGCCTGCGATTGACATCGGATGGCAAATTGCGCTCGTGCTTGGTCATTCCAAATGAAATCTCCTTACGGGAGGCCGTTCGTGCCGGTAAGCCTTTGGATGATTATTTCGAGCAAGCTATTTTGACCAAACCTCAACATCACAATATGCTGGCAGCCCTGCCCGCGGACTCGCAACGCGGCATGAGTCAGATCGGTGGATAATATGAATAACGTAAAAGCTCTTTTCTTCGCAACCCTGCGCGATCATGTTGGCGTGCGGTCTGTTGAATTGCAGATCCCTGCACAAACCGATGTTGCGGGATTAAAGAAACTCCTGGTTGAGCAATATCCCGTGTTAAGGGGATTGATGGGACACATGCTGATTTCGGTTAATCGCGAGTATGTGTTTGACGATGCCATCATCCCAGACGAGGCAGAGATCGCATTGTTCCCTCCGGTCTCAGGCGGATAACATGAACTATCCGGCCATTTATTCCATTACCGAAGACGAGATCGATATCAATAAGTTGCTTGAGCAGATCACGTTGACCTCCACAGGCGCGGCGGCGATCTTTGCAGGCATGGTGCGCGGTGTGACATCACGTGGCAACGCTCACGAAACGGAATATCTCGAATACGAATCCTATAAGCCAATGGCGGAAGAGAAGATGAAACAGGTTGCGGATGAGATCCGCGAACGCTGGGAGTGTGTAGAAGGCATTGCCATTGTCCAGCGCGTCGGCAAACTCTATCCGCGCACACCGACGGTGTTGATCGCCTGTACCGCCGCTCATCGAGATACAGGTGTTTTCGATGCTGCAAGGTATGGCATTGACCGACTCAAAGAGATCGTCCCGGTGTGGAAGAAAGAGATTGGTCCACAGGGTGAGGAATGGGTGGAAGGTGGCTACATTCCCAAAGCCGGGGAGTAACGATTAGCCGACCCAACCGTATGGTTTGTTTCAACTTCGTATCCATAATGTAGAATTTCAACAAGACTCACCCCGAAAGATTAATTTCGGGGTGAGTCTTGTTTTTACAACCCGATTAGGACGCTGGAAACGCTGATTATTGCTTTTATCAGCGTTTCCAGCGTCCCAAACGAAATGCAGGGTTACTTATGTTTATTGGACCTATATCTTGACTATTTCTTGACGCTTCTTTCCCCTCCCTTGCTCCTAATTTGACGGACAAATGAATACACTGTCTCTTTGGAGGCATGTATGAAAGATGTTTTATTTCTTGGATTAACGATCCTATTCTTTTTGTTTTCACTTGGGCTGATCCGCGCTCTGGATGGATTGCGGGAGGACAAATCATGAATCTCCTGTATCTCATCGTAGGCATTGTCACCCTGGGGTTGCTTGTCTATCTTGCCTTGGCCTTAGTGAAACCGGAGTGGTTCGGATGAATATCTTTAGCTGGGCTCAACTGATTTTGTACATGGTGATTTTGCTGGCAGTGGTCAGACCACTGGGTTCGTATATGGCGAAGGTTTACCAAAATCAGCGGGTCTTTTTGGAACCTGTGCTGGGTCCCGTTGAGCGATTTATTTACCGTCTCTCAGGCATTGACCCGCGCTCCGAGATGACGTGGAAAACGTACGCCGTTGCGATGTTGGTCTTCAACATTCTCGGTTTGATCGTGGTTTATCTGCTGCAACGTCTGCAAGGGATTCTGCCCCTCAACCCGCAGGGACTGGGCACAGTTTCGCCTGATTCTGCGTGGAATACGGCGATAAGTTTTGCAACGAATACCAACTGGCAGGGTTACGGCGGCGAGACGATGATGAGCTATCTCACGCAGATGCTTGGCTTGACTGTGCAGAACTTCGTCTCTGCGGCGGCTGGAATGGCGGTGTTGGTGGCGTTGATTCGTGGCATTACGCGCCACACCACCAGGGGAATCGGAAACTTCTGGGTGGATATGACCCGCTCGGTCCTCTATATCCTATTGCCACTTTCGCTGGTCTTGGCACTGGCGTTGGTTTCGCAGGGTGTCGTGCAAACTTTCAGCAAATATCAGACCGCGTCGCTGATTCAGCAGTCGGTGGGGAATGAGGCGCAAGTCATCGCTGTGGGACCTGCCGCTTCGCAGGTCGCCATCAAGCAACTCGGCACCAACGGCGGCGGATTCTTCAATGTCAACTCGGCACATCCGTTGGAAAACCCAACCCCATTCTCGAACTTCTTGGAGATGTTGTCCATCTTGCTGGTTCCTGCCGCGCTTTGCTACACCTACGGCAAGATGGTGGAAGATACGCGTCAGGGTTGGGCATTGCTGGTGGTGATGACGATCGTCTTCGTTGCACTGTTGGGCGTGGCGATTTGGTCAGAACAAAGTGGGAATCCTATTCTTGCAAAACTTGGCATTGACCAAATACAAACGAGCACAAACCCGGGCGGCAACATGGAAGGCAAGGAAGTGCGCTTTGGGATTGTGAACTCTGCGCTGTGGGCAACGGCAACGACCGCTGCCTCCAACGGTTCGGTCAATTCCATGCATGATTCGTTTATGCCACTTGGCGGACTCGTCCCAATGTGGATGATGCAGCTTGGCGAGATCATCTATGGTGGCGTTGGCTCTGGTCTATATGGCATGTTGGCGTTCATCATCATTGCGGTCTTTGTCTCTGGCTTGATGGTGGGACGTACACCCGAATATCTTGGCAAGAAGATCGAAGCCTACGAAATGAAGATGGCGTCCATCGTCATTCTCATCCCTGTAATGGTGGTGTTGATCGGAACGGCGACTGCCTTGATGACCGAAGTGGGTAGGGCAACCATTTATAACCCGTCAGCGCATGGGTTCAGCGAAGTGTTGTATGCATTTTCGTCTGCTGGGAATAACAACGGCTCGGCGTTTGCTGGGCTGGGCGCGAACACACCTTTTTACAACATTGCGCTCGGTATTGCCATGTTCATTGCGCGCTACTGGCTGGCAATTCCCATGCTGGCGATTGCTGGTTCACTGGCAAATAAGAAGAAAGTTCCAGCCAGTGCAGGGACATTGCCCACGCATACCCCGCTCTTCATTGTATGGGTCATCGGCGTCATCATCATCGTCGGCGCGTTGAGTTTCCTCCCCGCCCTGGCGCTTGGACCGATTGTAGAACATTTGATGATCTTCGGATAGCGAAGGTGATCGAGTAGGCGGTGTTCTTTCGCCGTATCGAGACCACCGAAGCGAATTGCTGGTCTCGATACGCCCTTCGCAAAAAAACGCTCAGGGCTACTCGACCAGCGGAACACAAAAGAGAATTTATATGACTACCAAAAACAAAACCCAAGCCCGCCGCGAGATGTATCAACGCGCCGTGCTGGAATCCTTTATCAAACTCAACCCGCGCTGGATGGTACGCAACCCTGTCATGTTCGTGGTGGAAGTGGGCAGCGTGCTCACCACCCTGTTGT
>CAZKSG010000264.1:0-1358 GCA_964555335.1 uncultured Anaerolinea sp.
CAGCTCGTTCTGGCACTTGGGCGCCCCAGCAGCGCGGGGATGCAGGCCTCGTGGGGTATCGTCACCGCCATCAGCGGACCCGCACGCACGTTCCGCGGCGGCTTGCTCGATGAATATGTTCAAAGCGAAACGACACCCTACCCTGGTTTCTCTGGCGGGCCGCTCGTCAACACCGAAGGCGAAGTGTTGGGGCTGAACACGTCGGGGCTCACGCGCGGTTCGTCATTGACCATCCCGGTCAAGGTGGCGTGGCGTATTGCTGATGCCCTTGCCAAACACGGAACGGTCAAACGCGGCTATCTCGGTGTACGCACCCAGCCGGTGGATGTACCTGAGTCTGCACGACAGGCGCTCAAGCGCGAACAGTCTCACGGATTGTTGATCCTCTGGCTCGAAGAAGGCGGACCTGCTGAAAAGGGCGGACTGTTCGTTGGCGATATCCTGGTGTCGATCAGCGGCCAGCCCGTTGGCGATGCCGATGATCTTTTCTCGGCGCTCAACAGTGACACGGTGGGCAAGACCATCGCAGTGGAAGTGTTGCGCGGCGGACGACCTGAGACCGTGACGGTCACTGTGGGAGAAAGAAAGTAAGTGATCCGGGTCCTGCTCGATGTTTCATCGCCTGCATTGCGCGCGGGTCTGCGTGCTCTGCTCTCGTCAGATAAGACGATCAAGGTGATGAACGACTCGCTGGATGAAGAAACCGATGCGGACGTGGTGCTCACGTCCGCATCGTACGCTTCTTTCGTAGACGAGGAAGAGAACGCCATTTCATCGGCAGCGATCCTTTTCCTGGATGGCGACCCGCTTACGGCCCGCGAGATGAGACGCTCCGCGCGAGCGTGGGGAATCCTGCCCGCCGACGCCTCTGCTGATGAGTTGTGCGCAGCCATCCACGCTCTCTCTCAGGGGCTTGTCGTCGGCACATCGGAATTGCTGTTCGAAATCGAAAGCGAACCCCGGTCAGAGGGTCCGCTTTCGGAACGAGAGTTGGAAGTCTTGAATTTACTTTCAAAAGGGCTGGCGAACAAACAGATCGCGGTGGAGTTGGGGATCAGCGAACATACGGTCAAGTTTCACGTATCGTCGATTTATACAAAATTGAACGTGACCAACCGGACCGAGGCGGTACGTGAAGGGCTGCGCGGCGGCTGGATCGCGTTGTAATCACCGCAGAACACGATAACGAATATCAATTCGTGAGAAGGTCTCGTAGATCTTGATTTGTTCGAGGTCGAAAAAACACAAGCCACTGCCGAAAAGAATCGGAACAAAGCCGGTCTCGATCTCATTGTCTATTACCTTTTGCCTCCCACTTTGAAAGATAGTCCCTTCTCTGCCAAAGCCTGACGAAGCAC
>CAZKSG010000264.1:1458-4942 GCA_964555335.1 uncultured Anaerolinea sp.
CCGCCGCACGGATCAGTTCTTTCAACCTGGCTTCATCTATTTTATCGTTTTCGAAGAAATCAATGGCTCGCGTCGCTTTTGCATCCAGACCCGCGTTGAATAAATGTTGCGAATCAGTGAGCAACGCGCCTCTAAAGAAGTTGAGCTTGATGTGATCTTTGAATGCGCCCGCCGCAACCACATTTCCATTGCTGGACCAGACAGGCGTATCCCATTTCCACTCTTCGACAAGGTTTGGCGCAGCGCTGAGGATCAACGTACGTAAGCGCGCTAATAATGGACCACGCCAATCATCGAGTTCCTTGATTCGTTTATCGATCAACTTTGATGCGTTCATAGTTCATCTGCCGGAGGAATATTCTGATTGAGCTGGAATACGTTGGCAGGATCGTATTTTGCCTTGATCGCCGCCAGCCGCTCCCAGGTCCCACCCGGGTAGGCTGCACGAATGCGTTCCATGCCTTCGTCTCCCAGAAAGTTGACGTATACGCCCTTATCGGTTTGCTGCAACGCTGCCATAAAATCGCGCGCCCAGGCTTCGTGTACAGGTCGTTGCTCGATCTGATCGTAGAGCGCCGCAACGCTGACCATGATCTTTGAATTGCGATGGGCGAAGGCAGTGGCATCTGCCGGCACGCGGGACATGGCTCCGCCCAGCACGCGCAGTTGTGTGACAGCCATATTGCCCGTCGAAGTTTTGAGATATCCAAGGATCATAGATGCGACATCGCGGTCGACATAATCGATGAACATCGTCCTCGACGATGCAAGCGGATGATAGCCACCCTCTTCCGGCGGATAGATCTCGGGATATTTCATTGGACGGATCATATCGGCATAGGGTGTGGCAAGGTCGCGGAACGGTGCAACGACGCGCTCGCCTTCCGTCACACTACCCGCATACACAAGCATGGCCATGATGATGGGCTTGCCATGATCTGCTTCTGGCACAAACGGCATCGGAGGCATGACCGCGATGTTGGCGATCGCCGAAAGTTCTTCGGGTGCCGCTTCGGCCAAAGCGATGAATGAAGCGACGGTGTCAGCTGTTGCTGGCAGGAATATCATTCCACCGACAATCGAATCCACTTCGTGCAGGCGGAACTGGAAGCGGGTGGCAACACCAAAATTTCCCCCACCGCCGCGGATCGCCCAGAACAGATCAGGATATGACTCATTGTTCACGTGAAGGATCTGCCCATCGGCAGTGACGATCTCAGCTGCGAGCAGACTGTCGATGCTAAGTCCATGTTTACGGACGAGGTACCCGATCCCGCCTCCTAAGGTGATGCCACCGATCCCAACCGAACCGGTGTCGCCAAAGCCGGTTGCCAGTCCATGAGCGCCGACCGCACTTGTATATTCACCGGCGGTCATCCCCGGCTCAACCCAGGCTGTTCGTGCGTTCACATCGATCTGCAAGTCATGCATCTGTGAAAGATCGAGCATGATGCCACCTTCAGAAACACAATGACCCACCGCGCTATGCCCGCCGCTGCGGACGGATAGTTCCATGCCTGTATCGCGTGCCAACGTCACTACATGGGACACATCTTCTGCATTGGCTGCGCGAACGATCACTGCAGGGTGACGGTCGATGCCGCCATAAAATGTAGCGCGCGCATTGTCATATTCCGTATCGCCTGGTGCGATCACTTTACCTTGAAAGATCCTTCGAAGTTCCGGGATCGAAAGTACCGAACTCCCACCTTGGATATTGTCTCTATATGCCATCACAAATCTCCTTCACTCACTAAAGTGTATAGAACCGCTAAAAATAAATAGGATATCCCAATTGACGTGATTAGAACATGGTCAATTGGTTTACCGGACGCCGACCATCCAGCAGTAGGAATGGTGCAGCACGAGCGACAATGATCCCCAGTTTGCGGAGAGACGATAGATCACGCAACGTTCCAATTCTCCGTGCCTGTAGGATCGCTTCGGCTCCCTTCACCCCGACGCCGGGTACGCGCAGCAAATCGCGTTTCTCTGCCCGGTTAATTTCCACAGGACTCTCCGATAGATTCATCTGCGCCCAGGCTAGTTTGGGATCAGTGGGGAGGGGCAGATTGCCATTCTGCAAAAACGGCATCTCCTCCAGATCGAACCCATAATCGCGCAGCAGAAAGGACGCTTGATACAGTCGGTGTTCACGCATTGGGTCAACTGCAGCTTTGTTCTCCATCGGTGTGTCATGGATGGGGTGGAAGGCAGAAAAATACGCTCGCTTAAGCCGGACGTTTCTCATCAACCAATCGGTCGTGGTCAACAATTCCAGATCGCTCTCATCCGAGCCACCAGCCACAAATTGAGTCACGGTCGATGGATATCGTCCATTCCAGAACTTGTATGCGGGCTGTGACTGTCGTATCTCCTCCACCCAACGCAACGGACGGAACAGTTCTTCGATGAATGTTTTATGCGGGGCCAGTCTGGCGAGCCGTTCGGTGTTCGGTGCCTCCAAATTAATAGAGACGCGGTCGGCAAATTGCATAGCGCGTTCCACCTGTCCCTTTTCAGCGCCGGGCATGATCTTAAGGTGGATGTATCCGCGAAAACCAAGTTTCCTGCGCAGGATTTCCGCTGTATCAAGGATCTTGTTCTGCGTGTTCGCTCCGCCTGCCGCGATCCCCGAGCTTAGAAAAATTCCTTCTGCTGCCCTGGACTGGTGCAACTTCATGAACAGTTCGGCAAACTCCTGTGGTTTGAATGTTGCCCTGCGAAAATCGCGTCCCGCGCGAAATGGACAATAGTAACAGTCCCGTTCACAAGCGGAGGAGAGAAGCGTCTTCAATAATTTGATCTGCTTGCCGTTGGGGAGCTGTGCTGGATGGACAAAGGCAGCACGTTGTTCCCGTTCGGTAAACTCAGGGCGAGCCTTTGGCGTAAAACAGGCAGGCTTCGCCGACCCGCCGTGCAATTCCTCCGCGTGCTCCAACTCCATCTGACTGGATAGCATCTTGAGCGTGTCAATTGCGTCCATATTTGAATTATAGAACAAATATTCTAATCAAGCAAGTCCGAATTTACGGGTTCGAATCAACATAATTTGCACACAATTTATTCATGGGCTTAACACTTTGCATTTGTATACTTTTGACAATATTTTGGAGGTCCCATGAAAAAACCAATTACTGCCGCTTTGGCAGCACTTCTCATGACTGTATGTGTGGCAGCATCCATTTTTGCCATTGGTGGGGCGGCGATGCTCAATAAGAACGGTGTTTCTTCGTCCAATGTGCCTGCACAGGCATCCAGTGGGGGAGACCAGAACGCTCCGCAGCAGGCCAGTCAGGTCGACCAAATGCAGCAACTGATCGCTCAATATCAGGATCATGAGCAGCAATACCAGCAGCGCGAGCAACAACTCCAACAGCAACTTGCTCAGGCAACCTCACAGGTTCAGGTGGATCAACAGACGATCCAGCAGTTCCAGGCATTGCTTTCTGCCCTGCAGGAGCGCGGCGTGATCAGCATCACC
>CAZKSG010000265.1:0-4804 GCA_964555335.1 uncultured Anaerolinea sp.
CCGAAGCGATGGATAACTACGATCTTGTGCCATCGGGTTTGATCAAACTCATCAAGCAGGGATTCAACACCGGCGTGGACCATTCCGGCACATCCATCGGACAACCGACAAATTTTTTCGCCGGAGCGGCGTTGAATTTATGCCCCTCCGATGTGGAGAGCGAGATCAAGAACCTGCACCGCAAGGTCAAAGCAGGTGCAGATTTCTTCCTGACCCAGCCTGTCTATCGCAATGAAGATGGTCCCAAATTACTGGAAGCATATGAAACAAAATATGGGAGGTTCGATAAGCCCGTGCTTGTGGGAGTTTTGCCGCTCGTCAGTGTGCGACACGCGAACTTCCTGCATCACGAAGTGCCAGGCATCTTCATCCCAGAGGAGACACGGCAGCGTGTCGAAGCAGCAGGCGAGGATGGAGCCAAAGCCGGGGTGGAGATCGCGGTCGAATTGATCGAGCAGCTCAAGGCGTGGGCCGGAGGCGTTTACATCATGCCGCAATTCCATAAATACGATATGGTCGCTGAGATCGTCGAGTCCATTACATAACCGTTATCCCAATACGAGAAAACGGGAACGGATGGTAGAATTCGACCATACTGTTTCCGTTTTTTATTTCTATAGGAATCTTATGCTTCTTACGATCGATATCGGCAATACCAATGTCACGCTGGGGTTATACAAGGGCAATGTCCTCGGTTCACACTGGCGACTCGCCACCGACTATGCGCGCATGCCGGACGAATACGGATTACAACTTCAAGGGCTGCTGCAAAGCGTCGGATATACGATGAAGGATCTGAAGGCTGTCTGTCTCGCGTCGGTGGTGCCTCAGTTGACAGGACGCGTGGTGCAGGCGTGCCGTGAATATCTGGAAAAAGATCCGTTTATTGTGGATGTAGGAATCAAGACCGGAATCAAAGTGAGATACGAAGACCCCAAGGCTGTAGGGGCCGATCGTATCGCCGATGCGGTGGCTGTGATGTACTTATATGGCGGACCAGCCTGCGTGGTGGATTTTGGCACGGCGACCACGTTCAATGCGCTCACCCGTGATGGCGAATACCTCGGTGGAGCGATCACCGCGGGGATCAATCTGGCTACCGAAGCGCTATTCACTCATGCAGCCAAACTTCCACGTATTGATCTGCAGCGTCCACCTTCTGTGATTGGACGCAATACGGTTCATGCAATGCAGGCGGGATTGCTATTTGGTTACGTCAGCATGGTCGAAGGGATGGTCGAACGCTTCCGCAAGGAACTGGGGCCACAGATGAAGGTCATCGCCACCGGCGGACTGGCGGAGGTAGTAGCCCAGGAAACGGATGTGATCCAGATCATTGCCCCGTGGCTCACATTGGATGGACTGCGAATCCTGTGGGATTTGAACCATCCACTTTAACCTCATTACTCATCTGTTAACAGAACTCTTAGATAATTCTCTTGTCACACATACATCAGCGCGCTATAATCGGCGGCGCTATCAAGAAGGAGTACGAATTATGCCCGTTTATACCTATCGTTGTGAATCCTGCGGCGTTCAGTTCGAGCGTCACCAATCATTCAATGACGCACCGTTGAAAACCTGCCCCGAATGTCGGAAGAAATCACTGAAGAAGGTGATCACACCGACCAAAATCATCTTCAAGGGTTCAGGCTTTTACGCCACTGACCACAAGTCTCCATCGGGCAGCGTTTCGCGTGAATCCAAGTCGGAAAGTAAGGGCGCTGAGAAAAAGACCGAAACCAAAAGCGCCGACAAGAGCGAATAAGTTACAGATAAACAGAAAGAGAGAAGGGTTGACCCTTCTCTCTTTTGATTTAATTTCAGATCTTAGCAAACAGGCGCAGGTAACCACGAACTGGCGATGACATCCATGGTGATACCGTATGCAACAGCGTTCCAGAACCGCATACTCGCAGGTTGGTCCTTCACCTTCTGCCAATATCCAGAGAAGACGAAGAATGTAACTCCCACCGCGACCGCCAGGCGGATAAGAATGGACGTCCAGGAGCCGAAGCACCATGGAGCCTGGTTCTTGATCACTTCCACTGCCACCGAATAGATCCACCGCAAAATGACACCCGCAAGCACCCCGACGAACACCTGAATTTTGGCGTTCGTATTTTCCTGCTGTGTGGCCAGCTTGAAACGAATTGCATCATTGAAACTGAACGAATTCATCTTTCCTCCTCCTAATACGTCCACGGACCCACAAGAGCATCAATGGATACGCCATAGACCAGTGCATTCAGAAAGCGCATCCCGGCAGGTTGTTCCTTTACTTTCTGCCAATAGCCTGAGAAAACAAAGATGGTCGCAATCAATGCAACCACCACACGAGCGATGATCACAGAAATGTTGGTTGGCAACTTGTTCTTGATCAAGTCTATGACGATCCAGCGCAATAACACGCCGACAAAAACGCCGAGAAACACCTGGATCTTTGCACCCGTATCATCTTGCTGGGTGGCAAGTCGAAAACGAATCGCATCATTGAACACGAAGGACTGCATATGGATTCTCCTCTCTGGGTCTTATGGTCATTATAGCAAAGCGACGTCTTCCAAGCAATTCTTAATAAACTATTGGAGGTTTATATAGATACATGACAACCATCCTATCACTGTCATATCACAAACAAGACACAACCTGTCGTAATTATGATTTCCATCACTGATAATTAGGACCTGAAAGGTGTAAATTAAACACATCGGTAAATTCAATTGTTTCTTTCTCGAAAGGAAAATTAAAAATGTCTGCTTTAGTTCTCACCCGCAAGGGACAAACACTCGAAACTCCGTCGTTCATCAATATGATCTTCAGCGATAAACGCTTCTCCGTCCTCTGGCTAATCGTACGTGTCTGGCTTGGTTATCAGTGGATCGAAGCCAGCCTCCACAAACTCTCCAGTCCTGACTGGATGCAAACCGGGAATGCTCTCAAAGGCTTCTGGATGGGTGCCGTGCAAGTTCCTGCCGAAGGACGTCCTCCCATCACTTATGACTGGTATCGTAACTTCCTGCAGGCAATGTTGGATGTGCAAGCCTATACATGGTTCGCAAAAGTCGTAGCGATCAGTGAATTGCTCTTTGGTATTGCTTTGATCGCTGGCATCTTTGTCGGCGCGACCGCTTTCTTCAGCGGCTTCATGAACTGGAACTTTATCATGGCCGGTTCTGCCAGTGTGAACGGCGTGTTCTTCGGTCTTGCAGTTCTGCTCGTGCTCGCCTGGAAGATCGCTGGATACATCGGCGCGGATTACTTTCTACTTCCACGAGTTGCCGATCTGTGGACGCCAACCAAGGCAGTTGAAAAGTAACCCAATTCTTAAAGCAAATCATGAAAAAAGACGGCGACTTATTCGCCGTCTTTTGACTTACATTCATTGTGTCTGTATTGACTTATGATGCCGACGAAGTTCCATCACCCATGATATTCCACTTGGACATATCCGAGCGGCTGACAAAGATCATGATGGACATAAAGATCAGGAAGATCAGGATCACGAACAACAGACCGCGGAAGATGGGCATCAGAAAGATTAGCGAGAAGACTACGGTCAACAGGAACAGGTATACACCCGCCACCCGGCTGGCAAACCACCATCCAAACACGTTCGGACAATAGACCAGGAACATGATCGCTGTAAGCAGAATTGCGATCCCAAACGTTGGGACAACACCAAAGAAGCGGATCAGATAGGCAACGAATAAATAATAAAACACATCGATCATCGCCAGGAAAAGATAATGGAACGCATTGAACTTCACAGCATAGATCTGCGAGAAAAAGAAAATGACCACAAGGAAGAGGGTTAACGACATCGGCGAATAGTTCATCAGGCTTTGGATTTGGTCCAGATATCGCTGCTTTGAGATAAACGTCACACCCATATCCTGCGTTGTCGAGAAGTCATCGACGCTGAACTGGATATCAGCGCCATTGGTTGTCGTCTTTGTTTCGTGAGGCAGCCCAAAGCGATAGATCTCGAACTCCTTTGTATTGAGCTTAATATTCGCCTTGAGTCCTTCGATTACATTATCCTGATAGGCAGAGAGGTTGTATTTGAATACATCCATACCCTTTGTGGAATAGGTGACGATCACTTCCACCTGCTCTCCCACAGCAAGATCCGAGATCAGGACAATCGCTTTTTCCATCACAGGTCGGACAACCAGGTTATTCCGCGATGGGATTGTGATGGTGTAATCGTAAAGCAGATTGGCATTTTCCGGTTTGGTTACATTGACCGTCAATTCGCCTTCATAACCGGTCTTATTGACCAGGATATACGTCTCTTGATTTTTCGCTTCGAAGGCGTTGAAGATCAGCAGGTCACGCTCCTGCTCGCCATAATCCAGATTCGAGTCGATACTGATCGAACGTGGGACCAATGTGAAGCGCTCTGTTTTTTCAACGACATCATATTGTTTGGATGTGCTGTTGAACTCTGATTCGGTGTACTTCCGTACCAGGCTGAACTGCGGCGGAACGATCCCGATCTCTCCGCCCCATGAATTTTGGAACTGGACATAAGCGTTTCCATATGTGCTGGATTTGTGCTCCCCAACTCGAGAAGCGGTCAATGACAGGATGATCGACCCCGCAAGAGCAAGCCCACCCAACCAAACCAGCATCAAAAAGACCCGAGTTGACGTATTCATAACATCCTCCTCTCCAAAAATCCCGTGTGATGCTACTACACTATACAACTTTCCCGCAAAAAAGTCATCCGCCTCTTGTCAGGGTACTTGCCAAAAAGCCTTAAAACAAAAGACCTCAATCTGAGGTCTTATAGCTCCTT
>CAZKSG010000266.1:0-4747 GCA_964555335.1 uncultured Anaerolinea sp.
ATTGAGCGCGCTCGATGGCCTGCGCGCCCTGGTTGGCAAATGCTTCCATTAATCGCCGTTGCGCCGGGGTGAGATCCGAATCGGTTGTATTGGGTTTTCCCACACCGAGCACACCTACAACACCCTGTGAAGTTTTGAGTGGCAGGTACCTCAACTGCGCGGCAGGTAATGTGTTCGTGTGCCGCCCTGCCGACTCAGCATGACGATATACCCAATCTGCCACGGCTATTTCCTCGTCATTCAATTTCAAACTCTCACTGATGACATGGACCATCATCAGATTCTCTTC
The DNA here is from genome assembly GCA_964555335.1 of uncultured Anaerolinea sp. Classification (GTDB taxonomy): domain Bacteria; phylum Chloroflexota; class Anaerolineae; order Anaerolineales; family Villigracilaceae; genus Defluviilinea. The sequence goes on from CAZKSG010000266.1 coordinate 290, forward strand.
GGGCAACAATACAGCGATCGTACGACTGAAGGTTTGTTCCAGGTGTCTTTTGAGAACCTGAAGAATGGATTCAAGATCCGTGGCAGAAGCAAGGTCCCGGCTGAGGTCGTATAACTCAGCCGTCTCCGATTCGCGCTGACGCGCTGCCTGCGCCTGTTCGCTTGCCCGAGCTGCCAATTGGCTGATCACCAGACCTACCAGAAACAATCCGATAAAAGTAAGCAGGTACTGGGTGTCTGAAACTGCAAACGTGAAATAGGGCGTGACGAAGAGAAAATCGAACGAAAGTACACCGATGACAGATGCCAGAATGGCAGGCCCACGCCCGAGGTAGATCGCAGCGATCACTACGGCCAACAGGTAGACCATCACCAGGTTTGTTGCCTCGATTTTTCCTCCCACCAAAAATCCGACAGCCGTCGCGGACAGGACAAGGAACAAACTCCAAACATACCGTATGACTGGACTATGGATTTTCAGCGGATGCTCGTCAGCAGGGAAGGATGGTTTATCGGCGCTGGTGACAACATATACATCGATGTCGCCACTTTTGTGAATCAATTTATCTACAAGCGAGCCGCGTAACAATTCCTGCCAACGTGGACGCAACGGTTTACCGGCAATGATCTTGGTGACATTGTTCTTGTGGGCAAACTCAATGATCGTTTGCGACACTGAATCCATCGAACTGCTGGATGACAAGGTATAAGAACGTGCTCCCAGATCTTCCGCCAACTGCAAAATACTGGCGACGCGGTCGCGTTTTTCCTGCGACATGGAAGCGAATTGCGGCGTTTCCACGTATAACGCGATCCATTCCGCGTTGAGTTCATCTGCCAGTCGCCGCGTGGTACGAACGAGCCTCTCACTTACCGGGCTGGGGCTGATGCAAACGAGCAGGCGTTCTCCTGCCGCCCAAATCCCCTGGATGGCGCGGGTTTGCATGTAGGCCCGCATCTGGTCATCCACCCGTTCTGCTGCACGCCGCAGGGACATTTCACGTAACGCGGTGAGATTTCCTTTACGAAAGAATTTCTGGATCGCCCGCGCCGCTTGATCAGGTACATACACCTTGCCCTCTTTCAAGCGTACGAGCAATTCATCTGGAGGCAGGTCGATCACTTCGATCTCAGAGGCTTCGTCAATGACGCGGTCGGGAATCGTCTCATGGACAATGACTCCCGTCACCTGTGCGACCACATCGTTCAAACTTTCGAGATGTTGGATATTCAATGTGGTGTATACGTCAATGCCTGCCGCGAGAATTTCCTGAACGTCTTGATATCGTTTAGGGTGACGAGAACCTGGCGCATTTGTGTGGGCAAACTCATCCACCAACACCAGTTGAGGTTTGCGCTTGAGGACTTCATCCACATCCATTTCAGGCAGGGAGACATTATGATATTCAACCTGCTTACGAGGCAACACTTCCAGCCCTTCCACCAATTCTTCGGTGTCTGTGCGTTTGTGCGTTTCGATGTACCCCACCACCACATCCACGCCTTGCACTTTGCGTTGATGCGCAGCTTCGAGCATGGCATAGGTCTTCCCCACACCGGCAACATATCCTAGAAAGATCTTGAGCCGGCCGCGTTTGGTCTCTTCGGCCTGGATATTTTTCAGAAGTTCATCAGGATCAGGGCGATGTTCCATCAAAATTATTGTATCCCATCCAGGGCGAGATTTAATAACAGGACATTAACACGAGGCTCACCCAACAATCCGAACTGACGACCTTCGGTATATTTTTCAACGAGGGACGCGATCTCCGCATCGCTCACCCCGCGAGCAGATGCCACACGAGAAACCTGATACAACGCCGCCGCGACGCTGATGTGAGGGTCGAGTCCGCTCCCCGAGGCCGTGACCAGGTCAACGGGAATCGGAAGCATATTACCTGGATCAGCAGCTTTGAGGGTATCGATTCGTGTCTGTACGATCTCTCCCAAAGATGGATTCATGGGACCCAGGTTCGAGCCAGAGGATGCCGCCGCGTTGTATCCCGCTGCAGATGGGCGTCCCCAAAAATACTTTGAATCATCAAACTGCTGACCGATCCATTCCGAGCCAACAACGTTCCCGTGTACTGTGACAATACTTCCGTTGGCTTGATATGGGAATACGACCTGGGCAATCCCCGTCACAACAAGAGGATAGATCACACCTGTGATTATGGTAAACAATGCCAGCAGCGTGATGGCTGGGCGAAGTTGTTCTTTCATGATGAAAACACTCCAGAGACGACAAGCATGGTCCATGCGACTGTGAACATGAATATCCATGGGCGCACAGGGATGGGAATGTGCAGTGTATTCGGTGCGATACTAGCTGTAGCAAGTGCCGCCGTTGAGAACACACCAGCCAATTTTGAGAGGGAAAGTTTTATTTTCATTTTATCTCCTACGTTGTGCCACTCTGAGGAAGCGTTCTTTGCAACCGAAGAGTCTCTGATCGTGTAATAAGAGACCCTTCGCTACGCCAGCACTGCAACAAGCGTAGTGCGGCGCAGTGTCGCTCGGGGTGACATGGTTAGACAAGATGCAACACCACCAACAACATATCAATAACCTTGATACCTATGAACGGCACGAGCAAACCGCCAAGACCATAGATCAACAGGTTGTCACGCAGTAATTGTGCAGCGCCAACTGCACGATACGGCACGCCGCGCAATGCCAACGGAATTAACGCAATAATGATGAGCGCATTGAAGATCACCGCGGACATGATTGCACTTTCGGGCGTAGCAAGACGCATGACGTTGAGCGCGTTCAACTGCGGATATGTGCTGGCAAAAGCGGCGGGGATAATGGCAAAGTATTTACTGACATCATTGGCAAGGCTGAACGTAGTGAGTGCGCCGCGAGTCATTAATAACTGTTTGCCGATTTCCACGATTTCAATTAGCTTTGTGGGGTTGCTGTCCAGGTCCACCATGTTGGCGGCTTCGCGCGCGGGCTGTGTGCCTGTGTTCATCGCCACGGCAACGTCGGCTTGGGCGAGGGCGGGCGCATCATTCGTGCCATCACCTGTCATCGCGACAAGTCGTCCACCCGTTTGATATTCGCGGATGAGTTTGAGTTTGGCTTCGGGCGTGGCTTGCGCCAGAAAATCGTCTACGCCTGCTTCGGCGGCGATGGCAGCAGCAGTGAGCGGATTGTCACCTGTGATCATTACGGTCTTGATGCCCATCTTGCGCAGTTGAGCAAAGCGTTCCTTCATGCCGCCTTTGACAATATCCTTCAAGTGGATGACTCCCAGTGCCTTGTTGTCGCGAGTCACAACCAGAGGCGTGCCGCCTGCTCGGGCAATGGAATCAACTGTCGGCTTGAGGTCTGAGGCGACGCCGTTTCCATTCGATTGAATCAATCCAAACATCGTATCTGGTGCGCCCTTGCGAATCTGGGTCCCGTTAAAATTAACTCCGCTCATGCGCGTTTGCGCGGTGAATGGGATGAAGTGCATTCCATCCACGGTGTGACCACGCAGATCGAATTTTTCTTTGGCGAGCACCACAATGGAACGACCTTCGGGAGTTTCGTCGGCAAGCGAAGCGAGTTGTGCAGCTTCGGCTAGTTCCTGTGACGCGATGCCATTGACAGGGATGAACTCCACTGCTTGACGATTACCAAGCGTGATGGTTCCCGTTTTATCAAGCAACAATACGTCCACATCGCCTGCCGCCTCCACCGCACGACCCGACATGGCGATGACATTACGTTGAATCATTCTGTCCATGCCCGCAATGCCAATGGCGGAAAGCAAGCCACCAATGGTGGTGGGAATGAGACAGACAAGCAATGCGATGAGCACCGTGATGGTGATAGGTGTGCCTTGTCCGCTGGCTTCGACGCTGTAAATGGAATATGGCAGAAGCGTGGCGCATACGACAAGGAAGATGATAGTGAAGCCTGCAAGCAAAATGTTAAGCGCAATTTCATTCGGGGTCTTTTGACGTTTCGCGCCTTCAACCATGCTGATCATGCGATCAAGGAATCCATGCCCAGGGTCAGCACTGACGCGGATAATGAGCCAGTCGGAAAGGAGCCGCGTGCCGCCCGTGACAGCGGAACGGTCACCGCCCGCTTCACGCACCACAGGGGCAGATTCGCCCGTTACCGCGCTTTCATCCACCGAAGCGATCCCAACAACAATTTCACCATCTGCAGGGAGAATGTCGCCTGCCTCGACGAGATACAAATCATCTTTACGAAGTGCAGTGGATGAAACCAACTGCACTTTGGAGAGCGCGGTCTGGACAGTATGGGCTTCGCCACCAATCTTTTTCGCTGGCGTATCCTGCCTTGCCTTACGCAGTGACTCGGCTTGCGCTTTGCCGCGTCCTTCTGCCACGGCTTCGGAGAAGTTGGCGAACAACACGGTGAACCATAGCCAAAGAGTGATTATGCCGATAAAGCCCGCTGGTGCTTCACCTTTTCCGATAAGAGATTGAATCCA
>CAZKSG010000267.1:0-4678 GCA_964555335.1 uncultured Anaerolinea sp.
AGTCGTGTACATTCCAGATGATTTTACTTTAGTTTCAAGATGAGGAAAAGGCAATCCACAATTCATGATTCGCCATGGCGTCAGGGTACTTAAAAAGAAGAGAGGACTCATCATCCACAGTATGATTGAGTCCTCTCTTTCTGTAAAGGATCGGGGGTACCGTTTAGGGACCGCTTATCGTCGGATACCCGGCTGCTTTCCACTGGGTCAATCCACCGGCCATGCTGGTGACCTGCGTAAACCCTGCATCCAGCAGTAGATCACGTCCCTGCGCGCTTCGGTTCCCTGAACGACAGACCACAACAATTTCCTGATCCTTCGGCAGTTCATTGATACGACCAGAAAGTTGGTCAAGCGGGATCAGGGTTGAATCGGGGATGTGCGCCTCATTCCATTCATCGGGCTGGCGAACATCCAGGATGAAAGCGCCTGCGTCCCGTTTTGCAACGGCTTCCGTTACAGAGATCTCAGGCGGGAGAGCGGATGTAGTATTGCCACGCGAGATCAGCCAGAATGCAGAAATTCCCAATATCACCAGGGCGATCATGCCCCAACCCATATACGTTCTGTTCTTTTGTTGTTGCGCCTTACGGCGTGCCTGTTTTGTCATATCCTGGTTCCTCAATTGATTATCGTTCGATTTCAAGCCCACTATACATCCATGCGCCTGTTCCGCCGACGATATTGTAAACCGTCTTAAACCCTTTTTGTCCCAGCAGCGCCGCAGCCGATTGGCTGCGATTCCCACTGGCACAGATCACGGCGACCGGACGTTCAGCATCGAGCTCGCCCAACCTTGATGACAACTGTCCCAACGGAATGAGCCGCGCGCCGGGGACATGCCCCTGACGATACTCCCATGGCTCGCGTACATCCACCACCACCGGACAATCTCCATTGGAACAAGCCTGCAAGAGCTGATTGAATTCAGCCGGTTCGATATCACGAATATCGCCAGACGCAATCGGCAGCCCCATTCTCTCCCACACATCCAACCCCTCCGAGAGATACCCCACCACATTGTCATACCCCACGCGCGCCAAACTGTATACCACCTGCTCGTACTCAGATGGATCGGACAGCAGAAGAATGACAGGCACATCCGGCGGGAAGACAAAGCCGATGCGGTTGCTCAATTGAGAGTCGGCCTCCAGATGGACTGAACCCGGAACATGTGCCTGAACATACTCGTCCTTCGAACGAGTATCCAGCAACCCAGTGCCGCGCTGAAAATGCGGGATCGCCTCTTGTATCGTGACGGGACGCTTCTCGGCATTCCCGAGCGGTTTCGGTCCCTTGCGGTTCATCCCCTTGATACGTGTATGATTGCCCGGCTGTTCAGGAAGCCCACTGATTGCGTACTCGACAAACTCATCCCGTTCACGGGGTGTTAGCGCAGGATTATATTTGCGCTCAAACCCCAACGTTGTCGATTTCATCGAACCGATGGATTTTCCGCACAGCGAACCTGCTCCATGCCCGGGGTAGATCATCAGGCTGTCATTCAATGGCAGAATCTTTTGTGTAAGCGTATCATACATATTGTCGGCCAACCCGCGAGCCGCTTCCATACCGACGAGGTCGGGGCGTCCCACATCACCCACGAAGAGGGTGTCGCCGGTCAATGCGAGCCAGGGCTCCTCGGCGCGGGTGGTATCGGATACGAGCAAGGTAATGCTCTCAGGCGTGTGCCCTGGCGTGTGCAGAACACGTATATGAATGTTTCCCAGCTCGATCACATCGTTATGTTTCACCGACCGATGAGGAAACTCTGCTCCACTGGACTCGTGTACATAAATATTTGCCCCCGTGCGGGCGGCAAGGTCAGTGTTCCCAGATACATGATCGGCATGCAAATGGGTCTCAAGGATATGAGTGATCCTCAAGCCGCGGCTCTCTGCTGCATCCAGGTATTTCTGAACCTCGCGGTCCGGGTCTATCACAGCCGCGATCCCCTTCGATTCGCATCCCACAATATAGGATGCACACCCCAACCCCTCGACAAAAAATTGTTGTGTGAACATGGTATCGTATCTCTCTTTCTACATCTAAAAAAGTTTGGGAAGATTATCGAACAACAGAAAGACCGAGAGTGCAATGACAAACATTGCGAACGCCTTCTGCAATTTTGATGAAGACAAACGCCTGGACAGCCTCATGCCACTGAACGTCCCAAGGAGCCCGGCGGATGCAAAAATCAGCGTGAGAGGCAGGTCAAACGAACCGCTGCCCACATGACCTAGAAAACCTGCCAGGCTGTTCATGGCGATCACTACCAGGGATGTCCCAATCGCCGTCTGCACTGGAAGTCCGACCAGCATCACAAGGGCCGGTACCACCAAAAATCCGCCGCCAACGCCAAGGATCCCTGTGAGCAGCCCAACGCCTGCACCGCTTGCAAGGACAAACGGGAGTGGTTTGGCGGTATATGCAGTTTCTGCTTGAGCGCGGCGGAACAATAACATCGATCCGATTCCAAGCATCAGAAAAGCAAAGGCCACCAACAGAACTTCAGGCGATAGGCGTCTGGAAACATTCGCCGACAGATAGGAGAAAAGCATCCCTGCCGCGCCAAACGTCAATGCCACCTTCCAATCCAGCTTTCCATCCGAACCGTGGAAGAACGCACCGACCACACTGTTCGCCCCAACGATCGCCAGCGAAGTGGTCACCGCCGCCTGCGGGGTCTGCCCCACAAGATAGACCAATACCGGAACCGTTAACAGGGAGCCTCCGCCACCCAACAATCCGAGCGAGAGCCCGATCCCAAATCCCAGGGCTAATTCAAGCAGAACCATCAAGCTGCTTCTGCTTTCCTGTTAGCGAATCCAGCACAAAATGTCCGTTTGCAATCAAGATATACGAATAAATCCATTCTACAAGGCTCCATGAGCAGGTTTATCTCTTTGATGCGGGGAACCAAAAAAAGTTGCATGAATCTCTGCCTGACCCATGCAACTATAAAGATATCTGGAAGAGTATCTGATTTAGGGTTTCAGCTTATCCACCTCGGCCTGCAAAGCCGGTTTAAGAGACTCAAAATCAAGTCCATTTGCAGAGGCGTAATCCTTCAGGGTCATGGCAGGATCAGGCATGGGAGCACCGATACGTTCTTCAATAACTGCCTGCGGCACACCCCAGCCCAGTAATTCGCCAAAGGTCGTTTTCCCTTTAACCGTATAGTCCTCGCTGGAAGGAGTTACAGCAGACGAAGTTGGAGATGTGACCTGCACGGACGTACTCACGGGATCAGCAAGGATAGCTGTATGCCGCGTGAGGTAGGAAACCTGTTCGGGCGTAAGATCGTTGTTCGCCAAAAGAAGCTCAACTGCAGGCTGCGGAAGATAGATATCCTGTCCTGTGGTATCCAACGGCAGACCCGAGTAGTAGGCCACAAATAACCTGACCGAAGCAGTTCCAATCTCATATCCACTGTCAAGATATATGGTTTCCAAGTCCTTGACGGCAAACGTAGACGGGTCATCGCCTGCTACGACAAAGGCCTGCGCCAGAATCTGAGGAGTGACGTCAAACGAATCCGCGATATCTCCAAATGTATAGGAACCGCGAATATCGGCCGGGTTGGATAACCCGGCGAACTCTCCCTCCGTGAATGTAGTGGGGACCTTGGTGGATTCCGTCGCCCACCAGCCCATTATTGACGAGAAGGCAATCCCTCCGAAGATCAGTACGAACACAACCACAGCCAATGTTCTCGATGTCAGCATCATTTCACACCTCCACTGGTGAACAAAACGGTTCTGGCAACCGGACAAACCGCTTCTGACGTACATTCGAGGCAGGAGATACATTGATGGTCCCGTACAACGGTTTGGGTATCAACAGGAATGTTCATAGGACATAAGATCGAACAGGCACCATCTGCTTTACAAGTTGTCTGCGAACGCTTAATGGAAAACACTCGAAACAGGTTCGTAAGCCCCAGCACGGCACCATAAGGGCAGGCATACTTGCACCAGGGACGCTCCACAAACAAGGAAAGTCCCAACGCAAGAACCAGGATGGCAATTGCAGTCCAAGCCACTTCTGTACTCCAGAAGTTGAACAAAGCATAATAGGGATCGTACGCTTCAAATATCAGGGTCCCGCTCATCGCGGTGACATACAAAACCCAGAAAAGCACACCATACCGCAAATAACGCAGAACAACATCCAGCTTTGCGGGAACGAAATGATTATAACGACGCCTGAATAATTTCCGCCCCAACCTGCCCATCCATTCCTGAACAGTCCCCAACGGGCAGACCCACCCACAAAAGACTGGTCCAAACAAAATGGACAGGAGCAGAACGAGCCCTGCGAGAACGAGGGACGAGTCGTGCACCTTCTTGACGAGCAAACCACTGGTCGCAATCGTATACAGACTCTCCACCCCACCAAAAGGACACACTGCATGCAAAGACGCGCTTGAAAGGAATGAAATCCCTCCGCCGCTTTCTGCCAGCGTATGGTTGATGGCGATCAATGCCACCAGCAAGAAGAAAAACCATTGAACAAGTTTGCGGATCCAAATACTGCGTGGCCGAAACAAACGGATCCGTTTTCCGAACAAAGTAACCATAAGGACCTCCGTAATTTTTGTTACACGGAGTGTACTTTTCGTTTGTACAATCCATTCAAAGAAATCATAAAGACTTGATAAAGAATAGCGGGAAGA
>CAZKSG010000268.1:0-4665 GCA_964555335.1 uncultured Anaerolinea sp.
GTATCAACTTGCTCACCTCTCACGATGGGGGACAGGTTTTCCTGGATGGTAATGAGATCACCGCCAAAGGCTTTAACGAGGACGAAGTCCGCCAGCAGATCGGCATGGTTTTCCAAAACTTTTTGCTCTTCAATCATCTCACTGCACTTGGTAATGTAATGATCGGCTTGACCAGGGTTAAGAAGATGCCGAAGGATAAGGCACGTGAAAAAGCGGTGGAGGAATTAAAACGCGTCGGTCTCGCCGACCGCGCTGACCATTTCCCCGGTCAGCTCTCAGGCGGACAGCAGCAGCGCGTAGCCATTGCCCGTGCGCTGGCGATGGACCCGAAGGTGATGTTGTTCGATGAACCTACCTCTGCTCTTGATCCGGAGTTGATCGGTGAAGTTCTCGGCGTCATGGAAAAGCTGGCCCGCGACCGAATGACAATGCTGGTCGTCACCCACGAAATGGGATTCGCTCGCGAAGTGGCAGACCGTATTGTCTTCATGGAAAAAGGCAGCATCGTGGAAGAAGGCTCGCCTGATGATCTTTTCTATCATCCCAAACACGACCGTACACGTGAATTCCTGTGGAAGATCACCGAGCTTTACGGTAAGAAGGAAAAGGAAAAAGGCGGGAAGGAATGAGCGAGTTTTACAATTTCTTTGTCCGTTTTTTGCCTGACCTGTTGAAAGGGGCGGGCATCACTCTTCTATTGACCGCAGAAGGTCTGCTCGCCGGATTTGTGTTGGGACTTCTTGCAACACTGGCGCGAACCTACGGCGGAAAATTCTGGCGTGGACTGGCGGTTGGTTACATCGAACTCTTCCGTGGAACGCCATTGCTTGTTCAATTGTTTTTGATCTATTATGGTTTGCCAGGCCTGGGAATTACACTCTCGCGTGAACTTTCAGCTTTCCTTGCACTTGGATTAAACAGCGGCGCGTATCAGGCGGAGTACTTGCGCGGTTCCATTCTGGCAATTGGTGATAATCAAATGATGGCCGGACGTTCCATCGGCATGTCAAAGTGGAAGACGATCTGGTATGTAATCCTGCCTCAGGCGTTACGATTGGCGATTCCCGCGTGGTCGAACGAACCGGTTTCACTCTTGAAATCCACTGCGGTTGTATTTTTGATTGCAGTCCCTGAACTGATGGCAAAAGCAAAAGCCATCGCGGCAAGAACGTATGATCCGATCGGTTCATATCTGGCTGTCGCGGTGATCTATCTGGCCATGGTCTATCTACTCGACGCAGTATTAAAGTGGATGGAACGAGCCTCTCGAATTCCAGGTTTTGACATGGAAGGAAAAAAAGCGTAGGATTGTTTCCAACAAAAATGTCCGCTGAACTAGTTCAGCGGACATTTTTGTTACCGAAAGGCCTGCGCGACCAGGCTACCAATCAACCCCAGCCAGTAGGCGATTGTGTAATAGACAAACATGGGCTGCCTGCCACGCCTCCACAGCAGGTGTGCCGAAACAAAGGCTAATAATGCGACCACGTACAGATCGAGTCCGATCTCTTCAAAGCCAAGATTTGCCAACACGGCTGCACCCAGAAATAGTGCATTCAGGGCGAGCAGGGCATTATCTCCATTTGTGATGTTTCCTTTGTGAGGGAAAAGATTCTGCAGGAACAGGATCGCCGTGTTGATCATGACGAAGCCTGTAAAAAACACCCAGTGACTGAACTCATCATCGTTAAAGATAATGATGCGACAAAGATCGCTGGTGATATCTGTAGCGCAGAATCGTTGATGCAGATAGTTGGTCACTTCGTGGTCGCCGTAACTTGCAGCCGTGAGGTATAAGCCGATGATGAATACCAAATTCCAGGCGGTATGAGCGTTTCCATCACGGGCAGGGGTGTTGTATTCGATTGCCTTCTTGAGGAGATAAAGCGCCACCAGACTGATCAGTGACAGCACGAGCATGTTGTTAAAATCCACCCAGCGCAGGAATTCATTAGGAAGCACATAGCCCAATGTCCATGTGCCTAAACGGTTGATCGAAACCAGTATTCCAAGCAAAGACTGTATACCGAGTAAGATGTGTATCCGCTTCATTGGTCCTCTACCTATAAAAAGAATTACACTATTTTTTCAAGAGCCTCTTTTGCCAGCGCGTGGAATTCACGGTCGCTGCGGTTCGCTATGATCTGTTGCAGGATGGGGATGGTGCGCTGGTCTTTGATCTCGCCCAGCGAGCGGATCACCTGCTTTTTAACTTCGCGTTCGGGGTTGTTAAACATTTGGATCAGGATGGGAGCGACACGCGCATCCTTGATCTGGCTGAGTCCAATGACCGCGTGGATGCGGATCCACATCTCAGGGTGACGTAGCGCTTCGGTTAGGATATCGAAACTGTGTGCGCCAAATTTTGCGAGGGATTCGGCTGAGGCTTTCCCCACTTCATAATGTGTGTCATACAGCGACATGCTTAAGTGTTCGATGGCACGCGGGTCTCCCAGTTTACCGAGCAGGATCGCAGCGAATTTGCGGACGGTCCCCTCTTTATCCTGTAGCGCATCGATCAAGGGATCAACGGCTGCATTCCCCATCTTTTCGATGGCCAGCAGCAGATCACCGACACCATGTTCACGCTCATACCACCAGAATGGATCACGTAACGCCTCCATTAAATAGGGTAGAGCGGCAGGGTGCTGGGTATTTCCGAGCGCACGCGCGGCTGCCTGACGGACTTCGATTTGTGGGTCGTCGAGCAGAACGTTGGTGATGTCGTCAAATGTGGATGGGTCACGGAAAAGACCCAGGGCAAGACAAGCTGCAATGCGGACTTCGTCTTCGCGATCTTTTAATAAGTTCAATAAAAGTGGAACGGCTTTCGGCTCGCCCATCTTCGCCAGCGCCAAAGCCGCCCGCGAACGGACGGTAAAGTATTCGCCTTGTAGAGCGTCTAACAGCGCAGGAATGGCGGCCCGGTCCTTGTTGATGGAGAAGATCTCAGCAATACGCCCGCGAATCACGGGATGAGTATTGCCAAGCAGATTGACCATCGTTGGGGTGGCGGAGGGGATGCGGGCAAGGATCTGCTGGATCAACGGAAGCAAGCCTGCGTCTTTGGTTTGAAGCGCTTCGATGAGCGGATTCACGGCATCGGCGCCGAGTCGAATCAACTCCTGTGCGGCGCGGTCCCGCTGAGTTACATCTCCAAGTTGTGCGATCAGGCGCTTGGCTTCGCCCTGTTTTCCGCCAGTTAGCCAGTCCATATTTTGTATTGTACTTTGAAATTCGATAGGCTTTGAGAGAAAATCAGACGGAAAATCTCTGATATAATTTTTTCCGGAGAGACGTACGCATATCGTGGCGCTTGTAGCGCCATGTTATTTTGCCTGTATTCCATTGATTGAAATGAGCCCTGTGGAGGATTGGTGTCTTCGCAAGGCTGCGTCAAAATTTTTTTTGAGAGAGCAGAGATGAAGAAAGAACAATTACTGGACCTGTACCATCAAATGGTATTGATTCGCCGCGTGGAGGAACGCGGCGCTGAGCTGTATCAGGCGGGTAAGATCGGCGGTTTCATGCACTTGTACATCGGGCAGGAAGCGGTGTCCACCGGTTTGATTGCGGCCCGCGAGCCGCGTGACCGGGTGATCACTGCCTATCGCGACCATGGTGTAGCCATCAACTGTGGCATATCGGCAAACGCTGTGATGGCGGAACTGCTGGGGAAGGCAACCGGCATGTCGAAGGGCAAGGGTGGTTCCATGCACATGGCCGATACCAGCAAGAACATGTGGGGCGGACATGCCATTGTGGGCGGGCACTTGCCCATCGCCGCCGGACTGGCTCTCGGCGACCAGTATGCCAAGAACGATAATGTGACCATCTGCATGTTCGGTGATGGCGCCACGAATATCGGATATTTCCATGAAGCGTTGAACCTGGCCAAGACCTGGGGACTGCGTGTGCTGTGGGTTTGTGAGAACAACCAGTATGGCATGGGTACTGCCGTTGAACGTGCCTCAGCGGTAACAGAGATCCGCCAGAAGGCCGAAGGCTACGGCATGAAGAACGGCCAAGTCGATGGTATGGATGTGATGAAGGTCTATGAAGCGGCAAAGGAAGCCATTGAATATGTCCGCACCGAAGGCCAGCCGTATCTCCTTGAGATCGATACGTATCGTTTCCGCGGTCACTCGATGGGCGACCCCGAACGCTATCGCAAAGCAGAAGAAGTGAAACAGTGGCAGGAGAACGATCCGATTGGTATCTTCAATAAATACCTGTTGGATAAGAAGGTCTCCACTCGCAAAGGGCTCGATGAGATCGAAGCCAGCGTTGAAGAAGAGGTGAACAAGGCGGTCGAATTCGGAGAGACCTCTCCCGAACCGGCACCCGAAGAATTGTTCACCGATGTTTTTGTAGAGAACTAACCACAAAGGACACGAAGTAACACAAAGGAAAACTTTGGTGCTCCTTTGTGTTACTTCGTGGTGAAGGAATTAATCATGGCTAAAATCACAATGCGCGAGGCGATCTCGCAAGCTCTTATGGAAGAAATGGACCGTGACCCGGCTGTCTTCATCATGGGTGAGGAAGTGGGTGTGTGGGGCGGTACTTATGCGGTAACAAAAGGCTTTTTTGATAAGTATGGCGCGGATCGCGTGAAGGATACTCCCATCGCGGAGAATGCCATCATCGGTGGCGCGATTGGCG
>CAZKSG010000269.1:0-4634 GCA_964555335.1 uncultured Anaerolinea sp.
AACCGGTTTCGGGTTGGGCAGTCGTCATGACGGAAAGAGATTTCCCGGCTGTCTGAATGTAAGCGCAAGACCATCGCCTTTCAGGCGGTGGTCTTTTTTATTCGCTGACACCGGCTACCCCTGAAATCTGTCACGCAGAAAGGAGTTACCCATGTCTGCAACGTCAGCTCTTAAGAAGTATTGGAAACCCGCCCTGGCCACAGGTGCGGGAGGTACATCCCTATTCCTGTGGTTCGAAGAGATCATTGTCCTAGGGCTGGACCTACTTGCCGTATTAGCTCTATTAATCGTTGTAGGCCCGATCTATGTCTTTAACCATTTCATGTTCAAGTCTGCCATGCCAAGGCGCGAAGATAAAAACAAATAAGGAGATCTTTACACTTTATGGAACAAAACAACATTTGGTACGCCAGGACCATAGATGAGGCGTATGAAAAATTGAATAGTAAGCCTACAGGCATCAGCCAGGCAGAAGCCATGGAACGCGTCGCTCAATACGGGCCGAACGAGATCCAGGCAGCACACCGCATTTCAGCATGGAACATTCTTCTCGATCAATTCAAGAATGTGTTGATCTTGATCCTCTTGGGAGCAACAATCATCTCGCTCTTTTTGGGACACGGGATCGAGTCCATCGTTATAGCGGTGATCGTTTTATTTGCGGTCTTTCTCGGCTTCATTCAAGAATACCGTGCGGAACGTGCCATTGAAGCGTTGCGCCAGATGGCGGCGCCCACGGCAAAGGTCATTCGGGATGGCAGGGAAGTCCAGGTCGCCGCACGGGATGTGGTTCCCGGTGACATCATTATCCTGCACACAGGCGACCGCATCCCCGCCGATGGGCGTGTACTGGAATCCGTGAACCTGCAAGTGGAAGAAGCGGCTTTAACCGGTGAATCGATGCCGGTCGAGAAACACGTTGATCCGCTTCGAACGCCCAATCTGCCGGTCGGCGACCGACGGAACATGGTCTACGCTGGGACCGCTGTCACCTATGGACGCGGGAAGACGCTCGTTGTCGCGACCGGGATGCAGACCGAATTTGGAAAGATTGCCCAATTGCTGCAAACCATGGAAAGTGGAAAGACACCGCTCCAGCAAAACCTGGATAAGGTCGGCACAGCATTGGCACGTGCAGCATTTGTAGTGGTTGCAATCATCGTCGCACTGGGGCTGCTGCGCGGGCAGCCGTTCATCGAAATGTTGATCTTCGGCATTGCGCTCGCTGTCGCTGTGGTTCCTGAGGCGCTGCCCGCGGTCGTGACGATCTCGTTGGCGATCGGCGTGCAAAAGATGGTCAAACGGCATGCCTTGATCCGCCGACTCCCTGCTGTAGAGACATTGGGCAGTACGTCGGTCATCTGTTCTGATAAAACAGGCACACTTACCAAAGACGAGATGACCGTGCGAAAGGTGTATGTTGCTGGAAAAACATATCACGTCAGCGGAAGTGGATACGCCCCATTCGGAGAATTCTCGCTCAATGGCAGTGGAAAGACAGAACCAGGTCATGAACTTCGACAATTGCTCACCGCGGCCACACTTGCATCAGATGCCACTCTGGCGCTACATGCCGAGAAAGATAACAACTGGGAAATCAAAGGCGATCCAACTGAGGGAGCACTGGTCGTAGCAGCTGCCAAGGCAGGGTTGGAGAAAGAAACGCTCGATCGCGAATTCCCGCGCACACAGGAAATCCCGTTCACATCTGAGACCAAACGCATGACCACGCTGCATAACACCAGAGATGGTATTATCGCCTACACTAAAGGCGCGCCGGAGATCATCCTGGAACATTGCGATCAGATCCTGACTGACAACGGAGTGAAGAAACTCGACGGGAACACACGCAAGGAGATCGCCATCATCGGGCAAGGAATGGCCAGCGACGCACTACGTGTATTGGGTGTTGCCTACAAACCGAATGCGGATATCAAAACTGCTCAAAACGGTATGACCTTCCTTGGGCTTGCAGGCATGATCGACCCGCCGCGCCCGGAAGCCAGGCAAGCCATTATGGTCTGTGAACAGGCCGGGATTCGCCCAGTGATGATCACGGGCGATCACCCCGTCACTGCTGAAGCCGTGGCGCGCGAGTTGGGGTTGCTCAAGACAGGGCGTGTCGTAACCGGCGCGCAGTTGGACGAAATTTTGGATGAAGACTTCAGGCGGGAGGTGGAAAACATCGAAGTATATGCGCGCGTTTCACCAACTCATAAATTGCGCGTGGTGACCGCGCTTCAATCGAATGAACACATCGTTGCAATGACCGGTGATGGCGTCAATGATGCACCTGCCCTCAAGAAAGCAGATATCGGCATCGCCATGGGTATCACCGGCACCGACGTCACGAAAGAAGCCGCCGAGATGACACTGACCGATGACAATTTTGCATCCATCGTTGCAGCGGTCGAAGAAGGTCGCGGTGTCTTCGGTAACATCAAGAAATATCTGATGTACCTGCTTTCATCGAACATCGGCGAGATCGGTCTGATGGCCGGGTCGGCATTACTGGGGCTGCCCATTCCGCTTACGGCAGTGCAAATCCTGTATGTCAACCTTGCAACAGATGGTCTGCCTGCATTGGCGCTTTCGATCGATCCACCCGAAAAGGACCTGATGAAACGCAAGCCACGTAATCCGCGCACCGGCATCTTTACACGCCCGGTGGTGGCATTGATGGTAGCGGGTGGGCTTTGGTCTACGCTCATCAATCTTGGGTTGTTCACCTGGGCGATGAATTCCGGCCGCAGCCAGGAAGAGGCTATGACCATGACCTTCATGTCACTGGTCTTGATCCAGTTCTTTAAGGCTTACAACTTCCGCTCCGACCGTCATTCGGTCTTCAATCGTCCGTTCGAGAATAAGTGGCTCAACATCGCCATCCTGTGGGAGATCGTGTTGCTGCTGCTTATCGTTTACATCCCGGCCTTGCATGAACCGTTCAACACATTTAGCCTGCCGCTTGTGGACTGGCTGATCATCCTTGCCTTGTCGCTGACCGTCTCACCGGTCCTGGAATTTGTGAAGTGGATGGAGCGCAAAGGCTGGCTCGGCAAGATGGATGAATAAATACAAATAAAGAAAAGAATCTCTTCACATCGCTAGAAAATAGTCCAAGCACAACAATGGATGCCTCACAAACGAGGCGTCCATTGTTTATTTGGCATGCCTTTCTTCCAGGCACAGACTGGCCTATCAGCCAGGAAAAAACCCTACTTTGGGCTGTTGCCGTATACTTCGAAAGAATCTATTATAGGCAACAAATTACATGCAAAGGATAGCGCAAAGATATGGAAAATTCATCACAACCTCAAACTGAAAAATGGGCAACCCGCTTCTTTACCATCTGGTCGGGACAGGCTCTGTCACTATTCGGTTCTGCGCTGGTGCAATTTGCCTTGATCTGGTGGCTCACTCAAAAAAGCGGCTCTGCCACCGTTCTCGCCATTGCCACGCTCGTGGGGATGTTGCCCCAGATCGTGATCGGTCCGTTTGCCGGCGCACTCGTGGACCGTTGGAACCGCCGCGCGATCATGATCGTGTCCGATGGAACGATCGCCGCGTTTTCACTCTTACTGGCATATTTGTTTGCGGCGGGAAAAGTTGAGATCTGGCATGTATATGCGGTTATGTTCATCCGTTCCACAGGAGGCGCGTTTCACTTCCCGGCGATGGCAGCGACAACACCGTTGATGGTGCCAAAGGAACAACTGACACGCATCAACGGACTCAACCAGGCATTGCAGGGAATTAATGCCTTGATCGCACCACCTATCGGAGCCATGCTCCTTGGCGTTTTATCCACACAAGGCGTTCTCTTGATCGATGTCGGCACGGCACTGCTCGCGATCGTGCCGCTATTCATCATCGCCATTCCCGAACCACAACGACATGCAGAACTGCAGGCACTGGCATCAAAGCCAAGCCTGATGCAGGATATCCGCGATGCCCTTGCCTATATCCGTTCCATTCCGGGATTCACGTCCATCATTTTTATGGCGCTTTTCCTTAACTTTCTCCTTGTGCCAACGGGCTCGCTCACTCCCTTGTTGATTACAAAACATTTCGGCAAGGGTGCTATTGAACTCGGATTGATGGAATCCGCGATGGGCTTCGGGATCATCGCTGGAGGCATCGGGTTGAGCATTTGGGGTGGATTCAAGAAAAAGATCGTTACATCGGTGACCGGCATCGTAGGATTGGGGGTCGGTGTAACGTTGATCGGACTCGCCCCTGCCAACGCCTTTGCACTCGCCATTGTCGGCAATATCATGCTTGGACTCATGATGCCCATCGCCAACGGACCTATCGGCGCGTTGATGCAAGCCATTGTGCGTCCAGACATGCAAGGACGTGTAATGTCACTGCTCAACAGCGGTGCCACGGCCATCTCTCCAATAGGGTTGCTGCTCGCCGGTCCCTTTGCAGACTGGCTGGGCATTCGCGTATGGTTCTGGGCAGGAGGCGTTCTCTGCATACTGATCGCTCTGGGCGCGTTCATGGTCCCAGTTATTATGAACGTGGAAAATTACAAAGAAACGATCAGCCTGGTCCCGTCAGAGACCAATTAGTACAACTGGTTGTTAAAAAAACGACTTCCCACACTTGATGGGAAGTCGTTGCGTATTCAG
>CAZKSG010000270.1:0-4632 GCA_964555335.1 uncultured Anaerolinea sp.
AGTGAGTTGTATTCTGTCATGTTCAATTGTCTCCCCCTTCTCTTTCGGGAGAAGGGCCAGGGATGAGCAAGATTTCTCCCTCTCCCTTCAGGAGAGGACTCTTAAGAAAATAAACCCCGCGTTCCTTCACAGGCACGCGGGGATATACATCGTTACGTTCCTGCGATCAACTGATCTTCAGGATTTTAACATTATACGTGCCGCCTGGGGTTTCCACTTTCACGGTGTCGCCAACCTTGCGGTTCAGGATAGCCTTGCCGATCGGCGATTCGTTCGAGATCTTACCTTCGCGAGGGTTGGCTTCTGCGGCGCCGACGATCGTATACACCTCTGCCTCGTAATTGCCTTCCTTGATGGTCACCTTCGAGCCTACCTGGACCATATCACTCTTCTTCCTGCCATTCTCTTCGATGATCTTGGCGGTTGCAAGAAGCATCTCCAATTCCTGGATACGGCCTTCCACAAAAGCCTGCTCATTCTTGGCGGCTTCATATTCGGCATTCTCGATCAGTTCCCCACCCTCCATCGCCTCGTGCAGGCGATTGGCCACTTCCTGACGTTTGGCTGTCCGCAGGTAATCCAACTCGTCCTGAAGCTTCTGATACCCCTCTTTGGTCAAAAAGTTGTTCGGCATGTTTCTTTCCTGATATAAGAATTTTGCATCTCATCAAGAGATGCAAATAGAAATATCCCAATGCAGTTGTCAGTAAAGCGGGCTTAATATATCATGAATTCATACGCGTTACAAGAGACTTGTAACCTGTCTAACGCTTTTGAAACAAACGAATCCCCTTCCATTCTGACCAGTAGGATTGGATGGATTCCCGGGCCTGTTCAGGGGTAGATAGGGCTTCACCCAGCACCGGAAGCTGGGATTCGTACTCAAGAACCGCCTCCTGCCAGGATTTCAGGCCGGTTTCCGATATGGAGTACGTTTTTTCGTCCATTTCGGCGGATTTTGGCTCAAATTCCTCGGGTTTGTAGAACATGTACGGGATATCTATATCATAAAGCAACGGGCGCCCCAGCAATTCGGCTGCTTGCCGCACCAGAACATGGTCCACGTGGGAACCGACCGATAGTTGGGCCACCAGCACATCGTCCGGAAGGAGGCGGGGTAGGATTGCATCTGCAATCTGTTTTGGGAGTTCGGCATCTTCAGGGGCGGGCGGGACCGAGATCGCAGAATACAGCCATTCCCCATTCGGTTTACGCCGGTAGATGCAATCCAAAAAGTCGAAGTGGACTACGCTGGCACCAACAACCGCTGCAGCATTCCGATCCTCTTCACGCCGGGAGTGCGTCGTTTCTTCAGCAGAGGAGAATCCCCATTGCTGGTGAATAGACTCGGCAAACGGTGAGACCGCATCTTCGGGAGCATATCCGCACATAAAGGTCCAGATCTCGACCGGGATACCAGACCGTGTCTGTTCGTAGATCAAGCCGCCTGCAGAGAGGACAGCATCGTCAAGGTGTGGGGAAAGATAAATCCATCGCATGATGTGATTTAACCATACTTCATATCATAACAGTTAGATTTTAAGATGTGCGTGCAATTGATTTTCATCCGCAAGTCAAGTACACTTATTACATCGGAGGCAGAAATGCAGGAACGACGCAAACAACCGCGCACAGACCTGATGTCGTATTCCCAGGTCTTCGACCTATACAGCGGCAAATTAATTGGTTATCTCGGCGATTTGAATCAATTGGGCGCCATGGTGATCGGCGATGAATCCATCAAGATCAATGATCGCATGACCATTTCCATCCAGTTGCCAGAATTGCCTGATATCAAAGCCAGCCGTATGGTCCTCCCTGTACGCGTTGCATACTGTCAAAAAGATCTGAGCCCTGAATACTTCAATATCGGGCTCGAGTTCGAGATCGTCACCGATCATCAAAAAGGCATTATCCATTCGATCATGGAAAACTACGAGTTTCGACGCCAATCGCCAGATTATCCCCCACGACCGGTCTAACATTCAAATCAACCACAGAGAAGGTCTTCAATGCCCAATGGCGTGAAGACCTTTTTTCGTTTACCAGAATCTCCGTTTTCCTCTATAATCAACAAAACCGCTCTGAAAGAGGCCATTTATGGGTGAACCTGCAACACAATTCTTTATGAGTTATAGCCGTGAAGATGCGAGTTACCAAAAGAGGGTGCTCAACGAACTACGCCAGCGCGGCATCAAAGTATGGGTGGATACTGAAAACCTGATCCCTGGGTCACCCACCTGGGAACGGGAGATCGAGCGGGCGATCCGCAG
The DNA here is from genome assembly GCA_964555335.1 of uncultured Anaerolinea sp. Classification (GTDB taxonomy): domain Bacteria; phylum Chloroflexota; class Anaerolineae; order Anaerolineales; family Villigracilaceae; genus Defluviilinea. Next base: position 2,274 of record CAZKSG010000270.1, read on the forward strand.
TGCTGCGGGAATCATTGTCCTGCTTTCGCCAGAAGCGAACAATTCCGAATGGGTTCGGCGGGAGATCAGTTTTGCAGAGCAGAATCAGAAGCGCATCTTTCCGGTCTTGATCCACGGTGACGAAGATGACTCAATCCCGCTTCGGCTTTCGGCTCACCAGCGCGTTGACCTGCGCCGAAATTTCACCGCCGGCATGGATGAACTTGAAAAGGCGTTGAAAGAACACCTGGATATAACGGCCATCCATAAACTTCCAAAAGTACAACAGGGTGGATCAAGATCGTCTGCAGATCTTCAGAAATTTATTCTCCCTGGAATCCTAATCGTTATTGGATTGTTTTGCCTTGTTGCGCTCGGGTTCGGTATCAATTACATCCTTAACAATATTTCCACGCCTACACAGATCGCACAAATTACAGATACTCCATCTGATATTGACATAGTCATCACAGACACACCTGTGAATGGAGGGCAGAACCAGGAGACACCGACCGGCAGGATCGTATACACCTGCCAGATCGCAGGCGATGAGATTTGCATCATAAACGCAGATGGCTCCGGCTGGCAACGCCTGACCGATGCGCCCGAAGCCAGCAGCTACGCCAACCTTTCTCCAGATGGCAAGTATGTACTCTTTGTTGGCAAACCAGAGAAAACCACCGAGATCATGGAACTCAACCTCAACAATGGCAAAATAAAACAACTCACCCATCTCGGATCGAACCTCGGCGCTCCCGAAATTTCACCAGACAACAAATATGTGATCTTTAATTATCGCGCGGGAAATAGCGCCACACAAATTTGGATCATGGATCGCGATGGAGGTGATCCTCACGAATTCTATAGCTCGCCTGGAAAAGACGCCCATGATGCCACCTGGTCACCAGATGGCACACAGATTCTGTTCGCCATGGGGAAAGGCGAAAACAACAAGCTTTACACCATGGGTAGCGATGGACGCGATCCGCGTTTGGTCAACGACACGATCGACACGCGCGGACGAAGCGATTGGTCCGCGAACGATCTGATCACTTTCGATATGGGCGGTTCCTTCCTGCACGAGATCTACGTCATGAACCTGGACGGCAGCAATCTGCATCAAATATCCAAGGGAAACAACTCGCAGGGCCAAAGCTTCTCCCCTGATGGCAAATGGATCGCTTTTACTGCTTACACAGACGTGGCGAACAAAGATACAACCAGTTGCGAGATCTACATCATGCGCATCGATGGCTCAGATGTGCGACGCCTGACCACGAACGGATACTGTGACTACCAGCCACGCTGGGGCAATTAACTCCAAAGAATCCGTTCTGGGATGTAATCGTCAAAACATCAGATGCAAATCTGTTGTACACGATCAACAGCATGATGCTATATCTGCCGCCATAATTATTAGGTGAACCAACCGTCTATTTTGCATTATCGCTAGCTATCATAATGATGTTAATCCTTCTAAACTAATGAGTCATAGTTCGGATAACACGAAGATATTCATGATCCTGCAATAGTCCATACATAAGCGAACACGGCAGTCAATTGGCTGCCGTGTTCGCTTATGTCATTTTGAAGTTTTCTTTGTCACAACTTTCTTAGCCGCTGGTTTCTTTGTAGTTCTCTTCGCTGCTGGTTTGGCCGCAGTTATCTTCTTTGTGGCTGTCTTTTTTGCAGCAGTTGACGTTTTTGTGGACGTCTTTTTACTGCTTACAACCTGTTTCACCGACGTTTTCTTCGCAGTTGACTTTGTCTTTGCAGTAGAAGGTGTCGCCACAGTCTTCTTCTTCGCAACTTTTACTTCCTTCTTCTTACTCTTTCCTGCAACTGTCTTCTTACGCGTCTTCTTTACCTTCACCGTCTTTTCCAGTTCCGGTTTTGTCCCAAACATGGCTTCCCACTTCGCATCCATGGACTCAACACCTGAGCCATTCAGTTCATTATGGATGATCATCCATTTTTCATCATCGACAAAGCGCCAATCCATGAAGACATGGTGCTGGTAGGCATGCAAGTCAAGATATAGTCCTTTTTCCCAGAGTTCTGCGCACGAGCAGATGTATTCCAGATGGGTGACGTAATCCTTGAAAATGACGTAGCCATCGAACGGTAAACCAAGTCCCTCTGCGAGGGATTTTTGCCGCAGATCCCCAGTGTTCTTGTCAAGATATGCAGCAGAGGTCTTGATCCAGCCTTTTGTGTCGGCAAAACGGTTGTGATAGATGACCACACCACGTTCATCATTATAAACATTGGAATAGGCAAAGACATTCTCATCCACGCCACCCTCGGATCGGTAAAAATCATAGAGCAGGAAATTCTCCACATCGGCGAACAGGAAGCGGCGGTGAAGGATCGGGAAGAT
>CAZKSG010000271.1:0-4619 GCA_964555335.1 uncultured Anaerolinea sp.
AGTGAATCTGCCTGATAATCTTGAAAGGCTGCCTCAATGAAACGTCCCGAAGGTTTTGAGCCTTCGGGACGTTGTTGTTCTGGAACCTGTCTCAAAATGCTATGTCACTCTGAGGGAGCGTTCGTTGCGACCGAAGAGTCTCTACTTGTTATGGTAGGGACCCTTCGCTATCGCTCAGGGCGACATTTTTGAGACAACTTCCAGTTACTTCTTCAAATCGGTCAGATGCTTTTCTGTGTTGTTTAACAGGTCGATCATCATCTCGCGGATGTGTTTGTTGAGGTAGTGATGTTCCAGTGTGGAAAGCGGCAGGAAGCGGGCGCCGGCCACCACATGGATGCAGTTGGCTGCGCCGCACAGGCAGATGAACGGCGCATCCATTTCCCATTCGGTGGAGGGGTAGAAGAAGGAGAGTTCTTCCCCCTTGGCAATGTCACGGCGTGCAACCATGAGCAGGTTCTCGGTATCGAGGATCACATTTGGATCGCAGGAATGATTGAGCGCGGAGAGTTTTCCAACTTCGGTGTGCTTGTCTTGTGAGATCTGCACGGTGTAGCGATTGGCCTTATCGAACAATTTCTCCGTGGGGATATCGCAGATCACTTCTCCCCTGGAGTAGGCTTGCTTGGTGATCAAACTTCTAAATTTATTTTCTGTCTTGATGGTGAGTGTTTCCATGGTGGACATCTCTTTTGTTTCCTTTCTGTCTTTGCATGTATGGTTTATATCATCGTATGAGATCGAATAACGTTAATCAGATTGCATCAAGCAAATCTCAAACGATTTTTATATGCAAATTATTTTGATACTATACAACAATATGGAATCAAAATCAATGACCATGAAGGGTGAATATGAAAATTTTAAGATAACATCATGTCGTTGCCCCGCACGAAGATGCAGGGTAATGACATGAGCCTTATTACTTGCTATAGCGCACGATGATCTTCATCCACAAGAAATATTTTGTTCGTTCAATGAGCAGGGACCATCGCAGACGTGTCCATGTGTTGAGTGCAAGCCTTGCATCCTGTTGATCGACTCCCTCATGACTGAACAAGGACGATTGATAGATGCGGGTCAGTTGTTCCACGTCTGACCTTACGTTATGCGGCGAACCTTTGAACTTCAACTGTTCATGGATGTGCAACATGCATTGGATCAGTTTGTCCATGAACTCGTGCGCGGTTTCAGCCTGTGTATGTTCGCCTGCAAGTGTGCGCCCCGAACGATAGAGTCGCTTGTATAGAATCTCCACAGCCACCGGCGGAGCAAGCCGCAAGAGCAGCATCCGTTCGATGACGGAGAAGTAAAGCAGGATCGCAAAAATCACAGCGGCAACCGGGATCAGCAGAACCGACCATCGTTGACCGGTCAGTTCAAAGAGGATCTTTCGGGTGACCTTGCCGGTCTGCTCATCTGATGCGGTATCTGGCTTTGCCTCTTCGCGCACGATCTCGGGTTCGTGACCCGTGGGTTCGAACTCCACCCAGCCGATCTCAGGGAAGTAGACCTCTGCCCACGAATGGGCATGCAGTTCACGGATGATGTACTGCGCATTCGGCGCATCATATTCGCCGGGAGCATAGCCCGAGACGAAGCGTGCCGGAAGTCTGCTGGAGCGTGCCAGCACCACCATGGCGGTGGCGTAATAATCGCAGTAGCCGCGCTTGAGGTCAAAGAGGAAGTAATCTGCCACATCCTGTCCTTCGGGTGGAGCGCCGATTTCCAGATCATACGGATAGTTCGTGCGCAGATAGGTTTCGATGGCTTTCGCCTTGTCGTAGGGTGTTTCTTTTCCGCGCGTGATCTCCTGTGCCAGCTCATGGACTCGTTCGGGGACGGTGTTTGGCAATGAAAAATAAACGTCCCGAATGTGATTGGGGTACTCGGTGGACGCGGCGCGCAATTGCTCTACAGACGGCGTGGGGATATAGGTGTCCACATTGAAGGTGGATGCATCGGTGTGGACGGCAAACATATCCGCTTGAAGCAAGGCTGTTTGATCGGCGAACAGGTTCGATTGGGGACGGAGCCGCCAATCCACTTTGATGGGGATGTTCGCGCTGTAGAGCATCCCGCTCCAAAACAGCGTGCCTTCGGGCTGTTGCATGTTCACTTGCAAATGAAGGAGTTTATAGCCGCTCAAGACTCCGACGATCAGCGGCTGGTTCGCTTCGATGGACTGAGGCGGCGCCGACGATGTATACCAGCCTGCGCCTCCATACTGATCGTAGATGGCGCTGCGCCAGTAATAGCGCGGCGCGTTCGTGGTGAAATTCTGGATCACCACCGGCGGCAGTTCACCGGTCTTGATCGTCATGACGATCGTTTCCGATTGGGCAGCCCCGGCGGTCAACAAGTGTTCCCGCGGCAGTTCGGCCCTGACCGTGGGTTTGGGCTTGGGAGGCTGTGCCTGCCCGCTGCCCGGCGTTGCTTTTGCGTTGCTGCTTTGCGCGGCTCGTTGACGCTCGATCTCGCGCCATGCATCGCGGATATCCTGCCATGAGATGGACGGGGTCAGGAATGCGAGCGTCCCCACCACGAGCACGACCATCAAGACCGCCTGGCCGTTGTCATAGCGGACACTGTCTGAGTAATCGATGCCGAGCGAAGTCCACTGTGCCGTCAGTTTCTTGTACTGCCAAATGCCCATCAGCAGCAGCATGATCACGACCAGCGCCCAAAGCATTTCTGCGCGACGTTCGTTGTTATACATCAGGAGCGTAAGCAGCCCGGCGCCGGGGAGGAGCGATGCCACCGCATTCCGCCTGGCTGCAAACCAACCGATCCATGCAGAGAGCAGCCACAGTGCGAACGTCCAAAGCATGTTGCTGATCAACGCATCGTTCACGTTGACATTCCGGCCGATCCCCATGAACCAGGTCTGCCAGCGCTCGAGCAATACACTCGAAGCAAGACCGATGGCGTTCCATGATGAGGCAATTCCGCTTCCATCCACATCAAAGCGATACATGAATTCAGGGAAGAACTGCGGGCGGATGGCGGCGATGGACCGAAGAAGCTCGAGCAGTGGACTGCCAAGCCTTGCACTCAATATCCAAATTCCGGCAATACCCAGCGCTGCCATCAACGCCGAGGCCAGGATGCCGTTCCATTTGCTTTTGCCCAGCCATAGCGCAAGCAGTGCTGCTATGAGGCAGATCCAGAATAAATTGTCGGCTTGGACCCCGCGCAGGAAGGCTTCGACGCCGTAGAGCAATACCTGTAATGCCATATAGATGAGGAACAGCCCCATCACATCTGCGCTGAAGATCCTCTTCCACACACGCTCGTTCATTCGAGTCTCCGCCAATCTGCAACGGGAACCTTCACTGCCACTGCCTTACCGGTGGCAGAGATGCGCCATTCCCATTCGCCTTCCTGGCCAGGACGGGCTTGTTTCGTATCCAGCAGTTCGCGCGGAATCACGTGACAGGAAACGCCCATGAACTCCAATGTATGTGTGATCGCGTGGATATCCGCCGTGCCGCCGAACGAGTTGGGGTCGAGCAGGAACACGGTGGGGTTAACGCCGCGCCACATCAGTGGCAGAAGAGACTCTGTCCATTTGGGGTCCGCGTTGGCAGTGACGATCAACAGGCTGCAGCGACTGCTGACCGAGCCGCCGATTCGATTCAAATAGTCTTTTAGATCGATTTCAGATGGAGATGCAACGGACAGCGCCTTTAGTAAGGCACGCTGCTGGTATTCATTCCGGCGCGGTTCGAGCCAGGAGACATCCCCGGCGTTGACCGCCAAGCCAACGGGGTGTTGCTGTTTGAGCCCGAGTGCGGCGAGCGATGCCGTCAAAATCACGCCGTTCTCTTCCGTTGAATCCCAGCCTGTGCCAAGCTGGGTTTGCTTATTGAGATCCAGAACCATCCACCATTCTCCGGCCGGATTGCCTTCGAATTGGTGGACGAAGAACTTGTCGTGACGTGCTGTACTTTTCCAATGGATCAGGCGCATGGGATCGCTGGGCGCCATTTCGCGGGTGTGGGATGCGTTGATCGTCTCTTCGAACGAACGCGGGTTCCGACGTCCCTCACCGGACCATCCGCTCGACAGGATCTGGAATTTTGGCAGGGCGATCACAGGCGGCATGACTGCCAGCGTGGAGGAGGTTGGGTCTTCGAAGGTCAACGTGAAGAGCCCGAACGAATCGCCGGTTTCCAATGTGGTGCTGCCGAGCGTGTATACCCCGCGCCGCGTGCACTGCGTAGTGATCTTCCACTGCGATTGGCTGTTGCCATCCACACCTGTTGCCATGGATGCATGATGATCGGGCAGGGTGGAGTGATCGATGATGGTCACCCATGTGGCCGGCATGGCGAAGGAATTGGTCAGCGTGAACCGTTCCTCCAGCCGGTCACCGACCTGTGCCCAGCCAAAGCGCATCTCACGTTCAAAGGTCAGCGAGCGTTGAAGTCCGCGTACCCACCAATAACAGAGCGCCGTTGCCCCCCCGATGGCGATCAACAAAATGACCCAGACGCGGGATGAGTCGATGATCTGCATGACCAGGGCGAAGAGCCCAATGAGCGGAAGTGCTTTTGCGTTCAACCGCAAGGTCGATTTCATTGATGTGGATTATATGACGATTTGTAGGCACTCTT
>CAZKSG010000272.1:0-4604 GCA_964555335.1 uncultured Anaerolinea sp.
CGGATATTGTCCGTAGAAGACATTCATGAAACGCGTCGCGCCTTCGCCGATGTAGAGTTCATACACCCATGGCGCAAAGCCAGGCCCTGCCTGTGGACGGGCGGTGAAAGGCATATTACTAATGGACACGAGGACAGCGGGGAGCTTGAGAAGCGACGGGTCTGATACAGCGAGCCCCGTTAGCGGATTTACATTTTCGGGAAAGTCTTCGATCTCCGGTCCATACGAGACCGGGGAGGAACGCGGCTGCGGAGTTGCCGTCAACGTTGGTGTGGGGATCGTTGTGGGCGTGGAAGTAACGCTGGGACTATTTGTTTGAGTCGCAGCAGATTGGCGTGCTGGCTGTGTTGAACAGGCTGCAAGGAGTATAAAAAGATACAACAACGAGCGGCGCATGTTTTTATTATAGCCTTGCGGAAGGTCACAAACCTTCGCAACGGTTCGGCAATTACTTTGCTCCAGGTGGTTGCGAAAATAGAAGCAGCCACTCACTGTTTGATTTTTCGGTGACGGATGTTGTCGGTGTGACAACCAGCACCCACGTATGACCGGGTTTGAGAGGAAAGAGAGTCTTCTTATCGGGATAGAAGAATTGGATCGGCTTGCGAGTCTCTGTCTTAATTTCCTTTTGGGTTGCCGCCGTGCTCCAGCGAATGTCAAATTTCTGTCCATCGCGGAAGATCAGAGCCTTGCCGGTTAGATTTTCATCAAGATGAATGCTCAGATTTGTGGGTGAGATGACTTCGTGTTCGGCGAACAACACGATCACATTCTCGAAATGCAATTGACGATTGTTGAGCCGGTCTACCTCGGGGTGGAGGATACCGGCAGCGTCAGGGTCAGCTGTATCCACGAAGCGCCACCAACTTTGATAGATTGGGTCGTACACCCATGCAGATTGGTTCAGCCAGGCAATGTACACATCGAGTCGGGATGCATCCGCACCGCCGGTGGGTGGCTCATCGGCGTAGGTGTTGCTGGTGTAATCGAATGCTTTGCCGGTATAGTTGTCGTTTGTCTGCTGCATCATCTGGTCGATAGCCAGCATATAGCCGCCACCCTGAATTTCGTGGAAGACGAATCCGCATTTTGGAAGCTCGGCTAGAACTTCGGGAGACGCATACGCATAGATCAGGCAAGACTGTGGCAGGAATGCGGCAATGTCGGCATAGACGAGTCGCCCCGATCGAACGGGTCCCACTTTGGCAGGAGGAAGGTTGGATGGAGATGTTGTGACGTTTAGCGGAATCAAGCCTACGTCCACGCTCAGAAGCGAGTCCGTAACCTCCAGCGCGTCGGTCCAACCCGTAGCAGGGTCCACATCACTGTCGTCTTTCTCATCCTGAATATTTTGCTGTGTAAATTTCATTCCATCAGGCTTGCGAAACCCAATGTAATATGTCCCGGCGTCGACATTGAATCCGTAATAGCCGTTCGTATCGGTTGTCGTTTGTTGGAGCAGTTCCCGGTTTGCATCGTAGAGATAAATGCATACGCCGCCGATGCCTTTTTCCCATGCATCATGGATGCCGTTTTGGTTCTCGTCGTTCCAGACCTGATTGCCGAGAAGCAGATTTGTTTGTATGAAGATCTCTGTGTGCACCTGGCAATTCCCGGTGATGGGTACTTCGGGTGCAGGGATTTCACCATAAAACGTGGTGAGAAAACGGGTCGCGCCTTCAGTGATGTAGATCTCGAAGACATATGGCGCAAAGGATAGTCCCGCCTGTGGGCGTGCAGTAGCTGGAAAATGGGAGATCGAGAGCAGTGTGGCAGGAACCTTCAACAGCGACGGATCTTTAACAGCCAGTCCCGTCAGCGGGTTGATGGTTTGGACGAATGGAGTCGGTTTCGGTGTCTGTGTGGCCGGTTTGGATGTGGGAGATTCGGATGCTTGAGAGGGAGTTGTTGGAGAGGATGTTGCAGTCGAATTGCCTGGGCTGCAACTGCTGATCAGGAAAAGGATGGGGAAGAAAAAATGGAAACGGCGTATAAACTTGCGCATTTGTTGAACGTGATGCGTGACTCATAGTGACAATGAAAAGCAATCACTATGAGTTGCTCTACGTATTATTCTTCAAATCCCTTTTTCACCCGGGCGAATGTACTCTCCAGCGATTCAGGTAGGACACGTACTTCGCCCACGGCAGACATAAAATTCGTATCGCCTGCCCAGCGCGGGACGATATGGATGTGCACATGCTCTTTTACGCCCGCGCCCGCTGCTTCACCGATATTTGCACCCATATTGAACGCCTGCGGATTGTAGAGTTTACGCAGGACAGTCATGCAGCGCGTGGTGAGTTCCATCATTTCGGCACGAGTCGCAGCATCGAGTTCTTCGAGGGACCCCTGATGCACGTACGGAACGACCATTAAATGTCCGCTTGTGTAGGGGTAACGGTTCAATATGACAAAGGAACGTTCGCCTCGGAAGGCGATCAGGTTCTCCGGGCTGTCTTTCATTTCCTGCATGACGCAGAAAACACAGCCATCCACCTTGTTATTGTTTTCGATATATTCCATACGCCACGGCGACCATAAGTGATTCATAGGATATGTGAATTGTAGCAGAAAATTTGTCTGTCCATCTTGACAAACTGGATGGACACATTATCTTCATAATTGTTTATGCGTATGAAGATTGATTTATGGCGTTCGGTTGACATACTCTCTCAAGCCTAGTATCCTTTCACTGATGCAGCCTACTTTATTTTCCACTCAGCAGTGGACCGTCTCAAAATTGACGTTCTACATTCGCAAGCTTCTTGAAGAGAACGACACGCTTCAGGATGTATGGGTGCAGGGAGAAATTTCGAATCTCTCGCGTCCTGCGTCGGGACATGTGTACTTCACGCTGAAGGACGCGAATGCTGCACTGAAGTGCGTGATGTGGAAAACCTCCGCTGCGCGATTGGGACTTGCACTGCAGGATGGCATGGAAGTGGAAGTCCACGGGAAGATCGGCGTCTACGAGATCAGCGGACAGTACCAGCTCTACGCCGATCAGATCCGACCGGTGGGCGAAGGCGCGTTATATCAGGAGTTCATGCGTCTCAAAGCCATGCTGGAAGCGGAGGGTCTCTTCTCGTCAGAGCGCAAACGTCCGATTCCCGCACTACCGAAAAGGATCGGTATTGTCACCTCAGCGACAGGTGCGGCACTGCGAGATATGCTCAACACATTGCGAAGGCGTCTCCCCATTGTGGAGGTGCTTCTGGCGCCATCGCCGGTGCAGGGAATTGAGTCCCCACCGGCACTTGTGAAAGCCATTCAGTCTCTCAATCTCCAGTCTCCAGATGTCATTATCCTTGCGCGTGGCGGTGGTTCCATCGAGGATCTATGGGCGTTCAATGATGAACGCGTCGTCCGTGCGGTGGCGAATTCGACTGCCCCGGTTATTAGTGGTGTTGGACACGAAACGGACTTCACGCTGTGTGACTTCGCTGCTGACCTGCGCGCTCCAACCCCTACTGCTGCCGCTGAACTTGCCACGCAGATCACCTTGTTGGATCTCAAAGCAAGCGCCGAATCTCTCGTTACGCGTCTCACGTCTCATATCCTTGACCTGCTTTCAGAGCAGCGGACGCATCTCTCTTCTTTGCGAGCATCTCTTCGTTACATGTCACCTGACCGGCGTATCCAATCAGAGCGTCAGCGTGTGGATGAGTTTTCGCGGCGTATGTACTCCTCATTGTTGCATCGAGTCCAGTTGCAGTCTGCACACGTACATGGAATGACACAGCGGCTTGAGGCGTTAAGTCCGTTGGCGGTGCTGGCACGCGGATACGCGGTCGTGACGCGAACTGGGGATGGCAAGGTCGTGTCGCGTCTCGAACAGGCCAAACCTGGGCAACAGGTTACCATCCGCATTTCAGATGGGAAACTGGACGCAGAAATTACGAATCGCAGGAACTAAGGTCGAATATCCTTTGGAGTTTTTATGCCAAAATCATCATCCAAAAAAACAGAAAAAGCAGTTGACGAACTGTCCTATGAAGAAGCCCTTGCCGAGTTGGAGGAGATCGTCACTTCGCTGGAAGGGGAACAGGGAAAACTTGAAGAGGCGATCAACCTCTTTGAACGAGGACAGGCATTGGCTGCGCGTTGCGGCGTACTGCTCGAAGCCGCCGAACTCAAAGTGAAGCAAGTCGTTGGAGATACAGTTCTCCCCTTCGAAGAAGAGTCCGAATGAACATTGCTGTCATCCTGCAAAACAAAGCCTTGATCGCGGGGCTCGCTGCGTGGCTGCTCGCTCAACTCATCAAAGTCCCGCTTGATTTTTTTCGTACAAGACGATGGAATTGGGCTCTACTTCTTACAACAGGCGGCATGCCCAGTTCGCATTCTTCGTTGATGACGGCTACAACTCTTGCGATCGGTTTATATTATGGGTTGGATCATCCCGCGTTCGCGTTGGGAATTGCCATTACGATGATTGTCACATATGACGCGGCAGGTGTCCGCCAACAAGCTGGTATTCATGCCCAGCGCATCAACGTTCTCTTTGATGAACTCTTACATGGACACCCGATCAGCGATAAGGATTTGCGCGAAGTGTTAGGTCATACACCGTTGGAAGTGGTCGGCGGCATATTGCTCGG
>CAZKSG010000273.1:0-4558 GCA_964555335.1 uncultured Anaerolinea sp.
TATGTATAAAGCCATCAATGGTGCTGCATATGGGCGATGTGACATTCGAATGAATGAACAGGGAGAATTGTTTGTCCTTGAGATCAACCCGAACCCGGCGATCATGCTCGCACCGGAAGAGTATGGCCCGGCAGATTATATGATCCTCTATGACAAGGGCGGCTACAAGCTGTTCTTTGAACGCATTATCAAACATGCACTTACGCGGCATCAGGCCCGCACCACAGCAATATAGCCAGTTTTATAGCAACGTTCGGATCTCGCTCGCACGCTCTGAAATAGACGATGCAGTCCCCAGGATGGATGCATCGTCTATTTTTTCTGCGCCTATCAGTACTCCTTCAACTTCGGCAAGTGTCGCGAATACCTTTCGCAGTAGACGCTTGGACTCGTTGGGTGGCTGCCCAATGGACTCAAGCGTTTTGTCGACCTGAATGGTGTGCTGTGCAACGTGTGCTTCATAGCGGTGCAAGCGGTGCTGGATAGGGAAACGGGTCTCTTCCCAAAATGTAGATGGCAGCTCAAGCTCGGAATCACTGATCGAGCTGAATTCCTGTACGATCCCAGGGTGCAGATGCCGGTGATAGTCCAACATTCCGCTGAACGGACCGTTGATCAGAGCCATATAATTCTCATCGGTAATGCCTGCCAGACGGTCTGCATCCTCATCGGACATGGCTTCAGGTGTCCATGTGCCAGCGCGGTGTTTTTCGAGCGCATAACGAATGGTCAGGGAAAAGTTGATCTCTGTTCCGAGCATATGGGCATAGGTGCGTTTGACCGACCATTTTCCTTCTGATGGAGTACGTTCGGCATCCTCGTTTGAAACGCCAAGGATGGCGGCTTGCAAGTCCCAATACGCGGCGTGGTATTGACTCAGGATGTGCTGGGCAGTTGTCGGCTTGGGAAGGATCGTGGAAAGCATCACAGCGAGGTGACGTAGTTCCTGCAGGGTCACAAAGAAGGCGAAGCGAATCCCTTCCTCGTCGTGGTCTTTCCATGTCCATTGTGTTTCCAACTCTTTTTCTGAGAGCGGGAGCATCAGGGTGGTGAACTCGTTGATGGCATGCTGTAATTCGGAATTGAACATATTTCCTCGCTTGTATGAACGACTCTGGGCTTATGGTCGCAGCGATTCGAGAAATTCCAATACGTCTCTGGCGTCCTCTCCGCCGGCTTTGGCGTGTGCAAGGAGTGGAATGCCGTGAGGTCCGGGGGTGTGGAGCGCATCGGGGAAGACCGTCAATATGGCTTGGATGATCTCCAGTTTGCCAAGCATGGCAGCAGCGAAGAGGTCGAGACGTGCTCCTCTTTCCAGTAGGAAAGTGGCGATATCCTTTCGCCCCATGTGGGAGGCTGCGCCCAGCGCTGTTTCAAAATCACCGCCGCCCCAATCCCAGCAGGCGTTGATGAGGGTGGGCTCCTGTGCAAGCAGTTCTTGCACGCGGTCAAGATCACCATGTGCATTACCGACAAATTCTTGAACGAGCCTCGGTTCCAGGGCAGGTTTGGGTTCCATGTTATTCTCCAATAAAAGGGATTGTCTCATTATATTTGATTTGGGATGGGCATTTAATTCAAAACGTCCAATCCTAAGAAATAGTTACATATCGCTTCTCAATCTTGACTTGCCTCTCAAATACCTATATCATTTATATATGTGAAGGTTATCACTAAAAACGATGGAGTGGGCGAAGTTTATCCGTTTTTATATCTTTAGTATTGTGCGACGCCTGTTTTCGATATCAGAAAGGAGGTTTATTGCGCAGACTTTTCCAATGGGCAGGGCTTCCCGTTCTTCTATTTGAATACCATTGAAGCAAACATTCAAACGAAATTGAGGAGAGCAGTTCAGAAATCCTTTTGAACTGCCGATTTCGTTCTTATACATCCCTGGGAGGGATCAATGACTAGTATCAAGTTTCGGCGAGTGACAACCGGCATGGTTGTACTTGTCTTGTTGCTTTCCCTGTTCACTACAGCTGTAAGTGCAAAACCAGCACAGCTTCTTTCAAACCCCGTCAGTTTTACAATTCTTCATACCAATGATTTCCATGGACAGTTGGAATCGGCGGGCAGCAACCCTGGCTCGGCCCGTGTTTCCACGATCATCAACGATGTACGTGCCAGTGTCGGTGTAGATAAAGTGATCCTGGCTGACGCGGGTGATGAAATGCAAGGCAGCCTGCTCTCCAACCTTGGCGATGGAACACCCACTGGGAAGGGGGCACCGACTGTAGGTACCTACAATGCCATGGGTTATAACGTGGCCACGTTTGGTAATCATGAGTTTGACTGGGGACAGGTAAACCTTCAGAACCGCACAGACGAGGCGTTATATCCTTATGTAACGGCCAATATCGTCAAGAACGACACCGGCAACTGTTCGACAGCCGGTTGGACCAAGCCAGACTTCGCCGATGCCCCTTATGAGATCAAGACGATCACTACTGCAACAGACGAAGTGAAGGTGGCTTTCATCGGTGTGACCACCACGGAAGTTCCGACAATTACAGTTGCCACAGCGACTGCGGGACTCTGTTTCAAGGACCCGACTGCCTCGATTTTGCATTACTACGATGAGATGAAGGCGGCCGGCGCCAGTGTGATCGTGGTGTTGAGCCACCTGGGTTATGCCGATGGCGGATATGGGTATGGATTGCCTGTTACTGGCGACCAGACCCTGGCTGCCAATTTGAACACAGCCGGGAAACCCGTCAACCTGATCATTGGCGGGCACAGCCACACCAACCTGACTGCTGCAACAACTGTAGGTTCCACTAAAGTGGTGCAAGCCTACTACAACGGACGTCGAGTGGGGCGTGCGGATATCTCGGTGGCAGTGGATGGTACGGTATCCATTACCTGGGCCAGCCTGGTTGTGAATCCCGCCTCGGCAGCCACGCCGACAGCGCAGGACCCGGCTATCAATGCCGTGGTCAGTTCCTATGCCACGAATCCCAGCTATGTGACCCTAGTGAATACGCCGGTGGGCTACTCCAGCGTGGACCTGCCTCGTCTTGGCGGGAACGCCGACAATATGATGGGCGCATTCATTGACGACGCCATCTACAATTACTTGAACACCGATGCAGAGACATCCAACGACATCGACATCTTCTTCAATAATGCTGGCGGTATCCGTGCCGATTGGTGTTATGACTCTGCCAGCGGTACGTGGATCGGAACCGGTTGTGTCTCCGGTACTCACGCTCCGGGCTTGCTGACCTATGGCAACATGTTCACCGTGCTGCCGTTCGGCAATGCCACAGTCGTTGGCAAGATGACCGGTACAAAGATTCTGGAAGTCATTCAATATGGACCGAACGTTGCGGGCGTGATTCAACCGGCAGGTCTGAAGTACAAATACTTCAAGTACACCGACTCGAATCCAGGTCCGCAACCGTATGCATGGGGGGCATTTGATGTTCAGGTGTATAACAAGAACACGCATGCCTACGAACCGCTTGACCTAAAGAAAACCTATAACGTGGGAACGAACGAGTTCCTGGCTCCTGCCGGCGGTGATGGATACAGCGCTTTCAAGTACATGACCAATATCACCTACTGGGGCGATATGCTCAATGCAGTGAATGCGTATGTGAGCGTCCAACATGGCACTCCTGAAACCGCGTATGCCGGGCCGAATGACGATGGCACACTGGACGGGCGCATCATTCAGGACACAAGCATTGTCCCGTTGACCGTTTTGCACAACAATGACTCACATGGCAACCTGCCCAAGACCACTTATGTCGGTTTCACGCAGCTTGCCACGTTGATCAAGCAGGAACGCCTGCACAACCCCAATCGCACGCTGCTGTTGAGCTCTGGCGATAACATTCAAGGCGACGCGATGATGTACTACTTCAAGACCGCGCCGACCGGATATGCCAGCGATAGGACCCCGTTGCCTGCTGACCTGCAGGTACACCCGATGATGGCGGTGATGAACGCCTTGAACTACGATGCGATGACTCTGGGCAACCATGAGTTCAACTTTGGCAAGGATGTATTCACCAGTATCATGTCGCAGGCGACCTTCCCCGTCTTGCAGGCGAATGTTGCAGATGATGGCAGCTATGGACTCGCTGCCGCAAACATTCAGCCGTATACCCTCAAGACGCTGGATGGCAATATCGATGTGGCCATTATGGGCATCGGCAATCACCGCGTGCCTAATTACGAACTGCCCAGCAACATCCCCGGGCTGACCTTCAGCGACCCAATTGCCAAAGCGCAGGAACTCTCTGCCCAACTGCGTCCGACCAACGATGTGGTCATTGCTTTGACCCACATCGGCTTCACCGAGAACCCCAGCAGCGTGGAAGTGGATGCCAATGTGGACACCAACCTGGTGGCGAATGTCACTGGTTTGGATGCCGTGATCGGCGGGCACAGCCATACCAGCCCCGCCACAGGATTTGGTCCCTACAAATACCTGCCGAGCATCGTAGTGGACCCGAACGGAAAACCGGTTGTGGTTACCCAGGCCTATCGCTACAACAACTTCCTGGGTGAAGTGTCGATCGGTTTGCGTCCGTTGGGCGGTGGCAAG
>CAZKSG010000274.1:0-4541 GCA_964555335.1 uncultured Anaerolinea sp.
GCTTCTTCATATAAAGCTTCTGTTGTCAGGTTCCAATACGCCAGGCGCAAATTGGAGATTCCATGATTGGAAAGGTTATAGTCCGCCTTGCGTGACTGAGCGATTGACTCGGCAGGAGTTTTGATGTTGAGTAGATTATTCATGGTTAATTCCTACATCCAATCCCGGATCATTTTCTTATCGCCAATATAAATTTCATTGGACGAGGTTGGGTCGAGTGCCCACTTGATTCGGGCAATGCCTTCGGTCACATCCTTGACCGAGCCGGCGAACGAGAGGCGGATGTGTCCTTCCATGCCAAATTCCTTTCCAGGTACGGTCACGACCATCGCCTTTTTCAGCAGGAAGCGGGACACTTCTACAGAATTGTTATTGAATGCTCGAATATCTGGTAGTGCATAGAACGTACCCGCAGGCGGGATCAAACGTGCGCCGTTGAAGGTTTTCATTTCCTGTAAGACAACATCGCGGTTATTTTGGATCTGTAAACGTAACGCTTCCACTACAGACTGCAAACCGTTCAGCGCTCCCTCTGCCGCTGCCTGAGCGAGAGGTGATACGCAGGATGTTGTTTGTGCCAACACATTCGACATCACGCGGATCAAATCACGCGGCGCGACCACCCAACCGATGCGAAAGCCGGTCATGCCGTAAAGTTTGGCTACACCGTTGACCACGATCACATTCGAATTTTCGATATCTCTTTTTGTGAATTGATACGCTGGCACAGCCTTGTTGTGATCAAAGGTGAGTTTGTGATAGATATCGTCGCAGATCATGAAGATACCTTTTTTCTCGCACAGGGTCACGATCTTCTCGATCAATTCAGGCGGATAGATCGCCCCGGAGGGATTGTTCGGGCTGTTGACGATGATCGCCCGCGTGGAGGAAGTCACCGCCCGTTCGATATCTTCGAAGCGCGGTGTGAATGTTCCATCCTCGGGCGTGACCACAACCGGGATTCCCAGACACATCTTGATCATCTCGGCATACGAAACCCAGTATGGAGCGATCATAATCACCTCATCCTGCGGGTTCAGGATGGAATAGAAAATATTGAACAACGATTGCTTCGCTCCATTGGTGATGATCACGTTTTCAGGAGCCACAAGACGATCATAGTTCTCTTCTGTATACCGGATGACGGCTTTCTTCATAGAAGGCAGACCATCGGGCGGAGTGTACTTGATCTCCCCGCTGGTCAACTTCGCGGCCGAGGCAAGCACCGCTGCAATGGGCGTTCGATTCTTGGGTTCACCGATCCCCAGGTTGATGACCGCTTCTCCGCGTTCACGCAACAAGCGTGCTTCTTCGTTCAACGCGAAGGTCGGCGATTCGGCTATTTCACTAGCCAGTTTGCTAAGCTTCATTGATGATTCTCCTTGATAGCTAGACTTCGGAAGTCTGTTGGCCTTTTGTTAGCCTGAAAAAGATGGAAGACTTCCGAAGTCTCTCAGGCTGCCAAAATAAAATCTGGTCAGAGAAATTCTCTGACCAGATAGAATGACTTAACCGCTCGTAACGGCGCTGACAATACGATTGTCAGTCAGGGCGTTCATACCAAAAATTATACTACACCGAAATTGTCCGATACGTTCATTACAAATAGTATGAAATCATGAAAAAACGGGGACGATTATCACATTATAAAAAAGGTGTACAATCAAATAAATTACAGCAGTTACATATGAATCGCGCTGCAAGCATTGTATGCTTTCCTGTAACAATCAATACGTGATGATCAGCAGTAGTTCGTCTTTCAAAATTGCTATCATCTATATTGAAAAACCATTCAACAGAGGAGAATACCATGGCTTCTATTATCGACATCGAAGGGATCGGTCCTGCCCTTGCGGCCAAGCTGCAAAAGGCCGGCGTGCGATCCACCAAAGCGCTGCTCGATCGCGCGGGAAGCGCCAAAGGACGCAAGGAACTGGCAGCCGCCATTGGCGTAGATGATTCAAGGCTTCTGCAATGGGTCAACCATGCCGACCTGTTCCGTGTTCGTGGGATCGGTTCGGAATATTCTGACCTGTTGGAAGCCGCGGGGGTGGATACGGTCCCCGAGCTCAAGCAGCGCAATGCCAACGCTTTGTATGAAGCATTGGTTACGACGAACGAGAAGAAGAAGTTGGTCCGAAAACTGCCTACCAAAAATCAGGTAGCAGATTGGATCAAGCAGGCAAAATCCCTGTCAAGAGTAGTAGAATATTAGATAGTGGAATGTTTTTCGAGCACCATGAATTCCCAACCCTAAAGCCAACGAAAGGAAGGTTATATCATGAGTCTTTTCAGTAAAATTCTCGACAAACTTGGACTAAACAAGAAGAAGGAAGAAGAAGCCGCGCAAGCACAGGCGCTGGCAGATATGGCCAAGAAGGAAGCCGAGGCTCGCGCAAAGTTAGCCGCTGCAAAGCCTGCAGCCAGCGCCCCTGCCGCCAAGCCAGCTGCGGCGACTCAACCTGCTGCCGCTCCCCAAACAATGGCTCCTGCTCCGCAAGCTACCGTGATGTCAGCACCAGCTGCGCCCAAGGCGATCTCTGAGGTGGATGTAGTCAAACATCTTGAGACCCTCGCCAAAGGTAAAGGGTTAAATTGGAAAGTCTCGATTGTCGATCTGCTCACACTTCTTGAGATCGATCACAGCCGTGAAGCACGCATCGAACTGGCCAAGGAACTTGGCTGCCCTGAGGAGTTAATGGGCGGCGACCTGGCCAAGATGAATGTCTGGCTGCACAAAACGGTTCTCAAGAAGATCGCTGAGAATGGCGGAAATATTCCAGCGAACCTCCTGGATTAGTCAACACTGAATAACAAAAAGGCCGGGCACGTGTGCCCGGCCTTTTTGTATATCCATCTAGCGCTTCGACATGCCACCAATTGCCTGCAGCAAGGCATTGGCCACCACCTGCCCGGATTGTTGACGATGAGGCTTTTGCCCAAGAGGACCTGCGGCCATCAAGGCTGCCAGCCCCGCCTGCAAGGTACCTTGTCCCTGTTGTTTGGCGTTCATGAAAGCCATACCTGCATTTAGCACATCACCAAGATCGAGTCCTTCCTGTCCCTGCGTGTTGCCTTGCGGCGCAGATTGCCCCCCGCCAAGCAACGAACCCAACAGGTCTCCAACATCTGGCGTAGCAGATTGCTGCCCGCCACCCATCAGCGACCCCAATAAGTCCCCGCCGCCTTGCGCAGCCGGTTGCCCTCCGCCACCGAGAAGCGACTGAACCAACATCATGGCGTTATCTGACGTGACCGCATTCTGTCCCTGGAATTGCTGCGCAGCTTGAGCCAAGCCCTGTGAATAGGCTTGCGCTGAACCACTGGTTGCATGCTGTGACAAATACTGACTGGCATGGTTCAACTGCTGTGAGGGAGAAGCGTCTTGCTGACTTGCAAGCGCCTGGGTGATCATGCTGAATGCTTGTACCATGTTATCGCCATGGTTCTGATTCTCCACATCTGCCTGATTGAGGGAGGACTGATTGGCCGCCAATGCCTGGGTTGCCACATTGAAAAGAGAAGACAGATCCAAACCTTTTTCTGCCATAAGAACATCCTTTCTTTTGAAAGACGCAATGATACGCTCGAATAGATTTGCTTGCAAGAATATTGTACCAGCATGAAGCATTGCCTGACCATTGGACTCTTCTGAATGACAACATTTATGTTGTACAATAACTGCAATAATGCATCTGCACTGAAAAGGAGAGTCTCATGGAGGAGTACGAAAAACTAGGTTCGTTCTATCTTGGGCGGGTCTATGATCTGGATGCACAAAAAGCAAAAGATGAACTATTACTCTACGATTCAAAAGACCTCACCACTCATGCCGTCTGCGTCGGCATGACCGGCTCTGGCAAGACCGGTCTTTGCATGGCATTGATCGAGGAAGCCGCCATTGACGGTGTGCCTGCGATCCTCATCGACCCCAAAGGCGATCTCGCCAACCTGCTGTTGACCTTTCCTCAACTGCGCGGGGAGGATTTCCTCCCCTGGATCAATCTTGACGACGCGCGACAAAAAGGCATGACGCCGGAAGACTATGCCAACAAACAGGCGGACACCTGGAAGAATGGTCTCGCCAGTTGGAATCAAAGCGGTGAGCGCATCCAGCGACTGCGCGACGCGAGCGACATCCTCGTTTACACGCCCGGTTCGAGTGCCGGGATTCCTGTTTCCATTTTGAAATCCTTCGCTGCACCTGACCCAGCACTTCGTGAAGACAACGATCTGATGCGCGAACGCGTCAGCACCACTGTGACCAGCTTGCTCGGTCTGGTGGGCATCGAAGCCGATCCCGTGCAGAGTCGCGAACATATCCTGCTCTCCACTATTATTGATACCGCCTGGCGACAGGGACAGGATATGGATCTCGCCTCATTGATCCAGCAGGTGCAGACTCCGCCAGTGACCAAGATCGGCGTGCTTGACCTTGAATCCTTCTATCCATCCAAGGACCGCTTTGGTTTGGTGATGGCGTTGAACAACCTGCTGGCATCACCGGGCTTTAGCGCCTGGCTGCAAGGCGTCCCGCTCGA
>CAZKSG010000275.1:0-4529 GCA_964555335.1 uncultured Anaerolinea sp.
AAGGGATTTATTTATCTTGTTTCCGTAATCGGCATCACAGGGGAACGCAAATCTCTTGCAGAAGGACTTGGTGATTTGATCGCACAGATGCGTGAGCATACGTCCGTGCCGGTGTGCGTGGGGTTTGGGATCAGTACGCCTGAGCAGGCGAAAGAAGTGGGGAAGATGGCGGATGGGGCTATCGTGGGGACGGCTTGTGTGAGAATGATCGGGGGGAGTGAAAGCCCTGTCGAAGCTGCGAAACAGTTTGCGGCTGAGTTTCGAAGCGCATTGTCTGGGTTGAAGAAATGATTCTCGAAGTCGCCATCCTCAACGTTATCCCGGGTCGTGAATCGGAGTTTGAATCTGCATTCGAGCAGGCATCGCCTATCATTGCCAGCATGAAGGGATATATCTCACATCAACTCCAGCATTGTGTTGAAGTTTCGAACCGGTACCTTTTGCTCGTGCAATGGGAAACATTGGAAGACCATACTGTCGGCTTTCGTGGCTCGGAGCAATATCAGGAATGGCGGAAGGTACTGCATCACTTTTATGATCCATTTCCTACGGTGGAACATTACAAAGTGGCGCAGGGTTATCCAAAGTCTTCGAATTGATTTGAAGAGTGGAAAATTCATACGGTCAGTTCACCGTGCAGATCCGTTTGCATCAGGCGTTTGATCTCATCCACGGGAAGATTTTGACTGAACAGATAGGATAGCTTTGCCAAGGCGGCTTCGGCGGTCATATCGTAGCCACTGATCACTCCGGCTTTGGCTAGGGCGGAGCCGGTGGCGTAATCGCCGAGGTGGACACTGCCGCGCAAGCATTGCGTACAGTCTACGATCACAACACCGCGTGCGGTGGCTTCTTTCAAAGCGGACAGAAAATCTACATTGTTAGTGGGACCATTGCCAACGCCATACGCTCTTAAGATCAGTCCCTGTAACGGCGGTTGCAGAAAGTTTCGGATCACTTCTGCCGGGATGCCGGGCCACAATGGAAGTGCGCCTACACTAGCCTGTTTCAACGCATGGACGTGCAGGGCGGTTCCGGCAGGTGGCGGGGGCAGGACCAGGTCCCAATGGATGCGGATATCCACGCCAATATCGCCGAGAGAGGGGAGATTGGGCGAGTCGAACGCCTCCAGCCCATCGGCGCTGATCTTGACAGAGCGGCAGCCGCGTAGGAGTTGATTTCCAAAACACAGACAGACTTCAGGGATGGGGAAGTTCGCGGCGACCGTCAGTGCTGTGATGATGTTAGCGCGGGCATCGTTGCGCACTTCACACAGCGGGATCTGCGAACCGGTCAGCACGATGGGTTTGCCCAGCCCTTGCAACATGAAAGGCAGGGCGGAGGCTGTGTATGCCATGGTGTCTGTGCCATGTAGAATGATGAAACCATCATAGTTCTGATACTGTTTGCCAATATCGCGGGCGATCTTGTACCAGTCGTTGGGTGTCATATTTGCCGAGTCGAGCAGCGGATCGTATTCCTGGATATCCACTTCGGGCATCAGGTCGCTGGCCAGTTCGGGCATGGCCATGATCTGGTCCGCAAGATAGCCGGGGGCAGGTGCATAGCCTTCGGGTGTGGGGCGCATGCCGATCGTCCCGCCGGTGTAGATGATGTAAACGCGTTTTTTCATGGGGTGTGACCTGAATTCAATCCATCCGAATCTGTTTTTCGAGCAATCTCAATGGTTTGACCTGGCTCAAAATTGCCAATGAACCGTTCATAAGCTTCTGGTCGGTCTGCGCCGCCTTCATCGGTCAAAAACAATTGCTCTGCATACGCGGCTAGGTCTTCGATCACGCGTTCATAGCGATAATATGCCATCACGGTAAAATCAATATCCGTTTTTCCATAGCCTTCATAGAAAACGGCTTGGTCACGTTCGCTTTTCCAGATGTTGTCGATCCCGCCGCCGATGAACATCAAGTCACGTTCTTTGGGAGCGAGCAGGGGAGCGTCCCAGTCGATGATGTGGAGGTTATCTGTAGGGGCGGACGGCCGTCCGCCCCTACCTATTAGAATATTACCGCCGTGAATATCGGTGTGACATAAGACAAATTCCAACGGCTTGGATTGAACCTCTGCGGCAAGCTCGTCTGTCCGGTGGAGGAGATGGTCGATTTCCTTTCGATTGGATTTTATGAACATTGCCAGTTTTGCAGCCGGGGCGTCTGAAAAGGACATTTCTTCCGCTTGCGTTTGAAGTGACCGTACACTGTTTCGCCAGTGCTCTGAGAATGTTTCTTGCGGAATGCGCCTTTTGAGTTCTGGCGGTACCTGCATGGAGTGGATCGCTTTCAGCGCGCTGCCCAGTCTGCGTTTGTGGTCGTCCGTCAATTCGATTTCAAATCCATTTTTCCCGTCAATGAAGGGATATAGGATCATCTTATACTGACCGAAGTCCGCCCAATATTGCTTTGACTTGGTCTCAAATGGGATGATGACTTCTTGTATTCCCTGCGATTTGAGAAAAAGCGGGATGGTTACGACGATCTCCTCAAATCCTTTTCGCAGTTTCAGGAAGTAGACGGTTCCATCCTCCGCAACGACGCGATAAACGACAGAACCTTCGTCCGCGCCGATGGGGAGAAAGGTTAATTTGGTGATATGCAATCCATATTCAATTTGCAATTTGGAGATAATGCGTTCATCAGGGATGTTGGGCTTTTCGAGCATAGAATAGCAATTATATCCATCATGTCACCCTGAGCGAAAGCGAAGGGTCTCTATCCTTGTAATACGAGACTCTCCCCGGCACCGACCAACCGGGGCGGTGTCGGTCGCAAAGAACGCTCCCTCAGAGAGACATGGTTTTCCTTTGTATCCTTCGTGCTCTTTGTGGTGGACGGATTTTACATCCTCGCCTTGATCGCCAACCCAGCCACCACGCTGCTGAAAGCGTTCGACTCCTTGACCTTCTCTGCACCGAATATACGCGCCAGCATTCCCGTGAATAATGGAATATTCGACGAGCCGCCCGTTTTCACAACGGCATCAATTTCCCTCACGTCCAGCCCTGATTTGGCAATCGTATCGAGCAGGACTTTTTTTACATCCACTACATAATGCTGAATATCGGCTTCAAATTGACTGCGTGTATACAGCTCCCAGAGCGCGATGCCTTTATCTTCCATGCTGATGACCGTCGCGCCATCAGATGATAAGGCGATCTTCCCGGCTTCGACACGATTGTAGAAGGTGAATGCCAGATCATTGTATATTAAATGCTCCAATGCTTTCAAGCGGACAGGAACGACTTTTGCTTGAATCGCTTTCTCCAATATGTTTTTGTTGATGGGTGTACCCATTTCAGGCAGTGCCATCCAATCGGGGATGGCATGGATCATTTGCATGATCTCAGGATGATGGCTTACCTTTCCGAAACCAAAATGTTGCAGCATGCGTTTCTCGATGATGGTGCGATCAAAATCTGAACCAGCGATATCCACGCCGCCGCTGGCATACACTTTGCGCGTCTTCGCGTCACCGAGCCGCATCACGGCAATGTCGAGCGTGCCGCCGCCAAAGTCGAAGATGACCACGTTTTGCGGTTTTGTCACGGATTGTTCGTAATACAGCGCTGCGGCGATAGGCTCCAGTTCGAAGTCCACTTCTTTGAAGCCCGCTTCATGCGCCGCCTGGCGTAATGTCTCTTGTGACTTGTGATCCTGTTCGGGGCGCTCCGAAAATTTAACGGGACGTCCGAGTGTCACCGCCTCAATAGTTTCACCAAGCACATCTTCGGCGCGTTTCTTCAACAGGCTCAGGTAAGTCTTCGCCAGTTCGCCTACCGTGTAATAACGTTCAAAAATTTGCGTGCCCTGATAATTATCCTTGCGCAGGGCGGTCTTGAGATATTGCAGCAAGCGCCCCGGTTTCAGCTCATCCACGTACACAAAGATATCGCGCACGTAATGCATGTCCGCGCCGTAGACGTCGATCTCGCCTGCCCACTGCTTCACATAGCGCCGCTGGCGGTTGACGTTGTCGCGGTAATACGTCTCCACCGCTTCCTGCCCGAGATAGGTGCGGTAATCTTTCGTGATGTACAACACGGTCTTGATGACTTCCGGCAGAACATTTTTGGGATCGACCGGAAGCAGCCTGACTTTCTGACCGTCGAATACTGCCACTCCCGAATTGGACGTACCAAAATCCATGCCGACTTTGAGACTCATGGCTGCGGTTCTCTTTCTACGCCTGAGCGTGGATCACGCCGATGGACAGGACCCAACCCTCGGCTTCGATCGAACCGGCGCCGGCGCTTAGTCCCGCTTCGAGGATCTGGAGTCGTCCCGTCGCGTCCAGCACGATGACCGAATCCGAATCCTTTACTGCCGCCGCGCCCATAAAGCGGACTCCCTGCTCGAGCCGCGATGGCGGAATGAGCGACTGTCCCCTGGTGGTGGACGATTTCGATAGCTCGATGTTCTTGCTCTCGCGCTGGATCACCTTGCCATTCTGGGTCACGCAAAGCAGCGTGGTGTCTGTGGGAGCGGTGAAGGAGGCGATGACGTAATCGGTGGCGG
>CAZKSG010000276.1:0-4496 GCA_964555335.1 uncultured Anaerolinea sp.
TGTAGTCAGTGACGAGGGCATTTGCAGCGGGCAGCAGCAACACAGGAGCCACAGATGGATTGGTGGGAGTGGTGAAGGAACGGACATCTGAGTAGAGCGATGGGCCATTGGTACCCTTGGTCAGGACACGCCAGTAAAGTTGAGGAACAAGGACGCTACTTTTAGGCAAATCTGCTGTCGGGGTGTAGAAAGAATTGACCGGATTACCCGTGTGAACGATCTGCGTGAATAGATTGTTCTTTGAAATCTGGATTGTATATCCAGTGATGGCACCCAGGCCAGAGGGCGGATCCCAATCGAAGAAGGGACGCAACTCCATTGATGCGAAGGACTCTGCTGGAGAGACGAGGGTTGGCGCCTGCACTTTCGTGCGAAAATATTTCATTACGGTCCAGTTGCTCATCTCTCCCAGTGCATTTACGGCTCGTACACGCCAGTAATATTTTGTGTTTGCTGCAAGATCCAGCACTGGTGTAAATGAGGGATTGGTTAGAGCAACCTCGTTAATCTCTGGGTCAGAGAAATCCGAACTGTTGTCTACTTGGAGGATGTACTTCTGAGGCAGAGTGCCAGATGTAGTCCATGCAAAAGTGGGTGTGTAGTCAGCAAGAAGAGCGTTTGGGGCGGGTAATCGTAGTATCGGTACAGGCGGTGGGTCGGCTGTGAAAAAGGTTCGGGTCACTGACCAATCGCTCAGCGATCCATTTGCTCCGATTGTGCGCACACGCCAATACAGGTCATCGCTGCGCGGCAGGTCGACCCCTGGCGTGTATGTAGAGACTGGGAGCGTGGTATTGATGGTCAGGGTTTTGAAACTACTGCTGTTGGATACTTGCAGATTGTATTTCAATGCGCCTGTCACATCCCGCCAATCGAAAGTAGGCCGGTTGGTCATCAGGTTTTCCCCTGCGGTTGGGAGGAGAAGCCCGGGGGCGGCAAGCATCGGGTTATCTTGAGCGATCAAGGAATAGGTGATGCTTTCCATCTGTCCCACAGTGAAGGATGCAGGCGCAGATTCGTGATTTAGCCAGAAGCCAAGGTTATCGTCGTTCGGGTCTGCCGTGCAGTTGACATATCCCTGTGGGACTACGTGAGTTGCAAGAACAGGATCGTTCAGACGGATGATGGTATTGGGAGTATTCCCCTGCCAGCCAAAATTATCTGCATGGCGCAGTTGTGCCCATGGATTGTATTCATCCAGCACGGACGGAGAGTCGAATATAAATCTGTCGCAACCGATATCCTCGAACTGTGCAAGTTGTTCACCAGTGCCCGGATCTGTATACGTGGCACTGTCACTGTCGTGCTGGGTCCCATCAATATACATGGATGAAAATTGCACCCATTTGAATCCCTGGTGACCGGACTGCCGTGCAGAGGAGATCGTGAAATCCGTGACAGCCGTATGAGTTTGTGTCACGATCATGGATGTCATTTGATTTGTGGGATCAGGCAGGGTGATCTCGTGCGTGATATTGAAATGGTAATCCGTTGCAGGAGCCGGGCGGTAATCACGAGCTGTGATGGTGATCTGCAGCGGTCCAGATGGTTTCGCTGCGGATGTGTCGATGTCGATGTGGATGATCTGCAGATTGTGGAAGTAGTTCTCGTTGCCATCCCAATGGGCGGGACCAAGGATGAAACTCGTACCGTAAGGAAGTCCTAGAGGTGTGAGACGCACGTATCCGGTATTGTAGATGACCGCGGCTTCCGGGAAACCTCCACCGCTTTTTAGGTGACCGAACTGCAGCAGCTTTGTACTACCCCAGTTTACGCCGTTCACACTGATCGTCATGGCATCTTGAGCCGATACAAAGTCCGCTTTTTTGACCCACCACACGCCGTTATCGAAAAGGATCGTGGATGTATTGAATGACCAGATGGTTGACCAGGGGCTGGACTGGGTGAATGTATCATAGGCTTGTACATGCCAGTAATATTTTGTGCCAGGCAGCAATTCGTCAACAAAGGTGAATTGTGCAAGTGCAGTGTTCTCATCGAGTACCAAATTCGAAAATGCTATATCGGTCGCTGCCTGGACGTGATAGTGATCGATGCTCGATCCTGAAGGAAGAGTGCCATCCTTCCAGGTCAGTGTTGGGGTATAACCGGTAACTTTCCCATTGTTCGCAGGTGAGAGCAGAATAGGCGCTCCTGGCGGGTCAGGAATGGAATTTGCGGTTCCCTTTGTGGGCGAATTAGTGGGAGTCGTTGACCACGGACCACCATCCGGGTCGCGGTACCAGGAGAAGCCAGCGGACGTGGATCCATAGCTATGAGCATCCAGAACCGCAGTTTGGTCACCGGAGAGGAGACGCACATCGTCGCCGCCATTGTTGAAGAAACTACTGAAATCATCCATAACCCAAAAACCATTGGCGGGGATCACGCTTCCCGATGGTATCTGTCGAGGGCTTCCGCCTGCCGATGCTATATCGTCAATGAAGCAATACTCGAGATTGATGGATGTGCCGGTCGTGTTGTACAGTTCCACCCACTCTGTTCCGCTGACAGGGGCAGGCAGGATCTCGTTGATCAACACCTGCCCAGCCTGCACAGCACAACCACAGACCTGATAGTCGGGGTCACAACCGCCGTTGAGCGCGGGTCTGATCTGAGGATCGTCATCATTCGGGTCGATACCTTCGAAATAGCCATCCGCGTCTGCATCCACGCGCAGGGGTTCAGACGCTGTATAGTCCGTGCCGTTTACGGTGTAATGGATGCCATCGGCGGTTTTGACAACAATATTGCCTCCGATGATCACTTCACTTGTATCCACCAACTGGCCGCGTTCCGTTAAATAAACAACGGATGTGTCTGCAAGGCGTGCCACCACAGATGCTTTGGGGTGGTCGTATCCGTTTCCATCGCCGACGGAGATGATCGACACTTCGGGGTCGAGCTGTGCCAGGAATGTGTCATTTGTGGAATGTTCACTCCCGTGATGATGGACACGGTAAATATCCACGTCGCCGACTTCGGCTGCCACGCTCGTCTCGATATCGTGATAACGACCGATGTACAGTCCATCCAGATCCCCGGCGATCCATTCGTCGAAATCATGATAGCTGATTCGTGCACCAACGCTGTAGTCATTTTCAGACGGTGAACTGGAAGAGCTGCTGAAGTCTCCCATCTTGATCATCTGATTGCCATCAACGGTCAGGATATCGAAAACGACATTTGGACCCAGGTCCACCTGGCTCGTTCCCTCTACAGCGGTGACTGGATGAAGCGTGTCTTGTCCTGCTCCTGCAAGATATGTCTTCCAACCTGCCAATGGAGCAGGTGACTCGCCCAGGTAAGCGTTGTAATTTCGAAGCAGGGTCGTTCCCACGGTGAAACCTTGCTGGTCCACAAGATTCCATAACCCGGAGCCCCCAACGGAGCCAATGTGATCCTCATGAAAATGTGAAATGACCACGTAATCCAAATGCCTGCAGCCGAGCACGTCTTCGATATATTGCCCCACTTCTGATTCTGCTGCGTCAAAGAGCAGGGATTTTCCGGTCGGGCCGACAATGAGTGTGGAATCGCCCTGCCCCACATCAATATGATGGATTTCAAGATTCCCAGCCTGCCATGTGCCAGTCCCACAGACCTCTCCGCTATTGGATAACCCTTTGGTGGGGGACGCTGTCGATGTCGGTGACCACTCGCCTCCGTCTGGGCTTCGATACCAGGAATGATCCGTTGCTGTGGAGCCGTAGGTATGGGCATCCAGAACGGTGAGAGCGTCATCGGAGAGGAGCCGGGCGTCATCGCCGCTGTTGTTGAAGTAATCGCTTGTTTCGAAGACCCAAAAACCGTGTGCTGCGATGGTAGTACCTGGGGAAATTTGAACGGGCGCCTTTCCTCCAGCAGCAATATCATCGATGTAACATCCGCTGATATCCAATTCCGAGTCAGTGCTATTGTATAGTTCCACCCATTCCATACCGCTGGATGGGGCAGGCAGGATCTCATTGATCATTACCTGCCCGTATGCAAGTGTGCAGGTACCCGCTGCACGTGCCGGATGCCATAAGAACAGCATGCTTAGCGTTATCACAACGAGGAGTCTGGTTCTAGTAGTGTGAAACATTTGTCCCTCCCGAAACAAAACAAAAACCGGCCAGAAAAGGCCGGTTTCGCTATTTGCTCCCTGATAACCCATGAAGCGACCAGGTTAAGTGATCAGATCATCGCTGCCAAATGTGTCGATGTGTATCGTATGTTGGATAGTCTCTACGCGTGTACGCCTCCGATATGTGAACCCGAAATGTCCATTACTATCTTAGCAAAAAGCAAATGTAAACACAACAAGATGTTTCTGAAATGTCGCTTGATATGATGTACAGTTCATGACCAGCCTCTTGAGAGGTAAAGAGGCCGATCATTCTTGTAAAACATCGTCTTACGGGCCTGTGATGAAGTCGAAGGGATCGGACCATGTACTGGGACCGTTGGTGGCTTTGGTCTGCACCTTCCAGAAGTAGGCGGTGTTGGGCAGG
>CAZKSG010000277.1:0-4433 GCA_964555335.1 uncultured Anaerolinea sp.
CCACTCTGCGGATGCGCGCGATGCGTTCGGCATGTTCTTCATGTGTGCCGTGCGAAAAGTTCATACGGGCAACGTTCATGCCAGCCAGAATTAGTTTTTCAAGGACATCCTCGCTCTGACTTGCGGGACCAATGGTGGCAACGATTTTAGCTTTACGAGTCATGATGTTTTCCAGATAAAAATAGTCTCGCCGCAGGAAAGAATACGATTTCTACGGCGAGTTTCTTTCTTGCCAGGGGCGGAATTGATTTATAAGTAATGCAGTTCCTTTGCCTGCTTCTCCAAATCGGCACGGAAATCGGGATGGGCAATGCCGATCAACTGTTGAGCACGCTGGCGGATGGATTTACCATACAGGTCTGCCACGCCATACTCGGTCACCACATAACGGACGTGGTTGCGGCTGGTCACCACACCTGCACCCTGTTTCAACATGCAGGCGATACGGGTGACGGGCGTCCCATCTTTAAGAGTGGTTGTGCTGGGCAGAGCGATGATAGGAACACCATCCTTGGAACGCGATGCGCCATAGATGAAATCCAGTTGCCCGCCGACACCGCTGTACAGTTTGGGACCAATACTATCGGCACAGACCTGTCCGGTCAAGTCCACTTCGATTGCAGAATTGATGGCTACCATGCGCTCATTCTGTGCGATCACGAACGGGTCGTTGACGTATTCCGTACGATGGAACTCGATCAATGGGTTGTCGTCTGACCACTCATAGAGTTTGCGCGTGCCAAGCATGAAACCGGCGATGATCTTGCCGGGGTGCAGGGTCTTGCGGGCATTGGTGAGCACGCCTTCATTGACCAGGTCGATCACGCCATCAGAGAATAGTTCGCTGTGGACACCCAGATCCTTTTTGTGGTGCAGGAATTTAAGCACAGCATCGGGGATCGCGCCGATTCCCAGCTGCATTGTGGCGCCATCAGGGATCAAATCGGAAATGTAGCCGGCGATCTTTTCGACGACATCCAGGTTGCCTTCCTCTGCCATCGCCATCTCAGGGATCGGGTAATTCACCGGCACAATATGGTTCAAGCGGCTGACATGGATGAAGGAATCACCGAGCGTGCGCGGCATTTGCTGGTTGACTTCGGCAATGATGATCTTGGCTGATTCTGCCGGAGACTTGGTGAGTCCCACTTCCACGCCCAGGCTGCAGAAGCCATGTTCATCGGGCGGTGAGACATGAATAATGGCGGCATCGAGCGGCAACACCCCGCGTTTGAAGAGTAGCGGGAATTCCGAGAGAAGAACCGGTGTGAAATCGGCGCGGCCTTCCTGCACGGCTTTGCGCACGTTGTGACTGATGAACAACGTGTTGACGCGCAGGTGCCCTTCCATCTCAGGTTTGACATAGTCCGCAGGACCGATCGTCAATGCCTGGCAGATCTCCACGTTCTCGAGATTCGGAGCATAGTCCACGAGGGCAGCAAGACACTTCTGCGGCACCGACACATTACCGGTAAGGAAGATGCGCTGGTTCGACTTGATGGCACGAACGGCCTCCGCAGCAGTTGTGACCCGCGATTGGTAGATGCTAGTCCAATCCATCGTTGCCTCCCTTCGAAAGAAGCGAAAGATGGACCAGTTCTCCATTATGCGTGTTCACAGCTTTCGAAATCGCATCATTCTCAACAATCGCCCGGGCAACTCCCTTATTGGCGATTTCTTCTATGTATGGCAGAGCCGCATTTACAAAAGCATGTGTAGCAGTTCGGGCGACCACACCCGGCATGTTCGGAACGCAGTAATGGATGACACCCTCTTCGATGTAAGTGGGCTGGTCGTGCATGGTCGGGCGGGAGGTCTCTGCACAACCACCCTGATCGATGCTCACATCGATGAAGACCGAACGCGGTTTCATGGCTCGCATCATTTCACGAGTGATGAGCACCGGCGTCCGTTCGCCGGTGACAAGCACCGCGCCGACAACCACATCAGCGTAGGCTGTCGCCTTTTCGATGTTGCGTTTCGTAGACATCATGGTGGTGACACAGTTGAAACGGCTATAGACCTGCTGCAAAACTTCCACATTCTTATCCAGAACAGTCACATGCGCGCCAAGGCCGATGAATGCCTCGGTGGCATACAGACCCACGACGCCGCCGCCGATGATCACCACTTCCGCAGGAGGCACACCGGGGATGCCGCCAGGCAGAATTCCCTTGCCGCCCCAGTTATTCTGGAGTAATCGCGCGGCGATCGAAGCAGCCATCTTGCCGCCGATCTGGCTGAGCGGACGCAGGACCGGCAAATCGCCATTGGATGTTTCGATCTGTTCATAAGCAATGGAGGTGATCTTCTTTTCAAGAAGGATCTCCGCCTTGTCTTCGCGCGAAGAGGCAAGGTGGAGCAGTCCAAGGATAGTCGTGTTAGGTCGCAGCCAACCTAGCTCCTCCTTTGTAGGACGTGCGATCTTAAGCAGCAGATCGCCGCGCACAAAGACTTCCTCCGGCGAATAGACGATGCGCGCACCGGCCTGCTCGAATTCACGATCATCAAACCCCGCGCCAACACCCGCTTCGTGTTCAACGTAGACTTGATGTCCCTGCTGGGTCAGAATTTCCACCCCGGCAGGCGAAAGACCGACGCGGAATTCGAACGGTCGTCTTTCCCTGGGTATTCCAATATTCATGATATACCTCCGTTGACATAAGACTTCCGAAGTCTTAACGACTCCGGAAGTCTCTGGATACTATTTCATATTCAACACGTCACGAATGGACGGCAGCGCCCAATCGATGGTTTCCTTATCGATGACGAGCGGCGGCGCAAAACGGATGACATTGTCATGAGTCTCTTTTGCAAGAATCCCTTTCTCCTGCAACGCCACACAGAAACGGCGCGCTCCACCGGCTTCGGGCTTCAACTCGACACCGATCAGCAATCCCTTGCCGCGCACTTCCTTGACGTGCGGACTGGGAATCTCGGTAAGTTGCTCGACAAAATATTCACCCAACGTACGTGAACGTTCCGCTAGATTTTCATCACGGATCACTTTCAAGGCGGCGCGTGCCACCGCGGCTGCAAGCGGATTCCCACCGAATGTGGATCCGTGCTCACCCGGCTGGAAAAGTCCGAGAACAGCCTTGTCAGCCAGCACTGCTGAAACAGGATAAAAACCTCCGGCAAGGGCTTTGCCGATGATCGTCACATCCGGGCGGACATCGTCATGCTGGGCGGCAAATAGTTTACCGGTACGAGCGAGACCCGTCTGAATTTCATCTGCCATGAGCAACACATTGTTCCTCTTGCAGATCTCAGCCACCTTCTTGAGATATCCAATTGGCGGGATGATGACTCCGCCCTCGCCCTGGATCGGTTCGAGCATCACTGCGGCCGTATTGGGCGTGATCGCCTTTTCAATTGCATTTGCATCGCCATAGGGGACGTTGATAAATCCCGGCGTGAACGGGCCGAAGTCATCGCGGTAGGAAGGTTCGGTGGAGAAGCTGACAATGGAGATCGTACGCCCGTGGAAGTTGCCCGCGGCGGTGATGATCTCCGCATGATGCCGCGGCACACCTTTGACTCGATAGGCCCACTTGCGGGCGAGCTTGAGCGCGGTCTCAACAGCTTCTGCGCCACTGTTCATCGGCAGTGACATTTCGTAACCGGTCATCACGGATAATTCTTTGTACAACAACGGCAACTGGTCATTGCGGAATGCACGCGACGTAAGCGTAACTTTCTTCGCCTGCTCCAGCAGCGCATTCAAAATCTGCGGATGGACATGTCCTTGATTGACCGCGGAATACGCAGAGAGACAGTCAAGATATTTCTTCCCATCCACATCATAGACCCACACACCCTCCGCGCGTTCGATGACCACATCGAGCGGATGATAATTGTGTGCACCGTACTGTTCTTCGATCGCTATAAAATCTTTTGTATCCATAAAATCCTTTTATTTCCTAAACACGAAGGACACAATCCCGCTCGCTGCTCAACCAATTTGCAAGAGGCGAGCGGGACAACGGCCACGAAGGAAAAAACTTTGTGTACTTCGTGACCTTTGTGTTTAATCTTTTTAGGCTACGCCAAGCAATCGCGCCAGGACAGCCTTCTGCGCGTGCAGACGATTATGGGCCTGCGGGAAGATCACCGAATGCGGACCATCGGCCACATCATCGGTCAACTCGTGGTTGCGATGGGCGGGCAGACAGTGCATGACGATCACGTCCTTATCGGCTTCACTGACCAACTGTGCATTAACCTGATACGGCGGGAAGACCTTCTCGCGCTTGGCAGTCTCTTCCTCCTGTCCCATACTGGTCCAGGTGTCAGTGTAAATCACGTACGCACCCTTGACCGCTTCGTGCGGGTCACGGATGAAGGTTAGTTTACTGCCAGTTTCCTTCGCAATGTTTTGAGCGATCTCAATCGCCTTAGGCGTGATGTCATAATCTTCGGGGCTGGCGATC
>CAZKSG010000278.1:0-4385 GCA_964555335.1 uncultured Anaerolinea sp.
GCGCCGGGACATCTTCCATCAGCACTTCCTGCTTGCCGCCGAACCCGCCGCCGATACGCGGCTTGATGACGCGGATGCGCTTGACCGGAAGCCCGAGCACCGGTGCCAGCATTCTGCGCACATGGAACGGCACCTGTGTCGAAGTGCGGATGACGAGACGGTCGTCTTCATCCCAGTAGGTAACGCAGACGTGCGGCTCGATGTGAGCCTGCTGCACTTTGGGTACTTCATATTCTGCTTCGAAGATCTCATCCGCTTCGGCAAATCCTTTTTCGACATTGCCGATATCGATTCGGATGTGGGCGGCGAGATTCTTGTCCGCGTTGGAATCAGCAAAGTTCACGTATTCCGGCTCATCGTGGATCTTGATCGCTTCGGGTTTCATGGATTCGCGTGAATCCAAAATCGTGGGGAGCACTTCATAATCGACTTCAATGAGTGACAGCGCCTTTTCTGCGATTTCAGGTGTCTCGGCGGCAACCATCGCCACCCGGTCTCCAACGAAGCGCACTTTGTTATCCAGTGAGAACGAATCCAGCGGGCCGGGGATCGGGTCGGATTGCCCGGCAGTGGAATAGACGACACGTGGAATATCCTGCCAGGTGAGCACGGCAGCAACGCCCTTCAATTCTCGAGCTTTGGTCGCATCGATATGTTTGATGCGCGCATGTGCATGTGGACTTCGCAACACGCGTGCATATAACATGCCGCGCATGTCGATATCTGCGGTGAAGGCAGGTTTGCCTTGCACCAACTTGATCGCGTCTACTTTCTTTTCAGGCTTGCCAACGGTTTGGTACGTTTCTGTCTGTGGTGTGACAACCACCTTGGGCAGAACGTTCGTTGAAACCAGTGATGGAGCAGGCAAGCCGAGATTTGAATCCCCTGATGGGGCAGGGAAGGTAAATGGATCACCGCCGGGCGTCAATTGTCCGCTGACGTCTGTATCGCCGCGCATCACCGCCGCGCCTTTCAAGACTGCCTGCACCGGTTTGAGATAGCCAGTGCAGCGGCATAAGACTCCCGCGATCGCTTCGCGCACCTGGTCTTCGCTGGGATTTGGATTCGCATCCAGCAATGCCTTTGCCGCAAGGATCTGCGCTGGCGTACAGTATCCACACTGGATCGCACCCGACTCGACGAATGCCTGCTGCAGCGGATGCAGTCCTTCGGTCTTGCGCCAGCCTTGCTCAGGGTGTTCTCCCAACGCTTCGATGGTGACGATGCTATGTCTCTCCGCCTGAGCGGCAAGCAGCGACCCGGCGTTGACCGGCCTGCCGTCCAGCAGGACCGTGTCTGCACCTGAAAGTCCCTGCTCATCGCCGAACTTGATGCCGAAGAATCCAAGTCCGCGTATGGCAGCGAGGAGGGTTAAAGATGGGGCAACGTCAATCGTATGTTCGATGCCATTGATCTTGAGTGTGATGTTCATGTATTCTCCAATCCTCTCTTTCAGGGAGAGGGTCTACAACACCTTCGTCACTTCCAACCCGACATTGGCTGACTCGATTGCATGCTGCGAACCCATCACGGCAACTGCGTTCGACTGCGCTACTTTTTCCAGCACTTCGCCGAATGCGATGAAATCTTCACCGTTCGTGGAAAGCACCTGGTCGCGTGTCTTTTGTCGCATTTCCTCGGTGCGGCCGGTGAGATGGCGCATCATGGATGTGTATCCCTTCGCATCGGGGAGTTGATAGGCATCCAGGTCGCCGATGGCGGCGATGATGGCCTTGGTGAGTTCATTGTCACTGAGACGGGAAGAGTCGATGTTCTTCAGGAAGTCAGCGGCTTTGTCGTAGCTGTCGATTGTCGATGTGATGTTCGGGTCGCGGTAGGAGAGGAAGGTCAACACACCGGAACGGTCGTCGAAGACCACATGGGCGCCGTATGCACCGCCCTGCACGCGGATTTTTTCCCAGAGATGCGTCATGCGCAGATATCCCATAATGACTTCTGCCGAGCCATCCTGTTGATATCCAAATTCGTACAGGTTTGCGCCCTTGCCCACATAGTTGACCTGGGCAGGGATGGTCAGTCCTTCCTTCTTCGGTGAAGGCTGGAAGTTGTAGCTGAACAATTTGGGTTCCCGGCTCGGCAGCGCGGAGAGGAACGAATCGAGCTGCGGTTGGAATGTTTTCCAGTTGTCTGCGTCGAGAGTCACGTTGCAGATCAACGCTTTTCGGTTAATCAGTAGTTCGCGGACCGTCTCGAGTTTCTTCAGCACCGATTTCCACTTTTTGTCGATGTCATTCGCAAGTTCACGCAGCGCGAACAGATAGGCAATGCCTCTCATCTGGTCGTTCGCCCATCCCGCTTCGTCAAACTGGGCGCGCAATCTTGTGTTGACAAACCCGGTGCCGCCCGGTACCAATCCAGATTCCAAGCCCGCTTTTTCCTCCAGCACCATTTGTTTGAGCCGTTCGCGGCTGTCCAGCTTGGCGTGGAGCAACGCATCCCTGACGATGTTCAGCAGTTCGCCTGCCTGATTCATGGTCGCTTTGCCGCGTACCACCAGCTTCAATACGTTTGCTTTCGAACCGAGTGCTGCCACACTGACAGCACTTGCATGGACGCCGCCGGTGCTCTTCCCGATGCGTTGTGAGAATTTAACATAATCTTCCGTGTCTGTTCCGGTTTCGAACAGCACACGACCAAAGATCTCTACCAGCGGCAGCAATTCCCTGGGCAGGGTATGCAGGTCGAAGCCGAGATCGAGGTAGACGATGCCGTTGGTAAAAAGATCGTGATACAGAACGTTGGCATCCTGCATTTCAAGCTCAGCGATGGGGATCGACTTGCTTGTCTTTTCCAGGTCTTCGAGCTTGAGAACCGGGAGGGTTTCGAGCGTCTCAGCCGAGTCGGGTGTCTCCTGCCTGAGTTTGAGCTTCTTTGTAGTTTCGACCAGTTCTGCGATCTGACTCTCGTCGAGCGACTCGCGGACCTTGGCCAGCCGGGCTTTCTCCTCCTCTTCCAAACGGTGACCCAGCTCAGGGTCTGGGGTGAGGCGCAGAGTCGTGCGGTGGATATTCTCCAGCAGATGAGTCTGGATCAACGATTCGAAATAACGCGGGTTGGCAGTCAATCGGTTCTTGATCTCGTTCAACGGAGCCTCGAAGGCAAGCAGCTTGAACGGGTCTTCATCATGGATCCAGGTGGTCAGCACACGCTGCATGAGTGCGATGCCGCGCGGGTACGATCCCGTATTGTTCTCGCGCAGACGGAACTCGAACGTATTCATCGAAGCGGCGATCATGTCGCGGTCAATGCCGTCTCGTACCAGTGCATCCAATGTATCGAAGATCAATTTCTCGATCTTCTTTGCATGTCGTTTGCGCGTGCCTTTGAGACCCGTAGAGAAGACGAGGTGGCGAAGCTGTGTTTCCATGCCGAGGCCCGCCAGGTCTTCACCGAGACCCGAATCCATCAGCGCCTTCCGCAGTGGGGAGGCGGGCGTGCCGATCAAAATATGCCCGAGCATACGCAAGCTGAAGTTGAGCACTGCGTCTGACGTATCGGGTAATTTCCAGTTGACCACGAGATAGTTCTTCTTTTCGATGTCCTTGTCGTCGCCGGCATCGTAGGGGTATTCCACTTTCTTCGGGCGCTTAAACGGCTTGGCCAGCGGGACAACTGATTTCACTTTCTTCTTTTTGTACGGCTTGAGATAGCCTTCCATCAGTTTGAGACGCTTTTCAGGGTCGTCGTTTCCGTAGAAGTAGATGAACGAATTGGACGGGTGATAATACGTCTCCCAAAAGGCTTTGAAGTTTTCGTAGGTGAGATCGGGAATGTTGCGCGGATCGCCGCCCGAATCCACACCGTAAATGTGTTTGGGAAAGAGCGATTCAGCGACACGTGTTTCCAGAACACCATCGGGCGAAGAATATGCACCCTTCATTTCGTTGAAGACCACGCCTTTATAGGTGAGCGGCTCATTCGGATCGTTGATCTCGTAATGCCAGCCTTCCTGCATCAACGTTTCTTTTTGAAGAAGCGGATGAAGGACTGCGTCCATATAAACGTCGATCAGGTTGTAAAAGTCCTGTACGTTCTGGCTCGCCACGGGGTAGCAGGTCTTATCGGGGAAGGTCATCGCGTTGACGAAGGTCGCCAGCGAGCCCTTAAGCAGTTCCACGAACGGTTCCTTCACCGGGTATTTCTCTGAACCGTTCAACACGCTGTGCTCCAGAATATGCGGTACACCGGTGGAGTCTTTCGGCGTGGTGCGAAAGTTGATGCTGAACACTTTGTTCTCATCATCGTTGATCACTGAGAGCAGTCGTGCTCCCGTGCGTTTGTGGATGTATAACTTTGCTACAGATTTCAATTCGGGAATGGTCTCTTCCCTGACCAGATTGAATGCTTTAGACATGTTTCTCCTC
>CAZKSG010000279.1:0-4382 GCA_964555335.1 uncultured Anaerolinea sp.
GGCATCTTCGTCATGGGCATTGGCGAGAAGAAGACCCCCAAACCGTTCGTCAACGCCTGCGACCTGTTCGTCTACACCGAAAACCTGGTGGAGGAGAAAAAGGCGGCCCAGCAGAAGCGTACCCAATCCAACAAGAACAAGAAGGCCAAGGAGGAGGAAAAGGAAGAACCCGATCCGATGCCAGTGCTGGGACAGGCCTTCGAAATGGCGGTGGGACAGGATGGCTGGGCCCGCCTCGATGTGATGGGCAATGCCATCTACCAGGTGGACCCCGGCTTCGACCCGCGCACCTACGGACACAAGCAGCTCTCGCGTATGTTGAACAAGCTCAAAGACAAGTTCGAAATGCGCACGCAGGATATCGAAGGACAATTGATCTTTTATGTGAGGATGAAGGAATAGTTTTTGGAACAACGAAGAGAATGAAACCGTACTGCCAATAATGTCTTATTGGCAGTATTGATATGTACAGCCGGCGCATTACAGGTAATTTCCCAACATGGTCAAACCTCCCTCCAATTCATTTCATCCCAAATCCCGTGCGGAATGGCGCAAGTGGTTGAAAGAACATCATACCCGCACAGATGGCGTCTGGGCAATTACGTACAAGAAAGCCAGCGGTAAGCCACATGTGTCTTATGAAGACCTGGTCGAGGAGGCGCTTTGTTTCGGCTGGATCGACAGTAAAGGGAACAAGCTCGATGAGGAAAGGACTATGTTGTGGATGGCGCCGCGCAAGCCCGGCAGCAATTGGTCAAAGCTGAACAAAACGCGCGTGGGAAGACTTCTTGCAGCCGGGTTGATGGAACCTGCAGGGTTGGCAAAGGTTGAGCTTTCTAAACAGAACGGCACCTGGAATGCCCTCGACTCGGTGGAAGAACTGGAAATCCCAACGGATCTCAAAAAAGCGTTCGCTGCCAATCAAGAAGCGAAAACACATTTCGATGAATTTCCCCGCTCGGCAAAACGCGCCATTCTCGAATGGATCCTGAACGCGAAACGTCCGGAGACGCGCGCCCGGCGCATCGCGGAAACGGTCGAACTGGCAGCGAAAAACATCCGCGCCAACCAATGGCGTCAGTAAGCTTTGAAACACAGACATACCAGGAAGTGTATGCAAAATATAGATTGACATGTCATTCTCCCGAAGGGACGCCGCTTCAGGACGGCGTGAGGAGCAAAGCGACCAGACCTGCCCCGCACCTGCGGTGCGGGGAGACTCTATACCTTTGCCTAAAATTAGTTCATTCCAGGCAAAACCGAGACCCTTCGCTACCGCTCAGGGTGACATAAAATGTAGTTTTCAGTCTCAGTGTCTCTGTGACTCTGTGGCTAGAAACGGATACTATACGATGATACCCAGGCAAAATCCCATCTTCGAATTACGCGTGGCGGTGACCACCCGCGATTATGAGCGCCTCGTCAAATTCTATTGTGAGGGTCTGGGTCTCGAACCCGCTGCCCTCTGGCAAAATGGAGAAGGTCACGCGCTGATCCTCGACATGGGCAAAGGGACACTGGAGTTGTTCGATGAAGCGCAGGCAGAGACCATCGACGGGATCGAAGCCGAAAAACGAGTCAGCGGACCCATTCGCTTCGCGCTGCACGTGCCAGACCTGAACGCCGCCATGGAGCGACTGCTCGCCCACGGGGCAACCCTGGTCCACCCGCCGGTGATGACGCCGTGGGGAGACTACAACGTCCGTTTGCAGGACCCGGATGGAATGCAGATCACATTATTTCAAACCACCGAGGAGAAGGAGAGTTCATGATCGTCCGTATCGCCGAAGGAACGTTGAAGACAAAATTTGGGACCTATCACCAGGTGCTGTACTACGATGGGCAGAAGGAAACCATTGCACTGGTGATGGGAGATGTGGCAAACAAGGAAAACGTCCTGTGCCGCGTGCACTCGCAGTGCATTCACGGGCACGTGTTCAACAGCATCGAGTGCGATTGCCGCGAACAAATGGAGGCATCGCAAAAGTTGATCGAAGAGGCGGGCAGCGGCGTGGTCATCTTCATGGACCAGGAAGGCAAGAATAATGGTCACATGGCGTTGTTGTTGAGTCGCAAGTTAAAGGATGAAGGTGTGCCACAAAGCGAAGCGTATGTGCGGCTGGGCTATGAAGCCGATGCGCGCAGCTACGTGCGTGCAGCCGAGATCCTGCGCGAGTTACAAGTCAAGTCCATTACGCTGTTGACGAACAATTCGGATAAATTATCCCAGTTGCGCGGCGACGGACTGGTCATCGCTGGAACACAACCCCTGGAAGGAGCGCACCCATGAAAGCCACTCAAACATCCCCCACCACCATCGACGAATACATTGCCAATTTCCCAAAAGACGTTCAGTCTGTTTTACAAAAGATCAGGAAGATCATAAAGAAAGCCGCCCCCGATTCGCTGGAGAAGATCGGCTATGGCATGCCGACGTTCACGATGAACAGCAAGAACCTTGTCCATTTTGCCGCCTTCGAAAAACATATCGGGTTTTATCCCACACCGAGCGGCATCGAGAAGTTCAAAAAGGAATTGTCACAATACAAGGGCGCAAAAGGCTCGGTCCAATTCCCGTTGGATCAACCCATCCCCTATGAACTGATCGGAAAGATCACCGAGTTCCGCGTGAAGGAACAACTGGCAAAGGGGAAATAGAAGAAATAGGAAATTGCATGTCATTGCGAGGGCGAAACCCGAAGCAATCTCCCGTTAAAAAGATTTTCCTTTTAGGGAAGATCTATTCCTTAAGAGGAGAAAGTCCCCGCAATTTGGGGATTGCTTCGCCGCCAAAGAACAAAATCGGCGTCTCGCAACGACATGTATTATTTATTATTTCTCCCGCCTCAACAACTCGTAATACACATTCATCACCTGGCTGGCGATCTTTTCCCAGGCATAATCTTGCGCGTACTCCACGGCACGCTGGCTCATCTTCGCGTGTAACTCATGATCGTTCAACAACCAGGAGATCTTCTCGCACAGCGTCTCCGGCTCCTGGTCGGGGATGGTGAAGCCTGTTTCGCCATCGCGCACCAGGTAGGCCAGCCCGCCCACCTCTGAGGCAATGACCGGTGTGCCGCAGGCCATGGCTTCGAGCGCCACCATGCCGAACGACTCGTAATGGGACGGCATCACCAGCAGTTCAGCCGCAGAATAATAATAGGGCAGTTTGTCCTGGTCGCGCTTGCCGAGGAAGACGACCATCTGCCCCAGACAGAGATCGTCGCATAATTTTTGCAGGCGAGCCATCTCAGCGCTCATCTCTTTGGGGCTGGCGCCCGGGTCGCCGCCGATGATGGCAAGGTGCACCGGATGTTCCTCCTTTAAATGCAGGCACGACATCGCCTGGATCAACGTGTCCACGCCTTTGAGCGGTTCGATGCGCCCCACGAACAGCACCATGCGGTCTCCGGGCTTCAAGCCCACGTACATCTTCGCCTCATCTGCCGGGATGGGATAGAAGTGACTCACATCCACACCCGGCGGGATGACGACCATTTTGTTGGCGGGCGCTTTATATAGAAAGCGGAGCTGCG
Organism: uncultured Anaerolinea sp.; assembly: GCA_964555335.1. Classification (GTDB taxonomy): domain Bacteria; phylum Chloroflexota; class Anaerolineae; order Anaerolineales; family Villigracilaceae; genus Defluviilinea. The sequence goes on from CAZKSG010000279.1 coordinate 3,540, forward strand.
TCACCTCGGCGATCGTGGCCGCCACCACGCGGTCTGCACGCCGGAGCACCTGCTTCTCGCCGTTGATGCGATACCCGCCCTCACGCTCTGCCTCGGTGCGCGCGATGCGGTTCTTCATCTCCCCAAGGGTGTGGTACATGTGCAGGATCGGCGTCCCGCCCCAGGCGTCTGAAAGGGACTCGGCGGCAATACCAGACATCCAGTAATGGCTGTGGATCACGTCGTAGCGGATGCCTTTTTCGCAGGCAAACGCCTTGATGCCCTCCACAAATTGCGGGATGTAGTCCGCCAGTTCCTGCTTGGGGATGGGGTGTTCCGGTCCCGCGGGCACGTGCACCACGCGGTTGCCGTAGCCGAGTTCGTGCAGCACATGCGGAACGTGGTCATCCTGTGAGCGGGTGAAGACATCCACATGGATGCCCATTGTTCCAAGTTGACGCGTCAGTTCGCGGACGTAGACGTTCATTCCGCCGGTATCCTTGCCGCCGAGCGTCGCCAGCGGGCAGGTGTGATAGGAGATCATTGCAATTCGCAGCATAGTGGGTCACCGTGGTTATGACGTGGTGTAAGGCAAAAACCTTGCGTATTCATGTCATTGCGAGGAGGGCACAGCCCGACGAAGCAATCCCCAGATTGTGGGGACTTTCTCCTCCTAAATGGATCATTCTTATCGATGAGTATAGCCGTTTTAATGGAGATTGCTTCGCTGAAGAACGGCTCGCAATGACATACACGATAAACTTGCGAGTTTGTGTAGTTTCCTTTATAATCCCCGCCGCTAAAGTAAATAAGCCACCGTAGCACAGTTGGCAGTGCAGCCGATTCGTAATCGGCAGGTCATCG
>CAZKSG010000280.1:0-4308 GCA_964555335.1 uncultured Anaerolinea sp.
AGTGCTGCCCGAGATGATCGATGAGTCGTTGAACCGCGATATGGCTCTGGTCATGCGTCTCGTCTCGCTTGGACATTCTGCCCGTCAAAAGGCGAATCGCAAGGTGCGTCAACCATTGGCAGAAGTGGCATTCTCGCTGGGAAACCCTGTGGAACGCAAAGCCGTTGAAACCTATGCTGACCTGTTTACCGATGAATTGAACGTCAAGCATGTCCGCTTGCTGGATGCGTCTACGGAAGCACTTTCGCATACGGTGAAACCTCTGCCCAAGCAATTGGGACAAAAGTATGGCAATAAATTCCCGGCGATCCAGAAGGCAATCCTTGCTATGAACGCCGAAGAAGCTGCACGCCCGCTGTTGGAAGGAAAGCCGCTGCATGTGGAAGCCAACGGTGAAGCGTTCGATGTGCTGCCTGAAGAAGTGGAAGTGAAGGCACAGGCGAAAGAAGGCTTTGCTGTGGCAGAAGATGGCGCGTACGTGGCTGCTCTGGTCACTGAGTTGACTCCTGAACTCGTGCAGGAAGGACTCGCCCGTGAGTTCGTTCGCCGCGTGCAAGACCTGCGCAAGAGCGCAGACCTGGATGTGGCCGATCGCATCGAGTTGTTCGTCGAAGCCTCTGCCGGGCTGAGGTCCGCTGTGGAGGCGCATAAGGAGTACATCACCGCTGAAACCCTCGCGGCAAGTCTTGTATTTGCCGGTCCGCCGGCCGACGCATCCGCTGTTGAGGATGGGTTCGATGGCGAAAACGTGAAGGTAGGCTTGAGGAAAAAACAGGCATAGCACTCCACTGGATAGATTTGAAAGGCGTGACGTGATGAGCGTCGCGCCTTTTGTTTCCCGTTATAATACCCTCAACGTTCACAAAGTACCGCACATGATGTGGTAAATCATTGAGGTGAAATTTGTTTGAGAAACTTCCTCTATTTGTCAAGAAAATGCTTGCGTGGGGCGTTCATCTTTTCACAGCGACTGGTGCAGTTTGGGGATTTCTGACTTTGCTCGCGATACTCGAAGAGAATTGGCGGCTGATGATCGTATACATCATCATCGCCATGTTTGTGGATGGATTCGATGGCATGCTGGCGCGCTGGTTCAATGTAAAAATGTATGCCAGAGGGGTGGACGGTGGTTTGATGGACAACATCATCGACTACCTGAACTATGTGGTGGTCGCGGCATTCATTTTGATCAAGGTGCCGAACCTGATGCCGGCTGGGTTTGAAATGGCGGCTGCTTTCTCTATTCTGCTCACGTCAGCCTACCAATTTTCACAAACGGACGCAAAAACGGATGACCAGTCCTATTTCTTCAAGGGGTTTCCTTCCGTGTGGAATTTCCTGGTGATCTACATGATGCTGTTGGGGCTGAATCCGTGGATCAATTTTGCAGCACTGGTTATCTGTAACATTTTGATTTTTGTTCCAGTGAAATATCTATATCCAAGCCGAAATACACGTCTGCGCCGGTTGACCCTCGGTTTTACGTATCTGTATGGCGTAGTCGGTGTCTGGGGATTGTTGCAGTATCCGGATGTGCCTGAATGGGTACCATGGGCTTCATTCGTTTATGTGGCTTATTACGCGCTGCTTAGTTTCTTTCCCAAGATCGGGACAGCAAAGCCTGCCTAGTGTATGTATATTGAAAAAATTTCCGAGCCTACGGAAGAACTATACAAGGCCCTGCAACATCTGATTCCGCAGATGGGCAAGCACAAAGTCCCTCCGACGCGAGAAGAATTGGGTGTACTCCTGAACAGACAGGGGGCGACCCTTTTGATTGCACGCCATCCTGATGAAAAGGGTGAGATTACCGGTGTTCTCAGCCTGACGGTCTATCAAGTCCCCACCGGACTTCGGTCTATCGTCGAAGATGTGGTTGTAGACGAAAAGATGCGACGTATGGGGATTGGCGAAGCGCTCGTCCGCCATGCCATTGACCTCGCACGCGAAGCAGGTGCAAATGGAGTCTCGCTTACATCCAACCCACAGCGCGAGGCGGCCAATCAATTATATTTGTCGATGGGTTTTGAACTGCGTAAGACCAATCCCTATTTTTATAGATTGAAGTAAATTATTCTCAGGAAACAAAAAACGGGCAGGTTCGAAAACCTGCCCGTCGACTCTATTTTCTACGGCTTCTTCCCATTGCCGTTTCCGTTATTCCCCTTATCTTTGTTCTTGTCCTTATTGTTATTTCCATTACCGCTGCCATTACCATGGTTGTCATGACCTTTATTGGACATAATGACCCCAAGGTTGCCCTTCTTGTCACCATTCATAATAGCCTTTTTCAGTTGTCCCCAACTGATGGGAGTGGAACCATCTTCAAGAACAAAACTGCTGAAATCGTTGTTCTTCTTTGCATCCAAGAGTGCAAGGAATACCGACACATCTCCTTCAAGTTTCCTCGTCAACCAAAGGACTTGAGCGATCACCCCAAATCCATTCCCTGTGCTGTGGGCATCCATGATCACAGAGTAATCCAATCCATCGATGTCAGAGAAGAACGTCGAGAGGGCACTTCCTACTGGATTTTGCTTCTCGCTGGAAATTACGGTGGACGAATCTATTTCAATGATTTGTCCCAGAGCAAGCTGGTTAATGATCGGGCTCCCATCCCCATTAAGCGTTACAAGCCCCAGTTCTATTGCTGTTTCAAGGCTGATACGAACAGTCAGGGTTTTGCCTTTTTCATCCATAACGGTAATGATCACTGTTGTCACAATCGTGCTGGGATCAGTTTCAAGGGTGATCTGTTGGACCGTCCCTGTGATCGCTTGGTGATCGTTCAGGCTTGGGGCCGCAAATACCGAGGACGCCTGTATAAATGCCAAGATTCCCGCCAAAAGCAAGCTGAGAAATAACTTTGACTTTTTCATGCCATACTCCGATCGCGATCGTACCTGGATTCTACAGAAGCAACCCTTGCTCAGCAAAGCGTTTTATGATTATCACATAACAATTATGCAAGGTTGTCTGACATTATTGTACAATCTTTTGTATATTTTTTCTCGTAGTTTGTAACCTCTTCGTATTCTCCACGGTATTCCTGAGGGAGTAGTTCTGCAAGACGATACATCATTTCATCCACGATCTGTTGACGAATCTCCTTCGTGATGCGTACGCCCTCCACATCCAGGCAGAACGGTTCTCCGACTCGAATGTGAAATTCCGTCCGTTTCAAGTGCCTCAGGTTCTTCAGGAAGTTTTCGCCTCCCCAGTGGACAAGGGGCTGAAGTGGTACCCCAGCACGAGTCGCCAGCATCACAGCCCCCGGATGTGCCCGTTTCAGTCGTCCAGTGATGTTCCGCGTGCCCTCTGGGGCAATTCCAAAAAGATAGCCTTGCTTAAGGGCTTCCAAAGCCTTGCGCAACGCGGATGTATCTCCCTCGCCGCGGCGCACCGGGATCAGCCCCCAAATATTGAACAACCAGTTCAGAAAAGCATTATCCCAGGATTCCACTTTGGCCCATCCTGTGATCGGGCGGGGTTGCAGATGTCCGAAAAATACAGCCACTTCAATCTGGCCGGTATGGTTCGAATAAACGATCAAAGGTCCGCGCATGGGAAGTTTATGCAGATCGGGCGCGTCGATTTTGCATAAAATGCTGGTCCCGAATTTCACGATGAAAGTAATGATCTTATACAGCATGGTATCGATTCATGTTCTCCGATATTTTTTAATGGGCGAGTCTATCACAAGTTATGGACGCGCCTTTCGATAATCTTCCAATGTGTCCAGATCCGCCAGAATACTGGGTGTCGAGACATTCGCATACAGAATGTCTCCCGCATGCCGATGGAGAAAATCCCGCGGCGATTGCATTGGACTCATCGCCAGCAGTTCGCTCCACAAAGAACGATCCACCAGCCACGGATGGCCGCGTCTCATTTGATAGCTTGGCACGATCAATGTGGACTTCTTCTCTTCATATATTTTACAGATCAATTGCACGGTCCCAACCTGGATTTGTGGCTGGTCACCGAGTCCGATCAGTGTTGCCCGCACCTGAGGAGTCTGTGCCTCAAGACCATGGTGCAGCGATGTAAGCATTCCTCCATTGATGTATTCCGCATTATAGACACTCCGCACCCCATTTTGGTTAGCGATCTTTTCCACTTGTTCGCGTGCCCCTCCTGTGACAACGACAATCTCATCGATACCCGCTACGCGAAATGTGGAAATGACCTGTCCTAGTACAGTTGTCTCACCCCAAGGTAATACCATTTTAGGCTGTCCCATCCTTTTGGATTCACCTGCAGCAAGGATAATGGCTGAGATCATCCCGCACGCTCCTTCATCGGGGG
>CAZKSG010000281.1:0-4294 GCA_964555335.1 uncultured Anaerolinea sp.
ACGTGCGCGATGTCAAATCCACGTTCGCCCGCCCCGAGAAGGAACTCAAAGCCTTTGCGAAGGTCGAACTCAAGCCGAAGCAGACCAAGACCGTCACGTTCACACTCGACCGCGAAGCCTTCTGGTATTTCGATGCCGCGCGCAATGCGTGGAGCACCGAAGCAGGCGAGTTCGAGATCTTTGTCGGTTCGTCCAGCCGCGATATTCGTGTGGGAGGGTTGGTCATGCTCGAACCTGAGCCGCGCGCTTCCCGTCTCCACACCGGGCTCACCGTCCAGACCCTGCTCGACGATCCCGATGGTCGCGCCGTTGTCTCCAAATACGCGGGCGGCTTCCTGCTCATGGCTGATATGGCTGGCGCGGTGGACATGACCCTCGAACAGATCTCTGCCAACCACCCCACGCACGTCACCAAGGAAACCCTTGCGAAGATCGATAAAGAATTGGCTGCCATAAAATAAATGTAGTAGGGGCACGATATATCGTGCCCCTACGGATTGGAATTATTCATGAAATTTGGTTACTTCGACGACACCGCCCGCGAATACGTTATCACCCAGCCAGACACTCCCCTGCCCTGGATCAACTACCTCGGCAGCGAAGCCTACTTCGGTCTCATCTCGAACACCGCTGGCGGCTACTCCTTTTACAAGGATGCCCGTCTGCGCCGCCTGACGCGCTATCGCTACAACAACTCCCCGCTCGACATGGGCGGGCGCTATCTCTACCTGCGCGACAACGCCACCGGCAACTACTGGTCGCCTTCGTGGATGCCCACACGCCTCAAACTCGACGAATACGAATGCCGCCACGGCATGGGCTACACGGTCATCACATCCAAACTCAATGGGATTAAATCCTCCGCCCGCTACTTTGTGCCGCTTGGAGAATCTCTCGAGATCTGGCAGGTGACCCTGACCAACGACAGCGGTTCAGACTCCGACCTGAGCCTGTTCTCCGCCATCGAGTTTTGTCTGTGGGACGCCAACGATGACGCCACCAACTTCCAGCGCAACTACTCCATTGGACAAATGGAAATCGTGGACGAAATCATCTACCATAAGACCGAATACCGCGAACGTCGCGACCACTACGCCTACTTTGCCTGCTCCGAAACACTGGCAGGCTTCGATACCATCCGCGAAGATTTCCTCGGCGCTTACAAAGGCTGGAATGAACCGCAAGTTGTGGCACGCGGAAGATCCTGCAACACCGAAGCGCATGGCTGGCAGCCGATCGGTTCGCATCACGTCAAAATCAATTTGAAGGCTGGTGAGTCGAAGCAGATCATTTTCATTCTCGGCTATGTCGAGAATCCCAAAGACGAGAAGTTTGATCCGCCCGGAACGCAGATCATCAACAAGAAGCGTGCCAAAGCCGCGCTCGAAAAATATCTCAAACATGAAAACGCAGAAAAAGCCTTCGCCGACCTGTGCGATTACTGGACAATGCTGCTCGGTAAACTGCAAGTGACCACGCCCGACGAACACACCAACCGCATGGTCAACATCTGGAACGCCTACCAGTGCATGATCACGTTCAATATGAGCCGCTCCGCTTCCTACTTCGAAAGCGGCATCGGACGCGGCATGGGCTTCCGCGATTCGAATCAGGACTTGCTTGGCTTCGTCCACATGATCCCTGAACGCGCCCGCGAACGGATTCTCGATCTGGCAGCGACCCAGCTCAAGAACGGCGGCGCCTTCCACCAATATCAGCCGCTGACCAAGCGCGGTAACAACGATGTCGGCTCCGGCTTTAACGATGACCCGGCATGGCTGGTGCTCGGTGTCTCTGCCTACATCAAAGAGACCGGCGACTGGTCAATTTTGGATGAACGCGTCCAGTACGAGAACGAAGCGGGCTCTGAATCCCCGCTCTACGAACACCTGCAGCGCTCCATCCAATACACCCTCGACCGCCTTGGACCGAACGACCTGCCCCTCATCGGTCGCGCGGACTGGAACGACTGTCTCAACTTGAACTGCTTCTCCGATACACCCGGTCAATCCTTCCAGACAACAACGAACAAGGAAGGCAGAGTCGCGGAGAGTGTATTCATCGCCGGTCTGTTCGTGCTGGCGTGCAATGAAATGCTCGGACTCGCGAACCATCGCGGCGAAACCGAATACGCAGAAAAATTAACCACCTCCGCCGCTGAAATGGAAAAGACCGTCTGGAAAGCAGGCTGGGACGGTGAATGGTTCCGCCGCGCATATGATGATTACGGTCATGTGCTGGGCTCGAAGGAAAACACCGAAGGCAAGATCTTCATCGAACCACAGGGCATCTGCGTCATGGCTGGTCTCGGCGTGGAAAATGGCAACGCGGTCAAAGCGCTCGACTCGGTTGGCGAACATCTCGCCACGCCGCATGGCATTGTGCTGCAGCAGCCCGCCTTCAGCCAGTATTACCTGCACCTCGGCGAAATCTCCTCCTACCCACCCGGATACAAAGAGAATGCCGGAATCTTCTGCCACACCAACCCGTGGATCATGATCGCGGAGACTATCGTGGGGCGCGGCGATAAAGCATTCGATTACTACAAGCGTCTCAATCCCTCCGCACGGGAGGAGATCAGCGAACTCCATAAATGCGAACCCTATGTCTATGCCCAGATGATCGCTGGCAAGGACGCTCCTACCCACGGCGAAGCCAAGAACTCGTGGCTCTCCGGCACCGCCGCATGGAATTATGCCGCCATCACCCAGTCTATCCTCGGCATTCAACCGACCCTCGATGGATTGCAGATCAAACCGGTCTTCCCCAGTGAGTGGAAAGGCTTCACGGCGGCACGTCAATTCCGCGGCGCGACCTATGAGATCAGCGTGGAACGACAGGGCAATGGCAATGCTGTTTCATTGGAAGTGGATGGCAAGCCAGTTGATGGAAACATTGTCCCGCTGGCAGCCAAAGGTTCAACTGTAAAAGTAAAAGCTATCGTAAAGTGAGAGAACTGTGAACTACGGCTACTTCGATGACCCAAATCGTGAGTACGTGATCACCAATCCGCGCACACCAACCAAGTGGATCAACTACATTGGCACGCTTCAATTCGGCGGCTTCGTTGACCATACCGGCGGCGCGCTCATCTGCAAACAAGACCCAACCTTCAACCGCATCACCAAATACATCCAGCAGATGCCGTCGTCCGATTTTAAAGGGGAGACGCTGTATTTGCGAGTGAGGAAAGAAGAAAGAGGAAAGAAAGGCGTTGCGCAAGTCTTTTCTCCTTTCTTTGTTCCGACACTGACAGAGTACAACAAATACGAATGCCGCGTCGGTCTTGGCTACACGCGCATCATCAGCGAGGTGTATGGCATCCGCACCGAAGCGACGATCTTCGTCCCTACCGGCGCGGATACTTCGCTGTGCGAAGTAGAAGTGCGCGATATCAAGGTCACCAACATCAGCGACCAACCCATCGAAGTAGACGCCATCCCAATTCTCGAATACACCCATCCAGATGCGCTCAAGCAGTTCACCAACGCGGATTGGATTCCACAGACGATGCAATCCAAAGCCGTGCAGGATGGTGAGTTCACGGTTTTGATCCAGTATCCGTTCATGTCCCGCGATACAAAGGTCAACTACTTCACATCCAATCTTCCTGCATCCTCATTCGAGACGGATCGCAAGAAATTCCTTGGCAACAATGAGTATGGCACGTGGGCAAATCCTATCAGCCTTCAAAGCGCAGAACTCTCGAATACACAGGCTTTCCGCGGAGATAACATCGCCGCCCTTCTGCATCATCTTGGCATACTGCAGCCCGGTGAAACAAAGCGACTCATCACGCAACTTGGGCAGGAACATACGCTTGAAGATGCAAGGAAGAGCATCGAAACCTGGCGCAATCCTAAATCGATTGACGATGCACTCTATGCAATGAAAAAATATTGGGATAATTATCTCAATGTCCTGCAAGTGGAAACACCAGATGCAGCGTTCAACAGCACGGTCAATGTCCATAATCCGCATCAGTGCCATACCACGCGACAGTGGTCGCGCTACCTTTCCTATTACCAGTTGGGACTTGGGGCGCGCGGTATCGGCATGCGTGACTCGTCTCAGGATATTTTGGGAGTGATCGCAAATGACCCGCAGGGATCAAAGGAATTCCTAAAGCAGTTACTCTCCTTCCAAAAGAAGAATGGCTCGGCGCTGCACCAGTTCAATCCGCTGACATTGGAAGGCAACGAAGGTGACTCACTTGAACGGGAAGATCGTCCGCACTATTACAGCGACGACCATCTCTGGAGCATACTGTGCGTGACTGCCTACATCAAGGAAA
>CAZKSG010000282.1:0-4253 GCA_964555335.1 uncultured Anaerolinea sp.
GAGACCGTGGTTGAGCCGTCGATTCCCGAGTCGGTTGGGCTTGTCCGGTCGGTGCCATTGCTGTACGAAAAAGAGCGGATCGGATTCGCCTTTACCCAGGATGAGATCAAACCCGTTCGAGACCCAAAGGAGTTGGTACCCGACTCTACAGAATTGATCAACCTGCCTTTGGTTGTCGGTGGGGAAGCCATCGGTGAAGTAAAGATCGAACCGCCCCAGGAAAAGGATTTAAGCCTGGAGGAAATCAACTTCGCCAATACGATTGCCCAGCAGGCATCTCTCCAGATCCAAAGCCTGCGATTAATCGAATCGGCGGAGCGCGCTCGAACAGAAGCCGAGCAGGCGACCCGTCAGTATATGCATCAAAGCTGGGAATCCTATATGGATGCCATCCATCAGAGCGAGCGAATCGGGTATGTATACGATCAAGCCGGAGTTGCACCGTACACTGAAACCATAACACCGGAACAAGGGATACAGAAGACTGTCTCCGTTATGGATGAGCAGGTCGGGACTCTCTTGGTCCAGCCCGATCCCACTCGCCCGCTCACCGAGTCGGACATCAACATGATGGACCAGGTTACAAAGCAGATCGCGCAGCAGGTGGAAAACATCCGCCTGCTCGCTGATGCCGCCCGTGCCCGTGCCGAAGCAGAAGATGCCACACGCCAACTGACGCGCGAAAACTGGAAAACCTATACAGAACGGCACGAAGGCGAAGCGCTGGCATATGCCTACGATACGATCAAGGTCGCACCGCTTGCGGATGAATTCAGTGTCCGCGATGTAGTGATCGAGGAACCTTTGATCGTGCGCGGTGAATCGATCGGTCACCTGAAAGTGTCCGGTTTGAAAAACGTGAACCCGGATGCACTTGAAACGGCAAATGCCATTGCCAAACAAGCCAGCCTTCATCTAGAAACGCTGCGCCTGACGGAAGAACTGCAAAAGCGTGCCTTCGAGCTGCAGGAATTGGACCGCATCAAATCCGCCTTCCTGGCCAACATGTCACACGAGTTGCGCACACCGCTTAACTCCATCCTGGGCTTTGCCGATGTTATGCTCGAAGAGTTGGATGGTCCACTCACTGACTACATGAATAACGACCTGCGCCTCATCCAGAAGAACGGACAGCACCTGCTGCACCTTATCAACGATGTATTGGATATGGCCAAGATCGAAGCGGGGCGCATGAACCTGAACCCCGAGAAATTCCGAATTTACGAAGTGTTGGAAGATGTCACCAGCATTACATCCACGCTCGCCAGTGAAAAGAATATATCGCTCTTTATCGACGAAATTTCCGATCAGGAAACCGAAGTGTATGCCGACCGCACCCGCCTTCGACAGGTAATGATCAACCTTGTTAATAACTCCATCAAGTTTACAGAGAAAGGTAAGGTCGCAGTCAAGGTTGTTCCGATGGAAGGCGCAAGAGTTTTGATCTCCGTCAAAGATACCGGCATCGGCATCCCGCCTGACAAACTTGAATCGGTCTTCCAGGAATTCACGCAAGTGGATACATCCACCACGCGCAAGGTCGGCGGCACAGGACTTGGTCTTCCGATCAGCCGTCGTCTTGTGGAAATGCATGGTGGTAAACTGTGGGCAGAATCAACAGGTGTCAACGGTGAAGGTTCCACTTTCTTTGTTGAACTTCCCCTCGAAGCCCGCATCACCGAAGTGATCGAGAAACAGGCAAGGTAAGTATGGCAACACCGAAACACCTCGAATGCAATATTTGCGGTCATCAACAGCCGTACAAACCGTTCGTTCCTGCGGTCTGTGAAAAATGCGAATCGCAATGGATGGAAGCGCGCTACGATTACGAATTCTTCAAGCGCGAGATCCTGCGTGGACTCCCCAACCGCCCATCGAATATGTGGCGATATCAGGATGTCCTGCCGCTCAGCAATCCCGGCGCCCTGGATCTCTACCCCGCCGGCGGAACACCCCTCTGGCTTTCCCAGCGCTTCGGACCCGGGCTCGGGCTACATTCCGTTTACATAAAAGATGAACGCTACGGCCCAACCTCCTCCTTCAAAGATCGTCAGGCGGCCGGAGCTGTCGCAGCGATGAATGAAAACGGAGTCCGCGAAGCCGTGATCGCGTCTACAGGGAATGCGGCAGTGGCCTATGCAGCAGCCTGTGCACGCGCAGGAATTAAACTCTGGGTGTTCATGACCAGTCTTGTGCCGCAAGAGAAGTTGCGTGAAGCCGCACTGTTCGGTGCAGAAGTCATTCGCGTCAGCGGCAACTACGACCAGACCAAACAGATTGCCGCGCAATTCGCACAACGCCGTCACTTGCATTACGACCGCGGAGCAAGTTCGGTGCCCGCACGTGAATCAATGAAGACCATCGCCTACGAGATTATCGAACAGATGAACTGGGAAGTACCCGATTGGTATATCCAGGCTGTCAGCGGTGGATTGGGTCCATTGGGCGTGTATCAAGGCTTCAAAGAACTCTTCAATATGGGTCTGATCAATAAGGTTCCCAAGATGGCCATCATCCAGGCAGAAGGTTGCGCACCAATGGTAACCGCCTTTAAAGCAGGAAAGGATGTTGCCGAACCGATCATCCCTGACACGCGCATCATTATTTTGTCCACGGGCGACCCAGGCAAAGCCTACACATACCTGTGGAAACTCGCTCAGCAGTACGGCGGCATCATGGAGTCAGTCACAGACGCAGAAGCGTTTGCCGCCATGCGGTCCCTTGCCAAAAGCGAGGGAACAGCCGTGGAGCCTGCGACAGCGGTGGCCTTTGCCGGCTTGGAAAAGATGCGGGCGAATGGCGTCATCAAGGATGACGAGCGGGTTGTCGTCAACTGCACCGGTCATACATTCCCCGTTGAGAAGCATGTCCTTGGCGATCAATGGGCTGTGGATGTCCATCTTAGCAAGGATCAATCCGCTGCGCCGCGCGAAGGCCTGCAAGCCGCTCTCGAAAATCTGGACGAAAAGGCAACAACTGTGTTATTGATCGACGATAATTCAGATGATGCGCTATTGATCCGTCGTTTGCTGGAAGGGTATAAAGCGTATCGTGTCTATCATGCCAAGGATGGCTGGGAAGGGCTTACCATGGCACGCCAAAAACTGCCCGACCTGATCGTTTCCGATCTGACCATGCCGGGCATCGATGGCTTTGGGCTCGTCGAAGAACTCAAGCTCGACCCGCGCACCAAACATATTCCCGTGGTTGTGGTGAGCGCAAAAGATATCACACCTGATGAACGCAAGCGACTGAACGGGCATATTCAGGCTGTATATCAAAAAGGATCATTGCCAGCCCGCAAGTTTGTAGATCAGGTAGTTCAGGTGATCGAGGACAAAGGTACAGAGTCTGGAGCATGATATGTCTGGTAATATTCTTTACATCGAAGACAACCCAGACAACATGATGCTTGTCCGGCGAGTCATTCAATCTGGCGGCTATAATCTGGTCGAAGCTCGAACCGGACTCGAGGGATTGGCAGTGGCAGAGAGCCAGGATATCGATTTGATCCTGCTCGATATCAACCTGCCAGATATTGACGGCTATGAGGTGGCCCAGCGCCTGCGTTCAAGCGCAAAAGACAGTGTTGCGAATGCACCGATCATCGTCCTGACAGCCAACGCGATGAGAGGCGATGCCGAAAGAGCGCTGGATGCAGGTTGTGATATATATATGTCCAAGCCGATCAATATCTTCGAGCTTTTGGAGAAGGTCTCTGCTTTATTAAGCAGCGCAGCACAAGGAAATGATTTATGACACATACGGTTCTTTATATCGAAGACAATCCAGATAATATGACGCTTGTACAACGCGCTTTGGAACCCCGTGGGTATCGTCTGCTTAAGGCCAAGAATGGTCTGGAAGGCGTTCGTATTGCCGAGTCAGAGGATGTTGATCTGATCCTGCTCGATATCAACCTGCCAGACATCGATGGTTATGAAGTAGCTCACCGGCTTCGTACCAGCAGCAAACTTGCCTTGAAGACTGTGCCGATCATTGCGGTGACTGCCAATGCCTTAAAGGGTGATGCGGAAAAGGCATTGAACGCCGGTTGCGATGTATACATGTCCAAGCCGATTAATATTCGTGAGTTGTGGGCGCGGGTGGAAGCCTTCGTGCCAATGCCTTGATCAGGGTAAACAAACAAGACCCGATCTTAAGATGAACACAAGCCTTTCATTTGCGAAGTCCTCCCAGCCATCCTATATGATGCACCTGGAGTGCTCAGGCTGCCACAAGGAATACTCGCA
>CAZKSG010000283.1:0-4174 GCA_964555335.1 uncultured Anaerolinea sp.
GGGATTGAACTTTTTCACAAGCAGCCTTCAACGTAGCAGGATCAGCCGCCGCGAGACCAGCCTGGTCGTCATAGAGGTTGCCCTCGGGGTCGACGAGCAGGGAGATGTCATCGGTACCAACACCGAAGAACGGCTCAGCCAACAGCCACTGCGGGCCAGCGGTACCACCATAGAGCAAACCGCGCTGGAAGGAGTAGGCCACATCACTGGGGGTCATATCGGCGCCATCATGGAACTTCACGCCAGAGCGGATCTTGAAGGTCCAGACTGTACCATCTGCAGAGGTTTCCCAGGATTCAGCAAGCATGGGCACGAACTTGTCAGTCGCAGCACCATCATAGAAAACCAGAGTTTCATAGACGTTCTGGATGATCTCACCACCAGCGGTTTCGTACGCAAGAGCGGGATCCAATGTTTCAGGTTCACCGATCGTTGCATCAACGAAGGTTGTGGGGTCCTTGGATTTGAAACCAGCAGCAGCAGGAGCTTCTGTCGCAGCAGCGGGAGCTTCTGTCATGGCAGGGGCTTCCGTTGCAGCAGCGGGGGCTTCCGTAGCCGGAGCTGCGCCACCGCAGGCTGCCAACACCATGCTGGCGAGAACCAGCAGGCTCAGTAAAGCAAACATTTTACGCATATTTCTTCTCCTCACAATATTTAGAAGGGTTTAACAGATACTTACTCAACGTTTCTTATCAGCCTTTCATGAGTCAAGCCGAGGCAACCACCTCCTTTCAAATTTAATTTTTTATTTTCCTGCTTCTATAAAAATTGTTCAGCAAAAAAACAGGCGACAAAGTGGCCCGGTTTTATCTCACGGAACTCAGGGCGGGATTCAGCACAAACATCTTTTGCAATGGGACAGCGCGTTCGGAAGCGGCAGCCAGATGGTGGATTTGCAGGAGAAGGAACATCGCCCTTAAGGATGATCCGCTCACGTTTCGAGTCCGCGATCGGGTCGGGGATCGGAACCGCAGAAAGCAATGCTTGCGTATATGGATGAAGCGGCCGGGCATGAAGTTCATCGCGGGTGGCAAGTTCCACGATCACACCCAGGTACATCACCGCGATGCGGTCACTGATGTGCTTAACCATGGACAAGTCATGAGCGATGAACAGATAGGTAAGACTGAACTGTTGCTGCAATTCCTCCAGCAGGTTCACCACCTGCGCCTGGATGGACACATCCAGGGCAGAGATGGGTTCATCGCAAATGACAAACGATGGCTGCAATGCCAGCGCGCGCGCCACACCAATGCGTTGGCGTTGTCCACCGGAAAATTCATGCGGGTAACGGGTGGCAAACGCCGGGTTCAACTTGACCAGTTCCAACAAATGTTCCACGCGCTGATTGATCTCTGAACCGGTGGCAACATTATGGACAGCCAACGGCTCGCCCACCAGTTGACCCACAGTCATACGCGGGTTCAAACTCGCATATGGATCCTGGAAGATCATTTGGATCTTGCGGCGCATCTGACGCATCTGCTCGCCCTTCAAGGTCACCAGGTTCACGCCATCGAACGTGACTCCGCCGGCAGTGGGTTTATACAATTGAAGAATGGTTCTGCCAGTTGTTGATTTTCCACAGCCCGATTCCCCCACCAACCCGAGTGTCTCACCGCGTTTCACTTCAAAGCTGACGCCATCAACGGCGCGGACCGCCCCAACCTGACGCTGGAATACACCGCGCCGGATCGGGAAATGCATCATCAAATCATCCACGCGAAGGAGGACGTTGTCTTTAGTGTTATCAGTGCTCATTAGCGAGGCCTCCCAGTCTTGGTATCCACCCAGCACGCGGCACGGTGTTCAGGAGCGATTTCGATCAGAGGAGGATTTTCCTTCCAACAGCGCTCCATTGCCCATTTACAACGCGGGGCAAACGGACAGGCATGGGGTTTCTCGTAAAGGACCGGCGGCTGTCCTTCGATTGAATATAGTTTTGTGCGTTCTTTTTCATCCACACGCGGAAGGCTGCCGAGCAACCCGATCGTATAGGGATGAGTCGGATTGACGTACAGGTCTTTGACTGGCGACTCTTCAATAATGAAACCGCCATACATAACCAGGACGCGCTGGGCGAGTCCGGCGACTACACCCAGATCATGCGTGATCCAGATGATCGCCATACCCAATTCATCGCGCAACCGCTTGACCAGGTCTGTGATCTGCGCCTGAATGGTCACATCCAACGCTGTCGTGGGTTCATCAGCAATCAGAATCTGCGGACTGCAGGACAAGGCCATTGCGATCATCACACGCTGACGCATGCCACCGGAATATTGATGAGGGTAATCATTCAAACGATCTTTTGCATTCGGAATTCCCACCATCGAAAGCAACTCTGCAGCACGTTCACGCGCCTGTTTCTTGGTCATGCCGACGTGGAGCATGAGTGGTTCTTCCAATTGTTTACCAATGGTCAACACTGGATTCAAAGAGGTCATTGGATCCTGGAAGATCATCGCGATCTGCGCGCCGCGCACATGGCGTAATTCTTCCTTTGACATTTTGACGAGATCCTGACCTGCAAAGATAGCCTTCCCCGCTTCGATTTTTCCTGGAGGCGATGGAATCAAACCCATGACTGAGAGCATGGTCACACTCTTACCACATCCACTTTCCCCCACCACACCTAACGTCTCACCTTCACCTAACCCGAATGAAACACCGTTTACTGCGTGAACCACTCCATCCGGGGTCTTAAACGTCGTCTCAAGCCCTTGCACATCAAGAATGAAGTCGGGCATCCGTGTATTTCCTTTACTAAATGGAGTATTAGAACATAAGGTTCTAAAGTGCCAAGCAGACGGAATTATACCTAATTCCACAAGACCGTCAACAGTAATGCCTTCGTAGGGCAATCGTAGGGCACTCGAATCCTAAAAAACAGTTCTAGAGAACTGTTTTAGACAACACCAGGGTAGGATGAATTATTAAAATTATTTTCGGCCCAAAAAACAAGATCTTTCCGTGTATTACTCGTTGACAGCACCTTTTGCAAACGGTAGAATAACTTTGCAATTCATTCTGCAATGGAGGAGCCTATGTTAAAGGAATTCAAGGAATTCGTCGTGCGCGGCAATGTTCTTGATTTGGCAGTGGCCGTGATCATCGGCGGCGCTTTTGGCAAGATCGTTACATCCTTTGTGAATGATGTCCTGATGCCTCCCATCGGGCTATTGCTCGGGGGAGTTGATTTTGCCAACCTGTTCATTTCACTGAATGGACAGGCGTACGCATCGCTCGCAGACGCACAAGCCGCCGGGGCGCCAACGATCAATTATGGTGTTTTCCTGAACACGGTGATCGATTTCGTAATCGTTGCCTTCGTCATCTTCCTGATCGTAAAGGCAGCCAACAAAACCAAGAAACAGGAGCCGGCTCCCGCAGCACCGACCACCAGGGAATGTCCGCATTGCTTCACCACCATTTCCATCAAAGCGACACGCTGCCCGAACTGTACATCGCAACTATAGGATAGCCCCACACTCTCGGGCGGGTCGGAAGACCCGCCTTTCTTTTCTCCATGGATTTTCTCGATAAACTCAACCCTCAACAAAAGCAAGCTGTTACAGCGGGGAACGGGCCTGTTTTAGTGGTGGCCGGCCCCGGCTCGGGAAAGACGCGAGTGCTCACCCAACGGATTGCCTACCTTATCGCCGTGGAAGGCGTCCGCCCGTGGCAGATCCTGGCGGTCACGTTCACCAATAAAGCAGCAAAAGAAATGGGTGAACGCGTCAAGCGCATCCTGCCGGACCAGGCCATCGAAGGGATCATGCTCGGCACCTTCCACTCGATCTGCGCCCGCATCCTGCGCCGTGAAGCAGATAACCTGCCCATCCAGTCGAATTTTGTGATCTTCGACACCGATGACCAGGAACGGATCGTCAAAAGTGTCATCCGCGAGATGAATATCAATGAAAAGCTATATCGCCCTGCGAGTGTGCTGGGAGCGATCTCACGCGCAAAGAATGAACTGATCGGACCAGACGATTACCCCACACAGACTTACCGCGATGAGGTTGTGAAGCGTGTTTATGCCGAATACCAGAAGCGGCTGATCGCCAGCAACGCCGTGGACTTTGATGACATCCTGGTGTATACCGCACGCTTGCTCGAAGAAAACCCATCGATCCGAGATAAGTACGCACAACGCTTTCGCCATGTGCTG
>CAZKSG010000284.1:0-3896 GCA_964555335.1 uncultured Anaerolinea sp.
CACGGCAAACCAATGAAGGTCAAAGCCGAGGGATGGCTGGCTCGCATCTTTCAGCACGAAATCGACCACCTGAATGGTGTCATGTTCACCGATCGTGCCACGCGTGTCTGGCAGCCGCCGCAGGAAGTGGAAGAGGAGCAGGAATTTTAGAATAGATTGTCTCTGGAATAGTCTTTGCAGGCTATATAAATACCATGAACATCCGCCGCCTATCTCCCGCCGATCTGCCCCGCTTGCGCCAATTCTGGATCGAGCATTGGGGTGGCGAAGAGATGATCACTCGTGGCAAAGTCTATCGCCCCGAACAATTGGATGGATTTGTCGCCGAAGATGGAACTGAATGGGTCGGTCTGCTCACGTTCGTGATCGAAGGTAACGAGTGCGAAGTCACTTCACTGGACAGCCTGCGTGAAGGACAGGGAATTGGTTCCACTTTAATTGACAAAGCCATCGAAGAAGCATGCTCGCGAAAGTGCGACCGTCTCTTTTTGATCACTACAAACGATAATTTGAACGCGCTTGGCTTTTACCAAAAACGCGGCTTTGAGATTGTCGCCATTTATCGCGGCGCAGTGAATGAATCGAGAAAACGAAAACCGAACATCCCGCTGATTGGATACAACAATATTCCGTTGAGGGATGAGATCGAATTGGAAATTATTCTGTAGGGGCGAGGTCATCTCGCCCCGGGCGGGAGGTCCGCCCTTGCATCACATGTATCTCAAACACCTTTCCCTAACCAACTTTCGTAATTTCACCCGCCTGGATGTGGACATTCCACGGCGGGTTGTGGTGTTAACGGGCAGCAATGCACAAGGCAAGACCAGCGTGCTGGAAGCCATCTATTTCCTTGCCGCGTTCACATCCTTTCAAACGCATGCCGACCGTCAGATCGTCAACTTTAATGAGGCGAAGAGCAATGCACTGACAGTCACCCGTCTGGTTGCAGATTATCAGCGCGGTAACGGCAAGCATCGCCTTGAAGCACGTCTCATCCTTGAACCGATGGGCGTGGTTAACGGTCAACGCCTGCGCAAGGAAGTTCTGCTCGATGGGGTGAAGAAACCTGTCAATGAAGTGATCGGTCATTTCAACGCTGTTATCTTCGTCCCGCAGATGTCACAGATCGTGGAAGGCGTGCCCGAGGATCGACGCCGTTATTTGAACCTTGCCCTCGCCCAGTCCACGCCAATGTATGCGCGCGTGCTGAGCGACTACAACCAGGCACTGACCCAACGCAATGCTCTTCTCAAAGCCTTGTGGGAACGCGGCGGGAATCCGGATCAGATCGATGTCTGGGATGAGACGTTGACCCGTCTCGGCGCGCAGATCATCCTGTGGCGCATCGAAGCGGTCCAGCAGATCGAACGCCTCGCCTCTCGCGTCCATCACGAGCTGACTCATGGATCCGAGATCCTGCGCCTCTCGTACGAACCCGCCTTCGACCCCCTGCCAAAACCAAACGGACAGTTGGGTTTGAAAATGAGCACAGTTGTGGATCGCTCGGGGATGAGTTTGAAAGACATCCAAAGCGGATTCCGTGACCGGCTGCGCGAGATACGCAACGAAGAGATCAACCGCGGCGTCACCACGATCGGTCCGCACCGCGACGAGCTGCGTTTTCTCGCCAACGACATCGACCTCGGCAACTACGGCTCGCGTGGACAGGTTCGCACCACGCTGCTCGCACTGAAACTCGCTGAAGTCAACTGGATGAAGGAGCGCACCGGCGAATGGCCGGTCATCCTTCTCGACGAAGTGATGGCAGAGCTCGACCTGCAGCGCCGTGCCGATCTGTTGAAATACATCAACGAGACTGAGCAGGTATTATTCACGACAACCGACTTGAATCTTTTCACACATGATTTTGCCGAAAAGGCAGAAGTGTGGAAAGTGGAAAGTGGCCGCGTCGAGAAACAATCCTGATTTTTCTACTGCAGAATCCTCTGCGTTTTTCCATCCATCATGCCATTATCCGACCCATTCATTCAAACCGTTCTCGAAAAAATCGACTCACCTGATGTCATTGGTGCTGGCATCGTGGGCAGTTATTCGCGCAGACAGGAAGCTCAATACAGCGATGTTGATTTCGATATTTTCACAAGTCGCCTTCCCGAAGATCCGTATGACCGTTATACATTGCGCTACTGGGACAACAAACTTATCAGCCTGAAGTACACATTGATCGAAGATGAACGTTCAGCATTGATCTACCCGCGTCGCGCGATCTGGGCTGTCCCCGGTTTGCGCGGGATGAAGATATTGCTCGACAAAGATGGTTCGATGGCAGCGCTGCAAAAAGCTGCACATGAGTTTATCTGGTCACCACTTCAACCCGCAGCGGATGAATTTGCTACAGAAGAGATCATGGGGAATGCCGAGGAAGTCCACAAAATATTGAATGGACTTGCCCGCGGTCACGAATCCACTGTCCTGTATGCCACCTGGGGCCTGTTGAAGAACATGCTCGAAGCAGTCGCTGTGCAGCGCGGCATTATGATCGTCAGTGAGAATCGTTATTTCGATCTCATACAGGATTCCATGGGGCGCGATTCAAAATGGACGGCAGCCTTCCGCACAGCCTGGGGATTGGATTATGCATCGTCTCAATATCAATCGCGTGGCACCGCTGCTTTGAAATTGTATACTCTGACAGCAAAACTATTCGATAACCTGATTCCCCAGAAACATCGTGATGTGGTGAACAGGACATTACAACTGATCAAGGAGGCTGGACACGCATGAACCCACTCTCTCCGCTCGCAAAACGCGCCATCCAGGTCCATGAACGACTGCTTGAATTCTATGGCGAGCCGATCTGGCGAAACCCGCTGCCTGCCATCGATGAACTGGTCTCGACCATTCTTTCGCAGAACACGAATGATGTGAACCGTGACCGCGCGTTCAATGCTTTGCGCGCACAGTTCCCCACCTGGGAAACTGTGCGCGATGCAAAGACCAAGGATGTCATCGACGCCATTCGCCCGGCAGGACTCGCCAATCAAAAAGGTCCGCGCATTCAGGAAGTGTTAAAAGCCATCACAAAGGAACGCGGGAATTTGGATCTGTCGTTTCTTGCCCAGATGAGTGTTGACGATGCGCGTAATTGGCTGACAAAATTCAACGGCGTGGGACCGAAGACAGCCGCGATCGTTCTATGCTTTTCATTGGGGATGCCCGCTTTCCCCGTAGATACGCATGTCTACCGCGTGACGGGCCGCATCGGACTCCATCCTGAAAAGATGACTGTAGAACAGGCACATCCGCATCTTGAGAATCTTTTTCCACCTGAAACGTATTATGCCGCGCATCTCAACATCATCCGCCTCGGGCGTGAGATCTGCACAGCACGAAAAGCGTTCTGCGAACAGTGCCCGATCCTTAAGCTCTGCGATTTTGGCAAAGCCGCAGTAGACAGTTAAATCACAAGTGTCAGGCGTTTGCCTGACACTTGATACCTGACATCTCACACCTATCTATTATCCCCGTCCCCTTTGATCTTGCCCCTCTCCAAACGATCATATAACTTGGTGATGTTATATTCGGCAATTTCGTCGAGCGGTAGATCCAACTCGGTCGCAACCTGGGCAATATACCACAGCACATCTCCCAGTTCAGCCTTGAGCGCCTCGCGCGTCTCTTCGCTGATCTGACCATCCTTATCGCGGAACACTTTTTTGATCTTGCCTGCCACTTCCCCCGCTTCATTGACAAGCCCTAATGTTGGGTAAATCACAGGGTGCCCAATTGCTGGGTAGCCTGCGGTCTTGCGTGATTTGATCTGATAGTCGTTGAAGTTCATAGGTCTCCGAGTTTGGTTGGGATAGATTAGCTTTTGTTGTATGTTTACTATTTCAAATAGTATGCCTACTTTGAGTTATACCGGGCAGCTAAAT
>CAZKSG010000285.1:0-3875 GCA_964555335.1 uncultured Anaerolinea sp.
TGTTCTCGCGGTTGAGGATATTGCCTTCGAAGGCTTTCTCATTCAGGCTGAAGGCAAAGGCAGGGTCAGGACGGAACGAGATGCTGAATTTCCCATCCAGGTCCATGACAGGTTCGAACCTGCCCAGTCCTTCCACCTTGACGGCGCGTCCCGAGCGGCAGATCTCAATGATCTGGTCGCGGGTCTCCTTGATCGCCATATCCACTGTGCCTTCCACAAGGCTGGTGGCACGGGAAACTGCCCGCAGGAGCGCGGGTTTCTGAACAGTCTTGCCCAGCTCAATGCGTGGGCGGTAGGCATTAATTGCCTGGATCTTATGGGCCATGATAGGCCTCCTTTGTTGGGATTTCCCTCTCCCATAGGTCGGTCAGACAGGGCGGAATTATATTAAAGGACTACGGCTTCGTGTTTTGCATCCTTGTTATTTTTAATGAATGCGTGGGAGGCACGCTTAACAGGCTTGATAGGTATGCCTCCCAGCCACAGGGCGCGCCCCTCCCACACGTGATGCGTGTCCTTCCCACGCGCCGCGCTGCACGTGGGAAGGACAGGGGCAACGCCTCCCACGGATTCTGAAATGTGTGGGAAGAACGAGTGTGATGCCTCGCACGGATTTCAAACTGCATGGGAGGAGCAGGGACAATGCCTCCCACAGATTCCAACATGCGTGCAGGGTGTAGCCGAAACAGGCATGGGGTCGCATACCCTGTATCCTTTTCACCTTGCGCATAGTGAGATTTTCCTGTATGCTTACAGGGAGATTTTCATTATGATGGTGCTGGGGAGTATAACGATTCTTGGGAAAGCGTGAAAATGCCTAAACTATTTGCCTGAATCGATATTGAACAACAAATCATTGCTTGCAACAGGGGTTTTATGTCAACCAGTATATGGACTGGAACGCGGAAATGCTGGAGTTTTTGCTTTAGATAAATTACAGTTCACTTTACAGGATTAGTGTATGTCTCATATTTTCATCTCCTATTCTCGTAAAGATATTGATTTCGCACAGAAGATCGTTGGCGCATTAGCAGCCAACAATCTGGATACCTGGATCGACTGGAAAAGCATTCCCAAGGGGGAAGACTGGGAGCAGGAAATCTACCGGGGAATTGAAACAGCGGATGCCTTTCTATTTTTAATCAGCCCTGATTCGGTTGTTTCTGAGATGTGCAATAAGGAAGTTGTACGAGCAATCCATAATCGAAAGCGTATCCTTCCCATTTTTGTGGCGAGCGTGGACAACCGCGATGTATATGCTGTCACAGAGAAGTTTCTTGGTGATGAACAAAAAAAAGAAATTAACCGGCGCAACTTTATTTTCTGTCGAGAAAGAGATCATTTTGAAGAGGCAATACAGGACATCGAGAAAACCATTCGCACCGATTATGCGTGGCTGAAGTATCATACCGAGCTGCAGGTAAAATCGCTACAGTGGGAACAGAACAAGGACCTCAGCCGACTTTTGCGAGGCAAGGAATTGCGAGAAGCAGAACAACAACTTGCCCAAATCGATAGCCAGGAAGATCCGCAACCAACCAAACTTCAGCGTGAATACATCCTCGCCAGTCAAAGAAATGAAATCCGTACGCGGAGACAAATCACTCTTGGGTTGTCGACAGGATTATTGATTATGATCGTCCTGTCGTTGGTTGCATGGGGTCAACGCAATGTAGCAACAGCCCAGCGTGCCTTGGCACAAGCAGCCAGTACGCAGGCCATTGCGCAGGAGGCTATTGCCAAGACGAATGAAGCGGAGGCGAAACGTCAGGCAAAAATAGCTTCTTCGCGTCAGTATGCCGCTCTCGCCTCGTTGTATGTAGATGACCGTTATGATTTATCTGCCCTGTTTAGTGTCGAAGCAGTCCAAATTGATGACACGCAGGAGGCGCAAACAATACTTCAAA
Organism: uncultured Anaerolinea sp.; assembly: GCA_964555335.1. Lineage (GTDB taxonomy): Bacteria > Chloroflexota > Anaerolineae > Anaerolineales > Villigracilaceae > Defluviilinea. The sequence goes on from CAZKSG010000285.1 coordinate 1,908, forward strand.
AGGGAGTGAAAGATCATTCCAATATTCGCTACCTCCCAGGTCCAATACATCAGGTCGTAGTGATGAGTTTCGGTCAAAGTGAAGAGCTTCTGGCTACTGCCCATTGCGATGGAGGGGACGACACGTCTGGGCAAAATTGCCAGGAAAGCAACATCCAGGTGTGGGAGATCCCATCCCGCGAGCAAATCGGCTTGCCGATTTCTGTGCCGGGGACGGTCTATCGCCTGCTGATCAGCCGAGACGGAAAGAACTTGATCGCCGGAGTGTGTCATACACTACAGGATTCCAGTTTCTGTACTCAGGAAGTTTGGGTTTGGAGTATCTCCTCTCCTGATACGACACACGCTCCGTTGCTGGTCGGTGAAGAATATCCACTTCAGATGGATATTAATGATAATAATGTACTGGCGATTGCCTCCTGCCGGCAGCGACAGGAAACCGAATTCAGCTTTCGCTGTTCGGAAAGTGAAATCACCTTTTTCGATTTGACCGCCGGTCAGTTTGCCTTTAAACCACTGCCCTTTGAAGAAATGTTAGGCCCGCTTGCCTTTACCGACAATGATTCCCTGGCGATGAGTCGATGCACGACCATGAATGAAACTGGAAGTGGCTGCTTTGGATCCGAGATCCAGGTTGTGGACATTCATACTGCTGCAATCATCCGCGGACCGCACAGCTTAGGGATCGATTACCCAGTCGACATGTTGCCGGGGAACTTCCATGAGATTTATATTGGTGTCTGCCATGAATCAGAAGATTTGGGACGATGTGCGCAGCCGCAGGTGTTGGGATGGGATTTGGACAGTGATGAGAGCGGGACGTACTGGAGCCCAGATATTACGCCCGTCAGTCTCTCGATGTCTGATTATCGGGATGTTGTAGTGCTTAGTTCCAATGCTATTCAATACCTTGAGCCAGACGAAGGAAAGATTAAGCTTCTTTTAGATCTTCCGTCGGACACTTATTCCGGGATGACATTTCTTCCAAGCCATGAAATGGCAGCTGTGTTTCGCAAAGATGGTGCAATACAGTTGATCGATATTGGTTTTAATGATCTCTTTGGCGAATTGACGTTCGGAGAAGAAGCCAGTAAGCAGGACTTGATCAAAGGTGCCTGTGAAATTGCCGGCCGCAACTTTACCCAAGCCGAATGGCAGGAATATTTTTCCGGCGAACCCTATCACATTACCTGCCCTCAATGGCCTGCTGGGGAGTAAAATTAACCAAATAATGCCTACCCCCGAAGAACTTGCCCGCATCAATATTGACAAACTTCTCAACGCTTGCGGCTGGGTGATGCAGGATACGTATGGGCATAAAAGAGTGAAACTCACAAAAGGCATTGAAAATAAACAAGCTCTAATGGGGAAATAAAATGTCCCACATCTTCATTTCCTACTCCCGCAAAGACATTGACTTCGCCCAGAAGATCGTTGATGCGTTAGCTGTCAATAACCTGGATACTTGGATTGACTGGAAAAGCATTCCCAAAGGGGAAGATTGGGAGCAGGAGATTTATCGTGGCATTGAAGAAGCAGACGCATTCCTTTTCTTGATCAGCCTAGATTCAGTTACCTCTGAGATGTGCAATAGGGAGATACACCATGCCGTTAAGAACGGGAAACGAATTCTACCCATCTTTATTAGTCGCGTCGGCAACGACGATGTCTATGGCATTTCTAAAGAATTTTCCAATGCAGTTTCCAAGCAAGAAATTAATAGGCGTAATTTTATATTCTGTCGTGATGGAATAGATGATTTCGCAAAGGCAATGGATGCGATCCAGATAACTATTCACACAGACTATGAATGGCTAAAATTTCATACGAGATTACAGAACGAAGCGTTATTATGGGAGCGAAACGGGAAGGAAATTAGTTACTTATTGCATGAAAAAGAACTTAAAGATACAGCAAACAATTTTGCTTTAGGTTCAGCTAAGGAGCCGTTACCCAGAGAGTTACAGAG
>CAZKSG010000286.1:0-3832 GCA_964555335.1 uncultured Anaerolinea sp.
TCCACGATGACGCTCGATGCCATCCAACGCGCCGTCTTTGCCGAAGAAGCGGACCTGTTAAGCCGCGTTCCCGGCGTGGGCAAGAAGACCGCCCAGAAGATGGCACTGCATCTGAAAGATAAGCTCAAGCCCAGTGACGCACTCGCGAGGGTTGCAGCCATGTCCGACACGGACAGCGAAGTCCTTGCCGCGCTGACCGCCCTGGGCTACTCCGTGGTGGAAGCACAGGCCGCGATCCAGTCCCTGGGCAAGGACGCTCCTGACGATACAGAAGAACGGCTGCGCCTGGCGTTACAGTATTTCCAATAAATATCTGTGTCATTGCGAGGGGGCAAGTCCCGACGAGGCAATCTCGTTTTCTAAAAACAGCTCACAACAACAGGAAAACGAATGGACCGGTGAATATCTGTCCATTCGTTTTATAATTTAACGGCCGGTTTTCGCAACAGAAGAGCATTTTGCACGTAAAAGAATGTAGGTTCACACCGAGCAAACAAATGGACGACGCTGAGTTACTACACAAATACGAACCTGTTCTGCGGTTTGCAAAAAGCGAACGGTTCTTCCCCATGGCAGTCGAGCCCTATCTCGAAAGATGCACCCTCTTCCCCAGCGGGCCGCAGGGTGTGCTGGGCATGCTCGTGCATCTGAATGAGGCAATGATCGCACGCATCGGCAAGCTGCAAAGTGGGGAATATTATCTGCGCTTCGTCAATGATCCATTGATTGACTCAGATATTTGGATCGGGTGGGGAGTCTTGTCTGCCGTTACGATCGGAGCAAGCTGGTTCATCTTCGGGGGAGTGGGGATCGAAATGGCAATCCTGGTGTCGCTGCTGGCGGCATTGATCATCTTCATACAGGCATCGCCAATTCGGGTACGTTTCTTTCCGGCGGCACTGGCGGCTCTGCTCTTCTTCGCCCTCGAAGCAGCGCCCATCTGGTTCTTCCTGCGCCCGCATACATTTGTAAGCATACAGGTGGAATATCTTGTACTGTTACCGATCTATATCATCCTGCTTTTTTATGTCTCTGTGCGGGTGATGAAATTCATCTTCGACCATATCATCCCCCAGGCACCAGGCGTGATCATGGACATGCTCTCGAACGCGACCGAGACGGTGGCGCACAAGTCGTTCCGGCAATATCAGGAGATCCTGCAAAAAGACCCGCAGCCCGTCTATTACGGTCGGGTCACCGAACGGGTGGATGACAAGGGCGATGCCTGGAAGAGCCTGCAATATCATTTCTTCTACGCCTTCAATGACTGGCGTCACGCTGCGAACGGAATCAACCATCATGAAGGGGACTGGGAAATGGTCGCCGTCTATTTGAAGAACGATGAACCCTATGCAGTGCTATTCTCACAGCACGGTTCCGGTGCATTGGAGCTGTGGCCAAACGTGCTGCGCGTCAAAGATGAAAACGGGAACGACACCACGCATCCGATCATTTACACCGCCCTGGGGTCACACGCCAATTACAGCAAACCCGAAGTGATCCGTTCCCCCAATCTGTATCACGAAGGATTTGTCCAACGCTTCCTTTACTGGATCGACGGTCTGGTCCATTTTCTGTTCCTGCTCTTCAACCCCAGCGAAAAAGCACGCCAGATCGCGTTACGCGAATTGACCATGCATCCCGCCACCGCGTTGACGGAAGAATCGTTTGCCAAACTGCGCGACGAACGCGATCATTACCTCGTCAGCCTGCCGCTCGAGATCGCCACCGGTGACGGCTTCCGCATCGGCGTGGAAGGGGACCCGAAACACGAACCGGTCGGCATGTCGAGCAGTTACCTCAAACGGAATTTATCGAACCGGGAAGTGCGCCATCCCCAGACGAAGCAGTGGAGACAAGTAGTCCTTGAACCCGAACCCGATTGGGTGCAGTATCAGGGACTGTGGGGTGTAAAAAGTACGCTGCGTGATGAATCGGGTCCTCCTGGTCCCAAATGGGACCGCCCGGACAAGCTGTTCCAGATCCATCCACGCAAACGCTGGGGAAGGGAATTGGAATGGCTGCTCGAATTGGAAAGCTCGAAGAAAACGAAACGCAAATAGGGGATTATTGGTTCTTCAATGGGCGGAACCCTTCACCCAGTGCTTCATGTGCCACGCCGATGACCATGAACGCCTGCGGATCTACTTCATGGACAATTGCCTTTAACGAGGCCACTTCTGCCCGCGAGACAACGCAATACAATACAGGCCGTTCCGTGCCGGTATAGGCGCCCGTTCCTTCCAACACGGTGACACCGCGTTCGAGTTCTTCAAGCACACGGTTGGAGACCGCATCGGGTTGGCTGGTGACGATCATCGCCGTACGTACCGTTCCGCCGCCTTCGAGTACCGTCTCCGATACCAATCCGCTGACGTAGAGCGTGATCATTGCGTACAGAGCCTGCTTCCAGCCAAAGACAAATCCCGCTCCGAGGATGACCAGCGTATCGGTGATGAGATAACTTTGCGTCATCGAAACCCCACGGTAATGGTTCAAGATGCGGGCAAGGATATCTGAACCGCCGCTGGTGCCGCGCGCACGATAGACCAATCCATAGCCCACACCACTGACGATGGCGCCGTATAAAGAGTTCAGAAAAATATCGCCGTGCAGATCGTTGATCAATCGAGTTGCCGCACCCCCTTCCGCAAACAGAGCGGTTTTGATCAGCAGGTCTGTGAGGAGGGAATAGGTAATGATGGCAAATGCTGTGCGGATCGCAAACGAACGCCCACCCAAAAAACGCCAGCCGAGGATGAACAGTGGAACATTCCCGATAAATACCATCAAGCCGATCTGTATCTGTGGAAAATAATGATTGATCAATTGGGCAATACCGGTCACGCCGCCGGATGCCAGTTGTGCAGGGACAAGGAAGACACGCAAACTGAACGCCTGGATCAGAGAGCTGAGTCCGATCAGAAGAAAATCGCGAGTGATGGGCCAGTATTTTTTCATTCAACCTCTTATGTGTCGTTGCGAGGAGGGTGCTCTTCCCGACGAAACAATCTCCGTTTAAACGGTTGATGCTTATCGAGAAGTTAATCCTGTTTGACGCGATATTGCTTCAAGCTGCTTCGCGAGAGTAGTGCTCTCGCAACGACATAAATCAATCCAGAATGCCCACACCTGCCAGTTTCTCGATCACCCCCACCACGGCAGAGTTATCCAGTTCGCCCATGCCCAGGTCGATCATCTGCTGGAACAATTCGGTGTTGACTTCGGCGCCTGAAACAGGGATGCCGTACTCCTTGGCTGTTTCCATCACGATCTTCAGATCCTTCAACTGCATATAGGCCTTGAAACCGGGGTTGCGGTTGCCGTCGAACAAGCGCGGCGGCTTGACATCGAGAGTCCAGCATTGGGCGGCGCCGCCTTTGATCGCATCGACAACCTTCTTCGGGTCCACACCCGCCTTCCTCGAGAAGACAAGCAGTTCGCCCATTGCCACCATCTGGGCCGCGACCATGATCTGGTTGGCCGCTTTCGCCACCTGACCCGCCCCCGCATCGCCCACGTGCGTCACGGTCTTGCCCATGGCCTGGAAGACCGGCATGGCCTTTTCCAATGCAGAAGCATCGCCACCGACCATGATGGTCAGGGTCGCGTTGCGGGCACCGATATCGCCGCCAGAGACGGGAGCATCCAAGGCAAAGACATTTTTCTTTGCAAGCTGCTCCGCGATCGTGCGGGCGGATGCGGGTTTAATCGTGGAGTTGTCGATCACAATGAGTCCATCGTGCGCACCTTCGAGGATCCCGTTCTCGCCGAGCACCACTTTTTCCACGTCGGGAGTATCGGGCAGGTTGGTGAAGACCACATCCACTTG
>CAZKSG010000287.1:0-3786 GCA_964555335.1 uncultured Anaerolinea sp.
GCATCGCCAAAGCCCATACAGCCGAGGCAGAGGCGCGAGACTTTCATTCCAGTGTTTCCTAATCGAGCGTATTCCATGGTTGTCTCCTATCGAATGATTTCTTGAAATTGATCGCTTTATTGTTGGCGTCAACGTTTTTCGTGGTTGCTTGAACCGCTGCGTCTCTTTTCCTGAGCTTTATTATCAGGATGCGTATGAGACCGCTGGAGAGCCAGAAAGGTCACGTTATCCCAAGCGTTGCGAATTCCGGTCAGCAGGAGCAGCATCATGGCTGAACCGATCAGATACGGTGCCAGGGACGGATCTGGTTTTTTCGAGAGCATCATCGCTGCGAGGATGAGTAGAATATTCGCAAGGAGAGGCAATGCGATATACCACAGCCAATCTTCCAACGTTGATTGATAGTGAGGCATCCGCCAAATTCGCCGCATGGTAATAAGCAGGTACCCTGCCATGCCCAGACCTACCAAGCTAAGTAGGATGTCAATCGTTGAAAATGTCTGCCAGGGCGCACTGAGCATCCCTGCCAGCAGGAGCACAACGCAAAATTGGACAACCGTCGGTGTGTTGTAGGCAGATATTCCGGCATTGGCTGTCTCGGTATGAGTATTAAGCCCGGCGAGTAAAGTGGTGGCGACGAACATCAACCCGGTCAGAGTCGCGGCGGCGGTGCCCATGATCATATAAAAGTTTTGCCAGTGACTCAAAATGGATAGCTCCATTCCTTGCGTCATAAACCCTTCTTTCTAAAAGTGTGCCTGAAAAATCCTAACATGTCATTCTGAGCCGCGGAGCGGCGAAGAATCTATACCCAGTTAAGGAGACTTCCAGCGGGAGGAGGGATGCTTCGCTTCGCTCAGCATGACATGAAAATGGTTTTCAGACACTTTCTAAAATTGGAAGCGAGCACGCTTATCATTCGATCTCGATCGGGGATTGAGCTGGCACAGCGCCGACAGTCTCACTCACAGTGGCGGCTCGCTCCCGATACAGGATATACATCCCGCTCAACAAGGTCAGGCAGGCGCCTGAGACTGTTGTCAGTGTGGGAATTTCGTGCCAGAGAAAGAGTCCCCACATCACGTTGATGGGAAGCGAGGCATATTCGAACGGAGCAATGCTCGAGGCTTGTGCCACGCTATAGGCGCGCGTCATGAAGTACATCCAACCAGCCCAAACGAATCCCAGCCCACCCATGATGATCAGATCCAGAACGCTGGGTATGGTCCATGCGTGAAAGAGGAAAGCAATACTCGGGTTCGCGTGGGGAATTTCCCCAATCGCTGCAGCGATCGGTGCCACGATCAAGGTCGAGCCCAGATAGATCCAGGTGCTGTAATATGCCATGGTGGCGCTGCTGTCAGCGGTATGAAGTGTGCGCGTGGCGATGACGTTGAAAGCATAGAACAAGACTGAGATCAAAATAAAAATAGTGCCCTGGTTGAAATTGGCTGACCCCGGCTGAACGATCAGCATCACTCCGATCAGACCAACGACCAATGCCACCCAGCGGCGCAGATCCACTTTTTCGCCCAACAGCACAACCGATAAAATGGTGATTGCCAATGGTCCCGAAACGCGAATCGACTCGATCTCTGCCAGCGGCAAAGCCGCCAACCCCATCATGAAGGTGGTGTAGGATAGGAAAAGGAAAACGCCGCGTATAACTTCGAGCCTTAACTGTTTGGTGGATGGCAATCCCCGCCCGCCTTCCATGTGAAAGAAAAACAAGGTGAGCGGCAAGGCGATCAGACTGCGCACCGTTACGATCTCCAGCACCGAGTAGTTACCGCCGATCCATTTGACTGCCACGCTTTGCAACGATCCGACCAGTGTCGCCAGGAGCAGAAAGAGGATGCCTTTTACGTTGGAATTCGTTTTTGTCATATGTTACTCGCGCGGCACAAGTTTGATGGTTGCAGCTCGTACCACAGGGGTCGTCATTGATTTGGCAATGCTGGCATAGTGACGATACTTTGTAGCATATGCAGTGTCAATCTGGTCATTGATCCCGGGATCGGTTTCTTCAACGAAGGCAACATCTTTTACAACACCACCCGCGCGGATCTGTCCCTCATGCCGCGTCTGCACACCCCGGAACCAGGCGGAACCGCGTCCGTTCACAGAACGGACATACAATTCATCGCCCACGCGCACAACCCAGATGATCACCGGTTTTCGCAGTGAGCCATCGTTACGTAAGGAAGCAATCTTCAATTCCTCAGCAGTTTCGATCTTTTTGAGTTCATCACTTGTCCATGAAATCATGGAGACATTTCCTTTCTTTCTATTTCATAAAGACAGTGTAACACCTGGAGTTGACTCCAAGTCAAGGGCAATAAATCAAACAAAAAGAGCAAAGTGACTGTCACTCTGCTCTTTTTGTTCTTTCTACTCTTCTTCAATTACGAAATCAAAATGGAGAGTAAAAGAAGCGACGCCTTGAAGGCAGCTGCCAACCGGGATGGCTTTTGGCCATTGGCAGTGACCTGCGGCTTTGCCAACGAAATTTCTTCACCGATTTGAAATCGCCGCTTCTCATGTTCCATGGCAGCAGATCTAACTTCGTACGCGTTTCTCCAGGCGTACCTCTTTTCAGAGTTGATATGGTTGTAGAAGTAATACATTCCGTTCTCCTTTAAAAATAAACAAGTCTTCGTCTATCCGACATTCCCTTCGCAGACGCGAAGCCTCACGATTTGAACCACCCGCATGAAAAGGTGATCCTTGCGTGATCTTCGACGCCTACGGGGTTAGCTGTCGGGCTAGAACAGAAGACTTGCTCTACAACACACTGTGCTGTTTCGCCCCAGGGAATGGGTTCCCCGATCCAAAGACTCGGCGTGTACTAATCAAATACCTTGCTTGTGCAACAAGTATAAATTGAGCTATTTTTTCGTAAAGTACCCGTATGGGTACGGTTTACAACTTGATCAAGTCCTTGATCACCTCGCGTGCGCTCATCGCATGGCACCCATTTACGATGCAACTCAATAAAATAGTTATTCACACATAGTTGAGGTCGCGCCTCATGGTCGCAACAATGCCTTGATCGCACGGCGTTCATCCATTGCCTTGTAGCCTTCTGCCACCTGTTCCAGTGGCAGGGTCAGATCGAAGACTTTGCCGGGGTTGATCTTTCCGTTCCAGATCAGGTCGAGTAACTCGGGCAGGTAATTACGCACTGGGGCAGGACCGCCGTGCAAGTGGACATGGGAAAAGAAATATTCCCGCCCTGGAATTTCCACATCGTGAAGCACGCCGACGAATCCAACGTGACCGCCAGCACGCGTGGCGCGAATGGACTGCATCATGGATTCCTGCGTTCCAACCGCCTCGATGGTGGAGTGCGCGCCGAGTCCATTCGTGAGGTCTTTGATCTTTGCCACACCTTCATCGCCGCGTTCGGTGACAATATCTGTCGCGCCGAATTCCAGCGCAAGTTTTTGACGATCGGCGTGGCGGCTCATGATGATGATCCGTTCTGCACCCATTTGTTTGGCGGAGAGTACACCGAGCAAACCCACCGCGCCGTCACCGACAACTGCCACTGTCTTGCCGGGAGCGACCGCAGCCGCCGCGGCGCCGAACCAGCCGGTACCGAGTACATCAGAGGCGGAAAGCAGGCTGGGGATCAGATCATCCGGCGGGAGTTCTGGTGTTGCAACCAGGGTCCCATCCGCCAGCGGGATACGAGCATATTGTGCCTGTGCGCCAGTGGGAGCACCGGGCTGCCGGTTGACACAGGAGGAATGGTAGCCTGATTTGCAGATCTCGCAGGTGTTA
>CAZKSG010000288.1:0-3764 GCA_964555335.1 uncultured Anaerolinea sp.
TTCTCTCTCAATGTGTCGATCACGATCTTCTTTCCACTTTCATCTTTATAGAACCAGACATCCCATCCGTTGACCGGAGCGCCATCGAGCAACGTCTTTGCGAGACCGTGAATGCTGCCGGTGAGCGCACCGCACTTCAAATGTCCATTGGATAGGACCTTGGCCTTCGTGCCGTTCTTTGCAAAATAAAGATGCTGTCCCGGGCGCAGCAATCCGTTTTCGAGCAGCGCTCCAAACGGGACCCGGGCCTGCTTCTGTTTTTCAACATGCAGCGACTCTTCGTCTGCTTTCTGCACGGCGTCGATGCGTTTCTGCGCGACCTTGATGTACTTCTTATCGCGCTCGATGCCGATCCACTTCCGTCCCAGCATTTTCGCCACGGCGCCGGTCGTGCCACTGCCAAAGAACGGATCAAGCACCACGTCACCCACTTTGGACGAAGCCATAAGAACCCGGTAGAGCAGGGCTTCCGGCTTTTGTGTGGAATGGGCCTTTGTCCCGTTGTTCCTGATGCGCTGCTTTCCTGTTGCGAGCGGAATGCTCCAATCGGAACGCATCTGCAAATCGTCGTTCAACGCCTTCATGGATTTGTGGTTAAACGTGTATTTTGCACCCTGCTTCTTCTGTGCCCAGATCATTGTCTCATGGGCGTTCGTAAAGCGCACCCCTCTAAAGTTGGGCATGGGATTGTTCTTGATCCATAGGATGTCGTTCAGTATCCAGAAGCCCAGGTCTTGCATGATGGACCCGACCCGATAAATGTTGTGATACGACCCGATGACCCAGATCGTTCCTGTCTCTTTCAGCACACGCTGGCTTGCCGATAGCCACTTGCGTGTGAAGCTGTCATATTCGGCAAAACCGTTGAACTTGTCCCAGCGGTCGTTGACTGCATCCACCTTCGAGAGGTCGGGGCGATATAGATCGTGATGAAGCTGCAGGTTATACGGGGGGTCGGCGAATATCAAATCCACCGAGTTCTCTGGTAAAGACTTGAGAACCTCGATGCAGTCGCCGTGCAGGATCTGGTCGAGCGGCAGCTTATCCAATACCTAAATTATACACGTATGGGAATCGGTTATGCAGGTTGTATAACAATCCCGCCGAAACAAGCCTCGCCGGCATCGTAAAGAATGTCATCGACGAAGCATTCGTGGCTTTCATAAATTTCATTTGTGTCTGCGTACCTGGCGATGAAACCGCCGCTCATATCTTCATTGAAGAAGGCAAGCGGACGACCTTCTCTTGATTTCGCCCTGGTTATACATTCGCACGGGACAACATGCTCTGATACAACGCTTCTACCCTCTGCGTGGACTTGCCCTGCGCGGACTGCACGCCGCGCGCTGTCTCCACTCGCGCCGTGGAAGTAGATGACTGTCACTTCAATTTTAAATTTTCTGTAACAAAAAACAGTTCTGAAAGTTGAAGTTCAGAACTGTTTTGGCGCATGTGTAGACTTTGTGCGCTCTACAATTTCGGCGCAAGAGAGCGCCTGCTACGCGCGTAGGAGACGTTCTCTAACGTCGGTGTGAAAAGCGCACATTCTTTGCATATGAACCAACCGTTTTTTGTGTTCAAAAGCTTTGGGGGATTAACGGTATGACTCCATGCTGGACCATATCACGTCGGGGGGAACTTTGGGTTTTCTGCATAGGTGGATATAAAGGTCTCCGCCCATCGCGTTCTCCCCACGTTTGGAGACTGTCTTGAGTTCGCATTTGTCAAAGAATACAGCCGTGTTGTTGGTCCTGCCGGTGATGAGTATCATCACCTCCCAGGAATATCCCGGTCCCCAGAGGTAATAGGTCAGGTTTCCGCTCACAGCATGGGGGAGACCGTATCGGGGTCCCAACTGGTCGATTGCGCCAGCGGGCATGTAGCTGTCCGCGTAGATGCCTGCCACGGCGCGATCCTCCGCGGGCAAATCTTCATATACCACGACAACGTCCCGCACCAGTTCCTCCCACCCCAGCCGCCCCATGAGGGCTGGCGATGTTGTGGAGAAATTCATGCCGTTGAATTCCTTCACGGTCAGGGGGTAGGGCATGAAGGTTTCGGTAAAGGCTTTCTGCTGAAGCGGCGTGAGCACCGGCAGGCTGGCGGGGACTGTATAAATTCCCACAACAAGGATATAGGCTGCCATGGCGGCTTTCATCCCCTTTTCCCAGCGCAAACCGCTGGATAACTCCTCCACGAACACCGCGCCAGCCGCGAGCAGCGGTATGAAAAGCTCCGCAAGCATCCGCGCGGAGGCGTGCAGGACGAACATCAACCCCAGCGTGACCAGAAACAGTATTCCCAGAAAACCGTAATTGACGCCGTCCATGCGGCGAAAGATGCGAAACAGTCCCATGATCCACAAGGGCAGGAGGAACGGATTCATGTAGACCAGAACGTTTATGAGGTATTGCGCCGGGGACGCCTGATACACGCGCGCCGTGCCATAGGTGGTCCAATATGCGAGCGTGGGAAAGTCGTTGGCGGATTGCCAGAGCAGGTACGGCGCGAGCATCAGCAGGCAAATCGCCGCACCCAGCCAGGGTAGGGGAGTCAACAAATCCTTGCGGTATTTGGAAACCAGGAGGGCAATCAGAAAACCCGGTCCCAGAAATGGGAGGGTCATCTTGGTGTTGCAGGCGATGCCCGCAATGACTCCCAAAAGGAGCCAAAGCCTGCGGTTGCCCGTGCGCAGAAATCGCACAAGTACATATAGGAAGCCAGCCAGAACCATCTGATCGATACTGTCGTAGCAGAATATGGAATCCGCGCCAAGCCAGATGGGGGTGACGATGAATCCCAAGGCGCTCAAGGCAACGGCGAAGGTTTTGCCGCCGAACTCCCTTGTGATCAGGCATACGAAGACCAGTGTGACCGACCCAGCCAGCGCCGGAACAATGCGGTATGCCAGCAGTGATTCACCCAGCAAGGCGCGGCTGAGCGCCATCAACGCGGGAACCAGTGGAGGCAGGTCCACATAGCCGAACGCCAGGTGCTTGCTCAAGGCGATGGTGTAGAGTTCATCGCCGAAGAAGCTGTAACCGGGAGCCATGTACAGGTGCAAGGCGAATTTGAGCACTGCGCTGATAATGATCGCCAGTGTAACAGAGGAGATGGATTGATTGACCCTTTGCATAAATTACTCGTGTAATGAGCTTATGTAGACCGCCATTTTCTAACAAGTGATGGGATTATACAATTGTCGCTTGCATTTCACAACGATGTACCTTATTGGCTTGTCGCATTGAATCGAAGAGCCTCCCAATTTGGGAGGCTGTATCCTGGCACCTTCGGGCACCTACCGCTCGCTGCGCTCGGGTACTATGTCCCCCAAATACGACATGTAAGCTTTTTATGTTTTCCAGATTTTCAATTGTCGTACGCTTTGCGGGGAAGGCAGGATGTGTTATAGCTCTCCTGCAAACGCACGGGACAACATACCCTGATACAACGCTTCTATCCTCTCAGCAGACTTGCCCTGCGTAGCGAAGCATCTCTACGATTGTCTCAGAGACGCTTCGCTCTGCTCACAGCGTCCCGAGGCGCCGTCCCTTCGGGAGGGTGACATGTCTAATGTTGTCGTTCTTAGGCACTCCCTGAATTTCATCGTAGGTCAGGCTTGCAGCCTGACATCTCCTTGAATGCGAAACATGGCGGGTTGAAAACCCGCCCTACGAGGTGGGTTGGTGAAAGGTAAATGCAAGGGGCTCTGACAAAAACGTAATCTCATTAGGACAAAACGTGTATATAATGTGCAACCTGTC
>CAZKSG010000289.1:0-3738 GCA_964555335.1 uncultured Anaerolinea sp.
CTCGTGGCTCTCGGGCACGGCGTCGTGGTGTTATCAGGCGGGCACGCAGTGGATCTTGGGCATCCGCGCGGAATATGACGGGCTACGCATTGATCCATGCATTCCGTCGAAGTGGGATGGTTTCAAAGCGACGCGCGTCTATCGCGGGGTGAAGTACAACATCACGGTGACGAATCCGCGGCATGTTTGTAAGGGCGTGGCAAAAGTTTCATTAAACGGACAAGCGGTCACGGGTAGCGTGATCCGCGCGGACGAAGGCTTGCAGGAAGTGAATGTCGAAGTGGAGATGGGGTCGTGATGTCCGAGTCAACGTTTCCATCTGCATCCATTGAAAATGATTTTTTGCGGCTTGAGTATCTCACCACCGTCGGTCCGCGCATCATTGGTCTGTATTCCAAACAAGCAGATGTCGAGTTGCTCGCGCCATCTTTTGACATCCACTGGCCAACTCCGCACGGTGAATATTATTTGTATGGCGGTCATCGCATCTGGAAGTCGCCTGAGGATTCTTTTTACAACTGTCCCGAAGACAATGTAACCGTGATTCAAGAAACGAACAGAGTTACCTTACGAAACAACGTAGATGCATCGGGGCTGCAAAAAGAGATCACATTTTCACTGGACGAAAATCGCATCCAATTGACGCATCAACTGATCTGGTATGGAGCGGAGCCTATCGAACTCGCGCCATGGACAATCACACAAGTGCCTTTGGGTGGAATCGCGATCCTGCCGCAATCAAAGGCGCACACGGGCTCTGCACCGACTCGCAGCCTTGCAGTATTTCCGTATGTTACGATCACCGATACACGGCTCGAAGTGCATGATGACATGATTCTGGTGCATGGGTTCGCACACCCAGATGCATTTAAGATCGGCAGCTACAATTCATTCGGATGGGCAGCATACATGCTGGAAAAAGCGTTGTTCATCAAACGGTTCCCGGTCAATGATTTTCGCTTGCTGCCCGATATGGGCTCGAATGTGGAAGTCTATGTGCGCGATGCATATCTTGAATTGGAAACGCTCGGAGAACTTGTCTGGTTGAAGCCAGGGGAAGCGGTGACGTTCGAAGAAACATGGGAGGTGATCCCCGATAGGTATACCATCGATGCGGATGGCGCGCGTAAGGTCATACAGCAATTATCTTAATCTATATTGGAGAATTTAAATGGCGAACAAAATCATCTTTCCTGAAAACTTCCTCTGGGGTGCGGCGACCGCTTCCTACCAGATCGAAGGCGGATGGAATAAGCACGGCAAGGGCGAATCCACATGGGATCGCTTCACTCACACCCCGGGAAAAATCAAGAACAATGACACTGGTGATGTTGCCGATGATCATTATCGTCTCTGGAAGAAAGATATCGGTTTGATGAAGAAACTTGGGTTAAAAGCGTATCGTTTCTCCACATCGTGGCCGCGCGTGATCCCTGCGGGACGTGGCAAGGTCAATCAGAAGGGCTTGGACTTTTACAACAAGCTGGTGGATGAACTGCTGAAGGCAAACATCACGCCGTTCATCACACTCGATCACTGGGACCTTCCGCAAAAGTTGGAAGAGGATGGTGGCTGGGTTCTGCGCTCGACGGCTGAGGCATTTGTCGAATACGCCGATCTCATGTCGCGCACGCTCGGTGACCGTGTAAAGAATTGGATCACACACAACGAACCGGCTGTCGTCGCGTGGATGGGCTATGGAACTGGTCAACATGCACCAGGGTTGAAGGATTACTCGCTTGCTGTGCCTGTCTCACACCACCTGCTGCTTTCGCATGGTTGGTCCGTACCAGTTATTCGCCGCAATAGCCCAAACGCAGAAGTGGGGATCACACTCAACATTTCCTGGGGCGAAGCTGCCTCTAACAGCCGCGCCGACCTGAACGCCTTCCGCTCAAATGATGGACAGTGGTTCCGCTGGTTTGCTGATCCTGTCTATGGGCGCGGCTATCCATCAGACATCGTTGCTGACTTTGAAAAAATGGGCGCACTGCCAAATGGGATGAACTTCGTTCAATCCGGCGATATGGACATTATCTCCACACCCACTGACTTCCTAGGGCTCAATTACTACTCACGACATGTCCATCGTGTGAACACACCTGACAATGATCAGCAGACCGCGTTTGAAAAGCCTAAAACTCCTGACAACTGGACCGAGATGGGCTGGGAAGTTCACCCCGAGGGGTTGCTGGGCATTTTGGGACGCGCATATTTCAACTACCAGCCACAGAAGTTATATGTCACTGAGAACGGTGCCAGCTATTCGACAGCACCCGATGAACAAGGCAACGTTGCCGATGTACATCGTCTCAATTACCTGCGCACCCATTTTGCAACAGCGCATCGCGCTATTCAAGTGGGCGTGCCGCTCGCCGGTTATTTTGTCTGGTCACTGATGGATAACTTCGAATGGAGCCATGGCTACAGCCAACGCTTCGGCATTGTCTATGTAGATTACCAAACGCAGAAGCGCTACCTGAAAGACAGCGCCAAATGGTACAAGGGCGTAATCAAGAAGAACGGATTTTAGTCAACACCATGGAGCCACTTCTTCAGTAGTGAGGAGTTGGCTCCATATTTTTACACAGAAATGCAGGAGTCACCCTTATCATGAATCAAAAACCGCAGCCGATCTTCATCGGTGAAACGCTACAGCAACATGCGGAATGCAAGGTCACGGGGGAATTCGTCAACATACTTGGCGAACCATTCTATAAAATCGAAAATTATGACCGCATGACGCCATTCTTTATGAGCATCGTCAGTGGCTCGAATCACTGGCTCTTCATCTCGTCAACCGGCGGGCTTTCGGCGGGCCGGGTCAGCGCCGAGCAGGCACTCTTCCCCTACTATACCGATGACAAGATCACCGAGAACAACGAGAACACTGGAAGTAAATCCATATTTCTAGTGACCCGTGGCAAGCGCACGAGTCTCTGGGAACCGTTCTCAGATCGCTACAAAGGCAGCTATCGAATCCAACGGAATCTCTACAAGAATATACCAGGCACTGCTCTCGTTTTCGAAGAACACAACATCAGCCTCGGACTCACCTTTCGCTATGCTTGGCGAACTAGTGATCTTTTTGGATTTGTCAAATCTGCCTGGCTAATCAACTCCAGCGAATCATCATGCAAAGTTGAACTATTGGATGGGATGCAGAACATCTTACCTGCAAATATCACATCTTTGACACAGAACACATTCAGCCCGTTATTGGATGCCTACAAGCGTTCCGAAGTGGACCCAAAGACGGGTCTCGCTATTTTTGCCTTGAACTCCACCCTGACCGATCTCGCCGAACCGAGCGAGTCTCTTCTCGCAAGCACAGTGATGCAATTGGGGCTGGACGATGCTGATTATCTGATCTCCTCCGCTCAACTGAACGACTTCCGAAGTGGTTTCGGTCTGACACCAGAGATGGAAATTCGTGGTCGTCGCTGCGCGTATTTTGCCCATGCAGCGCTCGATCTGGCAGCTGGCAAAGAAAAAGCCTGGCATTTGGTAGCAGACGTTTCACAAGACAGCATATCAATCGTCAGTTTTAAAAACAAATTAAATGGAAATCGCTCTGAACTGATCAAAGCTATCGAAGAAGACATCCGGTTGAATAATACAAACCTGGAAAAGATCGTCGCCAGTGCAGATGGTCTACAGATCTCGAACGATCCGCTTTGCACAGCGCATCATTTTGCAAACGTAATGTTCAACGTCATGCGCGGTGGCATCTTCTCG
>CAZKSG010000290.1:0-3686 GCA_964555335.1 uncultured Anaerolinea sp.
TGTCGGTTGCCTGTCCCTGTGCGCCGCCGAGAGGCTGGTGCATGTGGATGGTGGCATTCGGCAGGGCATAGCGGCGGCCTTTCGTGCCGGCAGTCAGCAACACAGTCCCGAAGGAAGCGGTGACACCGACGGCCACGGTGCTGATGGGGTTCGAGATCATCTGCATCGTGTCATAGATCGCAAGCCCCGCGTAGATCACGCCTCCGGGCGAGTTAATGTACATCTGAATTTCCTTTTCAGGATCTTCATGGTTGAGGAACAGCAACTGCGCCACGATCAAATTCGCAACCTGATCGTCGATCGGTGTGCCGAGAAAAATAATGCGCTCCTTGAGGAGCAACGAGTAAATATCATAGGCACGCTCGCCGCGGCCGGATGACTCGATTACCATGGGGATGACGCTTTTGAAATTGGGGATCATCTTATCTCCTTTTATGCATGGGACTGCTTCGCTAGTATTCGCCAATCATACACAAGCCGTGTTGGAATTTCGTTAAAATTGTATCAGGGATTTGGCGATTTAATGAACCTTGCGAAGGCTTGGGACCTTCGCAAGGATATGGTTTATTCAGACTTGGTTTCCGCTTCGCTCTCCGCCGGGGCGGTTTCTGTTTCGGCAGGCGTTTCTTCGCCGGGAGTTTCCTCCGCTTTCGCTGCTTCCACAGGCTTGTATTCACCCGTCGCAATGGACTTCAACATCTCGAGGGCGCGGCGGGTGAGAACTCTGTTTGCCGCTTCCATGGCGACGGCCTGGGCAACCTGCTGCTGTCCCTTCCTTCCGCCTTTGACCTTGCTCAGGTCTACGCCTTGCATCGCAAGCGAAGATAGGGTCTGGTTGAACTCGGCATCCAGAGACGCATTGTCCACCTGAATGTTCTCGGCGCGAACGATCTCATCGAGGATGAGCGAACGTTCGAAGCGCTTCTTGGCAACCGGCTTGACTTCCTCTTCCACGAATTGTTCGCGGGTGGTGTTGCGCATCTTGAAATAGGTTTCAAGGTCCATGCCCTGCTGGGCGAGGCGTTGACTCAGGTCTTCCAGCACATGCTCGCCTTCGTGTTCGAGCGAGTGCTGGTGATATTTGAGGGTGGCGCCTTCCTTGATCTTTTCGATCAATTCGACAAAGTACTTATCGTCATACTCAGCCTTGGAGCGGGCTTCCACATCCTTGCTCACGGCTTCGCGCAAGGCTTCCATTGTTTCACCGGCGCCGACGGTCTTGGCAAAGTCATCGTTGAGTTCGGGCAGTGTCACCGCGCGGACGGTCTTGACCGTGACTTCCAGTTCGGTCTCTTTTTCGCGCAGGGCTTCCACTTCCCAATCCGCGGGGAAGGTGTGTTGAATGGTTTTAGTGTCGCCAGGCTTGAGACCGATCAATTCCTTGGCAAAACCATTGTAGGGCCATTCGGTGTCGCGCTCTTCCTTGCGGACGAATGCAGCAAAACCGGTGCGGTTCAGTTCCGTGGTTTCCGATTTGACATCCACCAGAACGTAATCGCCTTCCTGCACTTCACGTTCCACGTTTTCAGTGGTGGCGTACATTTGGCGCAGGTCCTCGACGGCCTTGTCCACCTCGGCAGGCTCGGGAGCGGCCCATTCGTAGGGCAAGCGGATCTCGTGAACCGCGCCCAGGTCCACTTCGGGAGCGAGGGGAACGCGGAAGGTGAACTTCGGCGGCTCGAGCGAGTCGATCGATTCGAGCGCACCGGCGGCACCAGGCTTGACATCCGCCTCTTCGAGGATTTTCGAGTATTCGGCGTCGATCAGGAAATCCACCGCCTGTTCGACGATGGCCTGTTCACCATAATTGCGGACCACCATCTCGTAGGGCGCCTTGCCCGGGCGGAAGCCGGCGATCTTGCCGCGTTCAGAGATCTTGCGCGCGGCGCGGCGCTTGTAGGTATCCATGAGTTGCGGGTCGATCTCAACCACCAATTTTGCTTCGTGGTTCTCTTCAATCGTTTTGTCGATTTTCAATTTTGCCTCTTGATTTTCGTCAGTGCGAGCCGTTCTTTGGGGAAGCAATCTCATGCTCGTAAATTTGAGGTTGCTTC
This sequence comes from uncultured Anaerolinea sp., assembly GCA_964555335.1. Classification (GTDB taxonomy): domain Bacteria; phylum Chloroflexota; class Anaerolineae; order Anaerolineales; family Villigracilaceae; genus Defluviilinea. The sequence goes on from CAZKSG010000290.1 coordinate 2,055, forward strand.
GTTGGGCGAATGCCCTCCTCGCAATGACGGAGTAGTGATGAAGATGGGGACGAAGGGAATCGAACCCTTACGCCTTTCGGCACATGATCCTAAGTCATGCTCGTCTGCCAGTTCCGACACGTCCCCGGCAGTGCGGCGAAATTATACTTTAGTTTTTGCTACTTGGACGGGCCGAAGCACACGTTTTTACCTGCCAGTTGACGGATTTCGAATGCTGGATATAATCCCCAACTTGAACTTTCATTGGGCGCAGTACGAGCCCGATCTCTGGAGACCCACCTACATTGAGCCGTGTCATCAACCCCGAATCTGCAGGAAAAGATAGAACCCGACTGACCAAAGCCATTGTCCTTGCTGTGCGAGAACTGGCGAAACAAAGCAACATTACAAACGAGACCAAAGACATGGTTGCCTTTATTGCCCTGGCCCTTCGAACCATTGCCGAAGGGATCGACGTTTCTGTTGCGGCATGGGAGAAGCGCGATTACTGGGTCAAAGCGGACCGCTTCCGTATGGAGTGGATGTGGACAGGCCAATATGCCGATAAGATCAAAGTGGCCATCTTCACCGACGATTGGGCAACCATTGCCATGACCATTCCCCAGATCGCACAAAAGCTAAATAAGATCGAGGTCTCTCCCAATCACAGGCTTGGGACGCCCTGGGTGGGAGCCTATAGGCAATTGACCAGTTTGCAGCAACAGTGACTTTATCGTAGATCAGGCGCGCAGCCTGACCCTCTCTTGAATAAGAGAGTTACGGACTGTTCGCTGCACAGTCGTATGCCACCTGTGCGCCGTCGGTATTCATGGTAAGCGCAGGCTCAAAGTTGGTGCCGTATGCGTTGTATGAAAGATCCTGTGCGCTTTCGTTGATCGAGTAGATGTCGAAACTTCCATCTTCATAGAGGAAGAGTCCCCAGACGCCGACCTGCACAGGGTCAGCCTCCACTTCGGGGCCGTGCAATTGAGCCGCCAGGATCAGCAGATCAAATACATCGTTGGAGCTGACGATCCATCCGTGGGTGAGATCGTTGTCACCATTCATGGATAATACCGTCTGCAAGACCGGGTCGAAATACTCAGTTGGCGCCGGACTGCACCGGCTGAGGTCGATTTCGCCTGTGGATGTGCCCTCGGATGAAACCTGGGTCCCTGTACTATCCGCAGGTGTTGGTCCCAGTAAGATGAGCGGCGGTACCGATTCGTCGGCTGCTGTAGGTGCTTCGGGAATGAAGACATCTGGAGACTCTGTTACAAGAGGCGTCTCGGTGGCAAGGAGCGCATATTTGAAAGGGGTCAGTGTGGGGAATTGTATTTGAGAGTGTCCCGCATTCCCCCGTGGAAACCACACATACGCCGCGATCAAACACAGCCCCAACGCAGATACGATGCCGATCAAGATCGGGGGAAGAAATGGATGGACGGGAGGACGGTTGTTCATGAGAAAGAAATCGTGTCCCCTCTATTGTACTTGGTCTTATTAAAACGATTATGAAAGAGCGAAAAAAATCAAGAGTCTCCGATGCTATTCATCGAAGACTCTTGATTTGCTGCGTATGTTACTTCTTCAGATCTGTGAGATGCTTTTCTGTATTGTTCAACAGGTCGATCATCATCTCGCGGATGTGTT
>CAZKSG010000291.1:0-1180 GCA_964555335.1 uncultured Anaerolinea sp.
CCATCATCTCCATGCTCGATAAGGAAGCGAAGGTCAACGAAAACGGAGGCAGGTATCAGGGTCAGGATCGATTCGACGCGCGTAAGAATCTCTGGGCAGATATGAAGAAAGCCGGACTGGTCATCAAGGATGAACCGTACCTGACCACCATCCCCAGAACGCAGCGAGGTGGCGAGATCGTAGAACCGATGATCTCCGAGCAATGGTTCGTAACCATCGAGCCGTTAGCCAAGGCTGCTCTTGAAGCTGTAAAAGATGGACGTATCCAGATCGTCCCTGAACGTTTCGAGAAGACCTATTACAACTGGATGGAAAATATCAAGGACTGGTGTATCAGCCGCCAATTATGGTGGGGACATCGCATCCCGGTCTGGTACTGTCCTGATGGGCATATGACCGTGGCGCGTGAAGATCCGACCGAATGCAGTACCTGTCATTCCAAAGACATCCGTCAGGATGAGGATGTGCTCGATACATGGTTCTCGTCAGGTCTGTGGCCGTTTTCCACGCTCGGTTGGCCTGAGGAGACACCTGATTACAGCTATTTCTATCCCACCTCCTATATGGAGACAGGTTATGACATTCTGTTCTTCTGGGTGGCGCGCATGATCATGAGCGGTCTGGAATACACCGGAAAGATTCCATTCCACACGATCTATTTGCACGGGTTGGTGCGCGACGAGCACGGACACAAGATGTCGAAGACCAAAGGCAACGTGATCGATCCGCTGATTGTCATGGATGATCTTGGTACCGATGCGCTGCGCTTTACCTTGCTTGTGGGATCAACACCCGGTAACGATACAAATGTCGGTTTGAAAAAGGTGGAGGCCAATCGCAACTTTGCCAACAAGTTGTGGAATGCAGGGCGCTTCGTGATCAACGCGATTTCAAGCCTTACACCAACATCTCTCCCAGCCGGTGAGGGAGATTACACCCTTGCCGATTCCTGGATCTGGGCCAAACTCCAGCAGCTTGTCCGTGATGTGGAGCGCCAGTTCCAGAACTTCCAATATGGGCAGGCGGGTCAGCAGATCTATGATTTCATCTGGTCCGATTTTGCAGATTGGTATGTAGAGATCGCTAAGCAGGAACTTGCCGCAGGTGGTGAACGCGCGGCTCGCGCAGCGGATACATTGGCGCGCGTGTTCGATATGTCGCTGCGCTTGCTGCATCCCTT
>CAZKSG010000291.1:1280-3624 GCA_964555335.1 uncultured Anaerolinea sp.
GAAAAACTCCTCTCCAGTGACTTTGCCAACAAAGCCCCCGCCGCATTGGTCCAAAAGGAACGTGAGAAATTGGAAGGTTATAAAGATACTGCGCAGAAGATCAAAGCACAGTTGAAATAAGGACACCAACAACTCCGGGATTTTCAAAAATCCCAGAGTTGTTGGTGTTTAGCACACTATAAACGCCGTGACTCCAGTGTGATTTACATGTTACTTGTCTCAAGATAAAAATAATGCCAAATCAATCATCGCCTGGAGGAAATATGCAAACAACCCAATATAAGCCCTGTCCGCAGTGTGGGAATACCAATGCTGAGAAGGTGAAATTTACCTGGTGGGGAGGTGCGCTTGGCCCGTCGATCATGTCACATGTAAAATGCCAGAATTGCGGCACCCAATTCAATGGCAAGACGGGCAAGTCAAACCAGACCAACATTCTGATTTACTTCCTTGCCACATTCGTTATCGCCTTTTGTGTCTGTGGCGGGTTTGCTGCTTTGAGTTATTTCATGAACCAATAGATTTTTCCCCCTGATCTATTGATAGAAACCGAGAGTCTTATGAGAGTGGTTGAGACTCTCGGTTTGTTATTTTAAGAATGGAGGTCACCATGTCAGATCGTACTGCCCGACTGCATCGCATTCGTTATCTGCTCCTCTTTTTTATCTTTGTGCTTGTTGTCGCAGGCTTAACAGCCATCCCTTTGCAATGGGAACTTGCCTTGCTACATCGCTGGTTTGGCGTCACGTCATTTCTAGCTGAGACCTGGCCATCCATGTCGGAATGGATTAGTCGTGTGAATTATGAAGTCCAGAATGGATATGGGACCTACCCACTCCTTGCTTATGGAACCGATTGGCTGGCATTCGCACACGTTGTGATTGCAGTGGCCTTTATCGGCCCATTGCGTAACCCCATTAAGAATATATGGATCATAGAATTTGGAATGATTGCATGTATTCTCATTGTTCCCTGGGCGTTATTGTTCGGTTTGGTGCGCGACATTCCCTTCTTTTGGACGCTGATCGATATGTCTTTTGGTATTTTTGGCTTTATCCCGCTTTGGCTGGTTCGCCAGGATATTCTCAAGGTCACAAAAGAACCATGACAAATTCCATCAAATAAACGATATTCGTCAATTGACTTGTCCCTCCGTAAGGGTTAATTTTATAGCCGCAACAAATCTTTTTTACGGAGAAATGACCATGACCATGAAAATTCAAGAAGATTGCATCGCCTGTGGCGCTTGCGTACCCGAATGCCCGACCGAATCCATCAGCGAAGGCGATGGTATTCTCTATGTGATCGACCAAGCCACTTGTGTCGAATGTGTCGGCCACCACGATTCACCCAAGTGTGTGAGCGTCTGCCCGGTTGATTGCATCGTCAAAGCATAGTTAAGTTATAATCTTATCAACCAAATACAAACCTTCGGGGCAGGGTGCAATTCCCGATCGGTGGTATAGCCCACGAGCAAATGTAGTAATGACTAGGTTTTTACTACGCGAGCAGGATCCGGTGAAACTCCGGGGCCGACAGTAATAGTCTGGATAAAAGAAGGATGTAGGCTCTACACGAGTCTGATTCGACTGTCCCGAAAACGTACGTTGTTTTCGGGATTTTCGTTCGGTTCAGACCCAGCCGAGTCCTGTTTCTGCGCCCCGGAGCTTGTCCTGAACGATAGTGAAGGATCTCTCACGAGGCGTTTTTTTGTTGTCGACCAGCCGCCCCGACATGGCAACCATGATGAAACGACTGTTACCCATTCTGATCTCTACCCTTACCTTCCTGCTTGGATGGTATCTTTTGACTATGTACGGAGATATCCCTCAGTTCATTCTGCCATCTCCTGTCAGTGTATGGGCTCGATTCATCAAATCTGTTCAAGATGGAAGCCTGCCATACCATACAGGCATCACACTGAGCGAAATCATACTGGGATTGTTGGTGGGCGTTCTCTTCGCGACCGTAATGGGATATATCCTTGCCAAATCGCAGTCGTTGGAACGAGTCCTTTCGCCATATCTGGTGGCGAGCCAGGCGATTCCTGTTGTAGCGATTGCCCCGTTGCTGGTGATCTGGTTGGGGGATGGTATCCTTTCCAAAATGGTCATCTGCGCGTTGATCGTGTTCTTTCCGGTACTGGTGAACACAGTTGTCGGGGTGCGAGCCGTTCCCAGTTCTCTGTATGACTTGATGAACTCACTGCATGCCACGCGCGCGCAGATCTTATGGAAGGTGGAAGTGCCCGCGTCGCTTCCGATCTTTCTCGGCGGACTGCGTATCGGAGCGACGCTCTCGGTGATCGGCGCAATTGTCGGGGAACTGGTCAGTGCCGAGCAGG
>CAZKSG010000292.1:0-3545 GCA_964555335.1 uncultured Anaerolinea sp.
GCAAACTGGTGACCGCCGCCAAAGGCACCGACAACCTGATGCCGCTCTTCATCGAGTGCATGGAAAATGACATCACCCTCGGCGAGATCTGCAATACGCTGAGAGGCGTTTGGGGCGAGTACGTGGCGGAAGGGTTTTAGAGCGTAGCCCCTCCTGCCTCCCCCAACTGCGACTTGAGACTTTTGTATGTATACAATTTTTCATGTCGCATTTGGGGGAGGTGCCCGTTAGGGCGGTGGGGGCTGACTAGTTAACGTGAATAATGGATAAGCCAAAACCACTATCATGTCACCCTGAGGAAGCGGTTTCCAGCGACCGAAGGGTCTCGGATGAGTCTTTCCGAGATGCTTCGGGGCAAAGAACGCCCCTCACACCGTCCCGAAGCGGTGTCCTTCGGGAGCATGACACAGAATCGTTATCCATTGTTCACGTTAGTTAGTTATTGCTCAAATCCACCGTGAAATACCCGCCGTAGTCGCTGTAAGAATGATAGGCATAGCGAGCGCCGATCTGGGTAAAGACGTCTAGACACGATAGGGCGGTTTCCTAGAAGAATTATCGATTTGAACAGTTCAATGTTGGCAAGACATAACTATGTGTTTCCAAAGACATAGTTATGTCTCTCGAGAGACATAGTGAAGTGTTCAGTAACACATAGTAAAGTGTTCGAAGACACATAGTGAAGTATCGGAGAAAACATAACTATGTCTCTTAAAAGATGCACTGATAAGTTAAGAAAGACATGCTGGAGCTTTTCCGAAAAGCAACGTTTTGACATACAGCCAAACAGCAGGCTTTGTCGGCAAAAGGGAGAACATCCCGAAGGTTGTCTTTTTTGCGCTCATTGCAAACGAGAAAGAGCTTCGGAACGGTGAATCGGGAAGTCTTGCCCCAGGTATCGGGTTATTACTGGCTCAAATCCATTGTAAAATATTCCATAGTTATTGCATGAATGTTTGGCTTGTTCAATATTGACCTTGGGGAAGACCGTGCAGGGCAGCACGCGAATGATCATTCCTATGCCGTTGAATTGCGGTGTTTTGCAGGGGGAACAAAATCATTTGATATGCCGTCACGCTTGCAATGGTTGTTCAATGAAAATATTAATGGTGAAAGGAGCAATGCCATGGACAAACAATTGAAAAGCCCTATGTTGATTGGGATGATCGTTCTCCTTCTCTCCGCGTGTGGACCTGTGGGAACTGCACCCACTCTTGAGCCTGTGGTCAGTCAAATCCCTGTGGAGTCTCCGGCGGTTTCGGTCGTGGGATTGGCGCCTGAAAAATACAGCAAATACGTTGGAATAGAGTATCCGCCCCGTCCAAGTGGTCTTTCTGAAGAGCTTGGAATGCTTATTCAGGGCTCAGAAGACTATAGTTTGTCGCTGGTCTCTGATGGCGAAAACAAAATGCTGTGGTTGAGCCAATTGACCCATCACGATGAATCGGGCAATGCATATTGGCAGGTCAGGGATATTTTGGACTTATCTGCTGTGGAGGACGGTGCGAATCTGGTCCCTGACGGGTGTATGTCGAACGGTGTGCCAGATAGCGAGATCTTTGCTGTCGGTAAAGATGGAAAGATTCTGCAGGCATGGCGGGCGAACACGGCTTTGAATGTGTTCCAAGTACTCGCCTCTGACGGCATCGAATGTAATTCGGACAAGGCGGTGGAACTTTAGGTAGACATACTCGAAACGTGAAGTACGCAGAACGGGCAACTATTGCGTTCAGATGATCGTTCGTTTAAGAAAACACATTTGCCACCCTTCTGGCAAGTGTGTTTTTGTTTAGTGCAATCGCAGGATGACGCTTCACGGTTTACCATGTTTCGCTTATCATTCGACTTTATTTTCATCCCCAAGAGGAGGCAGGATGTTCAAGTCATTGTTCGGTAAAAAGGAGAAGCAGGCGGAACCACCCAAAGGTGGACCCATTCCACCGGTCCTGTTGCAACTGCGTGAGACGCTGTACACCAGCGCATCACTGGATCCATTCGTTGCCCGTTTGCAGCCAGAAGCAGTATCCACAGCGCCATGGTCGAATTTTGCGGCGGCGAATAAGGCATTGAAGGCAGGGGATAATACAACAGCGATCTCGCAATTAAAGGAAATCACCAATACGCCAGGATTGAACACTCGTATCTATTTGCAGGCCTGGCATACATTAGTCTCGTTGGGGGAGCAGCCTGTCGAGAGTCTGCGCGGGTACACACAGGGTGTCGTCATCGAAAACCACATGCAGCATGGGCTTGATATTGTCGCGGCGTATGCCGATCACACTGCCCGATACTGGAACTACTCCGGAACGGGTGTGGTCTGGGATGCACGTGACCCGGAGATCGACAAACTTATCGATAACCTGCTCAGTGTTGGCTTTGAGATTTCCAAACGCATCGGTATTGGCTTGCGTGATACACCTGCAATACCAAAGCCGGAGCATATCCATGTCTTCATCATGGCATACGACGGCTCGACGATCGGTACTGGCGGTTTTGAGAATCTATCGAAGGACCCGATGGGGAATGCTGCCATTACTGCCGGCATCAATTTGATGCAGGCCTTGATCAAGAAACAAAAGGACAGCGGTAGGTAGGAAATCAACTCAAAGGCGTCGCAGAGTTAACCCGCCGACGCCTTTTTTAGTGCATCGGGCACAAGATTGAACGCCTGAGCGAAGCCGGCGACGAAGCGTCCACTTTTGGGGATGATCTGCCAGAGATTGAAATCTCCCAATCTGAAGAATTGTTCTGCTTCAGAAAAGCGTTGCAGGTAGCTTGCCTTGACCTTTATATACTCGGATGCGTCGCGCGGCAGCATTTCGGCGGTTCCTTGTAGAGACAGACGTGCCAACGTCTGCGGGTCGGCGCGGCGATCATCGGTCTCGGCAATGAGCAGGCTGACACGCGGATCGGTTTCCATGTCACGGGTATGTTTTCCCAATCGGCTGACGTGAACATAGAAAGCCGAAAAATCCTCCGCAAATGCATAGGCTACCATGGCAAGGTTGGGTTCACCTTCATGTAGTGTTCCCAATGTAGCGATGCGGGTATTGCGGATGAGGCGGGACAGGGTTTGTTCAGAGGATGTATCCATAATCAAATTATAAATAAAACGTTCCTGAAAATCATACTGATTTTCAGGAACGTTTTTGGATGCACAGGTTGTTTTAGCCCAGCAGTTGGGCTATGGTCAGATCGTCGCCGTGTTCCTGGCGCATCTCGCGAATGAAACGTTTGGTGATACGGTTGTTGCTTAATTCCACCAACTCATCCACGTCAAAATCCTTGAAACCCATTTCCTGGAGTTCACGCACATAGCGGGGAGTTACATTATGGATGCGGAGTTCCACGAGTTCATCGGCATCCAGATCTTTCAAGCCCAGTTCGCGCATGGATTTGATAAAGTTGACCGAGACATCGTGATTACGCAGTTCGATCAGTTCATCCGCGTCGATGTCTTTATATCCCAGTTCGCGCAATTCGGCGATGTACTGTGGCGAGACATCGTGATTGGCGAGTTCGACCAGTTCATCGACATCCAGATC
>CAZKSG010000293.1:0-3536 GCA_964555335.1 uncultured Anaerolinea sp.
ATGTGAAACGCATCATCAAAGCTGTGCCTGTCAAACGACAGACCATGCTGTTCTCGGCAACCTTCCCGCCCGAAGTGGAGTTGCTCGCACAACAGGCGCTTCACGAGCCACAAAAGATCGCCATGGGCATCAGCAAGCCTGCGAACACGGTCGCCCATGCACTTTATCCAGTCCCATCACATTTGAAATCCGGGCTGCTGATCAGACTGCTCAAGCAGATCGACTCGGATTCAGTTCTGGTCTTCACCCGCACCAAACATCGCGCCGATAAAGTAGCGCGTCAGATCGCACATGCGGGATTCCACGTCACATCGCTGCATGGCAATCGCACACAGGGACAGCGCGAACGCGCCCTGCACGGCTTCAAGACCGGGCACTTCCCCATCATGGTTGCCACCGATATCGCCGCACGAGGTCTCGACATTGACAGCATCACGCACGTCATTAACTACGACATGCCCGACACTGCCGACGCCTACATCCACCGCATCGGGCGCACAGGACGTGCCCAACGCACAGGTGATGCTTTCACGCTGGTCACCGATGAAGACCGGGATATGATCCGCATTCTCGAACGCATTATGGGACATCCGCTCAAGCGCGAGACTCTGCCAGACTTTGATTACTCGCCTCCTGCGCCGCCCAGGCATGGACACGCCATGCATGAGCAAAAACGTCCGCCGCGCCCCGCGCCCACGCCAACCAGTTTCTCGAAGAATCGTTTGGCGCCGAGACGTAAAAAATAGTTCCTTCATCAACTGCCCGCTTCGCAGGAAGCGGGTTTGATTTCCATCCCATGCAATCAATCCAATATTCGACCGAATGATGGATTAGTATATAATTTCAAACAATGAACTTTCTCATCACCGGAGCCGCGGGATTCCTCGGCTCTTCCCTTGCCAACCAACTCGCCCGAGAGGGACACCAAGTCCGCGGGCTCGATGATCTATCCACCGGCGACCCACAATCCCTCGCGCCAGACGTTCATTTTACACGCGGGGATGTAAGTGACCGCCCCAAACTCTGGACACTGCTGCAAGAAGTGGATGTGGTCTATCATCTTGCTGCGCGGGTGTCGGTGCCCGAGTCTATTTTGTATCCGCGTGATTACAACACGGTCAATGTTGGTGGAACGGTGGCATTAATGGAGGCCATGCGCGATGTCGGCGTACGACGCGTGGTGCTGGCATCCTCCGGCGCAGTATACGGTGATCTCGGCGAGCAGCCCTTGAAAGAAACCATCACACCCAATCCGCGTTCACCGTATGCGGTCTCAAAACTGGCAGCAGAGTATTACGTCCGCACGATCGGTGGATTATGGGGCATCGAAACGGTGAGTTTGCGAATTTTCAATGCCTACGGACCTGGTCAACATTTGCCGGCATCCCACCCGCCGGTGGTTCCCCATTATTTGAAGCAGGCCCTGCGCAACGGGACTCTTGTCGCGCACGGTGATGGGAGTCAGACGCGCGATTATGTCTACGTGGATGACGTGGTCAGTGGGTTGGTCGCTGCAGCAACAGCACCCAGCATCAATGGATTGGTGATCAATATCGGTTCTGGAAAAGAAACAAGCATTACTGACTTGATCCGCTGTGTTCAGGATGTGACAGGAAGCAATGCGGAAGTTATTTATAACAATACAACGTCTGGTGGTGTGTCGCGTCTTTGTGCAGATCTGTCGCTTGCCAACCAGAAATTGAATTATCGTCCCTCCATTGGGCTGGCTGAGGGACTGCGATTAACACTTAAGCGCGATACGAGATTTAAGTAATAATTCTATTCGCGCGAGGAGATTGCATCGGGCGAATGCCATCGCACGACATATCCATTCTATGATTCTTCCACAAGAGTTTTATAACCGTTCCACTTTAAAAGTAGCCCGCGAACTGATCGGCACCCGTCTGGTTCGTATCTCAGAGGGAAAAAAACTTGCGGGTCTCATCACCGAAACAGAAGCGTATATCAGCGGCAAGGATCTGGCCTGTCACGCCAAAGCAGGCATCACACCGCGCACCCAGGTTATGTTCGGGGAACCAGGCCGCGCCTATGTCTATTTTACGTATGGCAACCATTGGATGTTGAATGTTGTCACTGAGCGCGAGGGATTCCCGGCAGCGGTGCTGATCCGCGCGATCCAGCCAATCGAAGGCGTGGATACCATGCTGGAGCGTCGCAGTGGACGTGACACATTTGGCCCCGGCAAACTTTGTCAGGCAATGGGAATTACCAAGAGTGAAAATGGCGTTGATTTAACGGGAACAAGCGGCGGCTTATGGATCGAAGCGGGCGTCAAAGTCCCAAATTCCCTCGTGACGAAAGGCCCTCGAGTGGGTTTAAATAATACGCCGGAGCCGTGGCTATCCAAGCCGTGGCGGTTTTTAGTCAAAGGATGGAACATACCAGAGGAGATTGCTTCGGGCTGACGCCCATGCAACAATATTTAGGAGGCATAATGGGTTTACTTGAAGGCAAGAACGCACTGATTTTTGGGTTGGCCAACGACCGGTCGATCGCCTGGGGCATCACGCAGGCATTCCACCGGGAAGGCGCGAACATCGGGATCAGCTATGCGGGTGAAGCGCTGGAGCGGCGCGTCAGACCGCTGGCGGAAAAAGTGGGCTGCCAGTGGGTCGAAGAATGTGATGTGACAAAAGACGATCACATCACCGCTGTGGCAGAAAAAGCTGCCAACCATTTTGGAAAAATCGATGTGCTCGTTCACTCGATCGCCTTTGCAGGGCGGGATGAGTTGAGCAAGCCGTATTACCAGACCAGCCGTGAAGGTTTCAAGAACGCGCTGGATATTTCGGTCTTTTCGTTCGTCGCATTGACGAATGCCTTTCATTCGATCCTGAACCCTGGGGCGTCAGTGATGTGTCTCACGTACTATGGCTCAGTCAAGGTTGCCCCCCACTACAATGTAATGGGCGTGGCCAAGGCAGCATTGGAATCGTCGACTCGTTACCTTGCCTATGATCTTGGACCGGAGAAGATCCGCGTCAACGCCATCTCCGCGGGACCCATCCGTACGCTTGCGGCTGCCGGCGTGGGCGGATTCCGCGATATGTACAAGCACTTCGCGGATATGTCTCCGATGCGCGAAAATGTGACCATCGAAGACGTCGGCAATGCGGCCGTCTTTTTGGCATCTGATCTCTCTACGCGCATCACCGGCGAAGTATTGTATGTGGACTCCGGGTTCAACACCATAGGCGTACAGATGGGAGCAAAAGAGGAAAAGGATGCCGAGTAGGACCTAAAGAAGTAAAAAGCAGGGCGGTTCGCTGCGGCGCCGCCCTTTTTGTTTTAACGGTACAATACTTGCCATATGTTCAAGCGAAATACCACTCCTACTGAACCTCAGCAGCCTGTCCAGGCTGTGGAACGCATCACATCTGTGCTTGGGTCGGGTGTTATCTGGCACGGGTCGATCAACGGCTCGGGCGGCGTCCGCATTGAAGGTGCGTTTGAAGGCGAAATCGCCCTGCGCGGCATGCTCGTCATCGGCGAGACGGGGCGCGTCACCTGTCAGA
>CAZKSG010000294.1:0-3511 GCA_964555335.1 uncultured Anaerolinea sp.
ACCACCCCATGCGGATACGCCGGTGCCGAACCGATCATCAGGATGGTATTGGCCGTCACCGCTTTTCGAGCGGCATCCACGTCGGCGCGAAAATCCGCCCGAACCGGAGTGCGAACGATGTTCACTCCAAAGTAGTGCGCGGCTTTCTCGAAAGCGGGATGCCCCGTGGCGGGCAGAATCATCTCGGGGTGCTGGATCTCCGGGTGATGTTTGCGCGCCCAATCGCGGGCAGTCTTGACCGTCATCAACAACGACTCGGTTCCGCCAGACGTGACTGTTCCCACAGTAGTCTCATCGCCATTCAATAACGATACCGCCATGGCAACGATCTCCGTCTCGAATTTGCGCAGCGACGGAAAGGCCGTGGGGTTCAACCCGTTCTCAGAGAAAAATAAGAGGGACGCTTCTTTTAATAACTCGTCCACATCTTCGCCCGCGTGGTAGACCAGGCTGAAGGCGCGTCCCTTTTGCCATTGCACATCATGGTCGCGTGCCGCACGCATGATCGCAAGGACTTCTTCTTTCGTTTTGCCGGTGGATGGGAATGGGAGTGTCATGAGGACAGTGTAGCATGGTTCGGATATTCGGTTGAACAACAAAAAGCCGCCGTATGGCGGCTTTTTGTTGTTCATTTACGTAGCATTCGGGATAACAGTAGAAGGTGGACGATTCTTCCTGCGCCATTCCACGCAATAATTGCCAAACTCACGGGCGGATTCGTAGTAATCGGGTTCATTACGAGTCTTCGCTTCTTCTTCTACATAAGGATAGATCCGCTCCCACGCCTTGGCGACCGGCGAGCTCATCCACTCGACCAGTTCGCTTTCCATTTTCCAGTAGTTCTTGTTGACAAACCCAATGAAGTCGAAATCGTTCAGGATCTGTTTGATATAGTCTTTGCCTGGCGCGCGATCGCTGATGGAACCGGTTGGAATTTCTTCGATCTTATTCTTGATGTACGCCAACCATGCATCCCTATCATTGTTCATTTTCTCCAGGGTAGGCAAATTCATAATGACCCACCTTCGCGCTTCGACCGCATTGGAACTCATCAATCGGTCATACATTTCCTTGTAAATACCGAAGGATGATTCCGACTCTTCGCGTTTTCTTTGGACCGCGTTCTGAACATAGTCAATAAACGCGAAGACAAGCCCGCCCAAGATCAGTGCAAAGGTCGCCAGGCTGGTCATGCTTCCCAAAAAATCCCACTGGATGGGGTTCGGGTTGGGCCTTACCGGAAGGAGATTCGGCAGGAACGTTGTCAATGGGAAAACAAATAGACACAGAACAAAGAAGAACAATGTGGCTCCCATCGCGATCAAACCTGGGACCACCGCCCAAAGTGTAGTAATGATCTGAATGCGTTTCGGGTTAAAACCTTCCTTATGATTCGATGAACCAGACATGGTTCACACTCCTTCCCTCAGTCATGGATTTGATATTTCTGAAAAGTATGATCCAACGATTCGACATTATAGTATCAATCATGCGGGTCGCGTATAAAATACAGATCGGTGCAACAAATGGTCATCGATCAGCGGACTTCTGTTTCCTTCGTTTTCTCCCCTTCATCATCAATCTTTCGATCCAAGCCACAAATGGCTCGGCAGGTAAATAATCGATTAGCGCGAACGGCTGCAATCCACGCGAAGCGAGCACCGCGTTTGCGGCTTCGATCCCGGTCAAACAGGCGCGCTCCAAAAAGAACGACGGCGCTGCATGCCGCACCCAATCGCCCGCGCAGAACAGATTTGTCCACGGCGTTTCGATGCCGAGATGCTTCGCCTTCGGCCCCACCGCGGGTAGCGTATGTGTCTCAGAATTTCGCTGCACATGCTGACCGATGCGATGTCCCTTCAACTCCGGGAACGCCTGTTCCACATCCTTGATCGCCTGCGTGATCAACACAGCATCGGGCTGTGCCAGCGTTTCGGGAGGTCCGTATACATGCACTTCGAGCGCGCTGCCCTTCGTCTCACGCGCCCAATGCCTGAACGGGTTATAGACGCGGTCCAGCCAGAAATAGTTATGGATGATGAAATCGCCGGTAAAGATCCCCGCCTCCGATGTCTTGTGCGGCTTCCGGTCGAACCACAAGCGGATCACCGCATTCGACAACGCTCGCGGGAAAAATAATTCTTCCACCCCGTCAAAACTCGCGCCCAGGATCTTCTGCGCATTCTTGGGATCAGCCGCCAGGATGACATGTGTCGCACAGGCAGACTCTTCGCCCGTGGACGTATTCCACGTTATCCGCCATGTTTCACCATCCCGAACGATACGCTTCACACGGGAACCGAGCCTGATTACGCCTCCGAGTTCCGTCACCCTGGCTGCCAGCGGCTCGCAGATGCTCGTCCCGCCATCCTCGGGCAGATACGAGAACATCCACGCATCGCGGCGCATCAATGTGTAGAAACGCAAAAAGGCAATGAACCCCGAAATGGACACTTCATCTGGGTGCGATGAAAGCCCATTGCGGGCGAGCCCCAGAAAGAATGACTTCAATGCCGGCGGCCATTTCTTCGTCATGTTGCCAAGAGTCATCCCTTCCATTGGCTGATTCTCCGCAAAGGGATCGATCCCTACCGCCATGATAAGTCCGCCCCATACACTGAACAACGATGCCCAGTCACGGATATCAAGCATCCATAAGAACCGTCCGCGAAGGAATAATTGTAAATAATGAAGAGGCGCCGGGATGAACGAGCGTCGTATCGCCGACCCCACCGGAGCCATGCCGATGAATTTTCCCGCCTTATAGATCCAATTTTCCTCCTGCGCGGGCACAAAGACCGGACGCAGATTGTGCCGTGCCAGCATCGCCTGCAAATTACGATACTGCGACCAGATACCATGCACACCGTGTTCCAACCGAAACGAATGATCGCCGATCTGAATTATCTCACCGCCCGCCAAACGTCCCCCAATGAACTTTTCATCGGCTTCCAGAAGCAACGGTTGCAATCCACGCTCGGCAAGGTGCAGCGCCGCGCTTAATCCAGCAATTCCTCCACCAACGATAATCACATCTGTTTTGCTCATTGAAAAATCACTAAACGCCAGGGATACAACGGTCACCAAGGCTGGGTGAGAAATAAACGAAATGCTTTTCCACAGGTTTTCCTTTGAGTACCTTGTGTTCTTTATGTTTGATTCGCTTACCCAGGTGCATAGACACTGACATCATTCCCACGTATTCGTTCTGCCAGATATTCCAATAGGTGCACCTGCATCAGCGATGGTTCCGCATAACACTGCTGAAAACACGAAACACATGACGTTGGTGCTTCCCCATATTTCGCTTTGGCGATCCTCCATGCATCATCCCATGTTTCAACGCTCAACAGGTTCACTGCCCGTCCGCCCTGTTCACCACCGGCCTTCTCCATCGGCCGGCAGGGATATGCCAGCCAGCCATCCGGCAGGATGCGCGGGATCAGGGTTGGGTAGCATTCATACGGCGTTTGATCGAGCAGGGTCTTGAAATAAGAGAAACTCCCCAGGA
>CAZKSG010000295.1:0-3421 GCA_964555335.1 uncultured Anaerolinea sp.
TCGGCGGCTTCTTGACGATGGCGCGCGCGATGGAGAGACGCTGCTTCTGTCCGCCGGAGACGTTGGTACCGCCCTGCGAGATTTCCATAGTCATCCCTTCCGGTACGGATTCCACAAATTCCTTTGCCTGCGCGATCTCAATGGCAGACTGCAATTGTTCGGGGTTGGCATTCTCATCCGCGTAGCGCAGATTGGATTCGATGGTGCCGGAGAACAGCGCGCTCTTCTGCGGGACGTAGCCGATCTTGTCGCGCAGGTCGTGCTGGGTCACTTCACGGATATCGGTGCCATCGACAAGGATCGAACCGCCGCTCACTTCATAGAAGCGTGGGATCAAGTTGACGATGGTGGATTTGCCCGCGCCGGTCGAGCCGATCAACGCCGTAGTCTGACCGGGCTGGGCGGTGAAGCTGATATTTTCCAGTGCATCCGTGTCCGCGCCGGGGTAACGGAAGGACACATCCCGGAATTCCACCGAACCCTTGAACGGAGCCGGGAACTTCTTCGCTTCCTTCGGGTCGTGGATATGCGGTTCGGTCTTGAGCACTTCGTCGATGCGTTCAGCAGAAACCGAGGCACGCGGGATGATAATGAACATCATCGAGAGCATCAGGAATGCCATCACGATCTGCATGGCATACTGCATGAACGCCATCATGTCACCGACCTGCATATTGGCATCGGCGACCTGTTTTGCACCGAACCAGATAATGCCGAGCATCAGACCGTTCATGATGAGCATCATCAAGGGGAACATGACCACCATGACGCGGTTGATGAAGAGACTGACGGAGGTCAGGTCCTTGTTGGCTATGTCGAAGCGGTCTTCTTCGAATTTCTGCATGTTGAAAGCGCGGATGACCATCATGCCTGAAAGGTTCTCGCGCGAGACCAGGTTGATGCGGTCCACCAATTTCTGGATGAGCTTGAACTTCGGCAAAGCGATCGAGAAGATCAGCGCGATCAGGCTGACCAGCATCAACACTGCCAGACCAATCAGCCAGGAAAGCGGCGAATCCTTGGCAACCACCTTGATGATGCCGCCGATACCGATCAACGGCGCGTAGAACATCATGCGTACCATCATGATGACCACCATTTGAATTTGTGTCACATCATTGGTAGTACGGGTGATGAGCGAGGCAGTCGAGAACTTGTCGAACTCGGTGCTGGAATAACTTTCCACTTTCTTGAACACATCGCGGCGGATATCGCGCGCCATGCCTGCGGCAATCTTCGCGGAAAGATAGCCGACGATGATGGTACAGACGCCGGAGGCAAGGGTCAACAATAACATCCAACCGCCAGCAGTCATGATGTAGTTGTTCTGCAACTTATCCGTATCCATACCGAGGGCAACGTACTCATTCTTGACCGCGCCGACGGCTGCCTGCACGACCATGGTATCCCCCAACGCTGCAAACTTCTCATCCATCGACTCGCTGATCTTGGCACGCTGGTCAGCAGGGAGTTGTCCGAGCATGGTGAAAACGTCCATACCGGGCGGAAGTTTGCTCAGGTCAAAGCCGCCAAACTGGCTGCTCATTTCCGCCGCTTTGGCCGGGTCAGCCAGTGCCTGTTCGATGCCAGAGACCGCCAGCATGGCTTTTGCCATGACTGGGTTGATGCGATCCATTTCTGCCTGATCAATGTTGTTCAAGACATAGATGGATTCTGTTTTGAGAATAGGATATTTCTCGGCGTACGTTTCGTAATCGGCGGAATTCTTATCGATGAGGGTGTAATCCGCGAGCACGGATGTTTTATCCGCTTCGCTCATGAAGATGACGGCCCGGTTCATCTCGCTCTGACGGATGGCTTGCGGAACAGCATCTTCCACGCCGCCCTGTTGAATACCGGTATTGACGATGCGGGATAGATAATCTGGCAGCGCCAGGTCGAAGTTTGCCTGCGCAAACAAAAGGGCGATGGCAAGCACAAGCATCACCCAATAAGGTTTTGCAAATCGAAGTAGTTTAAGCATACGTATTTCGCTCCTGAATAAACGTTTCTTTCATAAACGGCAAAAGGTCTTTTTAATCTCCAATGGCTGATTCAACAGAAGTGACATTAAGATCCAGCAGTTTCATAGATCGATCGAATAGATATTTGAATGGCAATATGATCAGGCGTGAGATCATCATCCATCGTGTCAATACGGTGATGAAAAGACCGCTTCTTCCGTCTGTGGCGGAGGATGCCAGCCACAGAGCTTTTTCTGCGGGGATGTCTGCTGCGTTACCCCAGAGCATGGCAATAAAGCGCAGGGGATTCATCTTATCTTCATATCCGCTCACGGCATGGACGTTGCTCAACATTTCTGTCTTGACCAGGCCAGGGTTGAATCCCATCACTTCCACACCGCTGTTCGCATATTCCTTCGCAAGTACCTTCGTAAAATTACGCACCCAAACTTTGCTCGAACTATAGGCGTTCTGCATGGGAATCGCACCGTTGTCACCGCGCCCGAGCAGGTTGATCAACTTTCCGCTTTTCTGTTTTATAAAATGGCGCATGGCAACCATCGAGCCGTTATAGGTCCCAATGATATTGGTTTGGATCACCTTCAAAAAGGCGTCGCTGGGGACATGCGCTGTCGGTCCATAAGGAGCGGAGAGCCCGGCGTTATTGACCCAGATATCCAGCCCGCCAAATTTTTGGAAGGCAAATTCGGCAAGCGCCTCAATCTGCTGGATGTCGGATACGTCACAAGCCAGACCCTCAGCCTGCGCTCCGTTTGAACGGAGTTTCCTCACCGCTTCATCTACTGCTTTCTGCGTGCGTGAGGCAATAACCACCTTCGCACCTTCTCGCGCGTAGACTTCGGCGATCGCGTACCCGAGTCCGCGCGAACTGCCGGTGATCACGGCAACTTTATCTTTCAAAACATCTGTCATTCATTTTCCTTACTGTCATGGAGTGTATGACCTATTTGTGAATTGATTGTGAAGCGGCTAGGGATGAGCAAACGCTCAATGAACGGGGTCCGCCTCAAGCTCCTGACCGACGCGGGTCATGATATCGAGCGCTTCGCTGATCTGCGCACACTGCTTGCTCGTCAGCTTCGCTTCCATCTCTTCCACCCAACGATAGCGTTCCTGGATGCCGCGCAGGACAAATTCCCTGCCCTTATCGGTGAGACTCAATAACTTGGCACGGCGGTCGCTCGGGTCCTCCACACGTTGAACCAATCCGCCCTGGACGAGTTTATCTACCAGTTGGCTGGTGGCGGCTGGGGTGATGTCGTAGCCTTCACTGATGCCTGACATCCCACATGGACCTCTGTGATGCAGTTGCATCAGGATGCTGAATTGCGGCATGGAAAGCCCGGTTGATTTGGCGTAGCGCACCCAGCCGCGCATGGAGCGGTGCATAAAAACATCCATCCACGCACGGATGGATTGGTCAAACTGGGTTTGTT
>CAZKSG010000296.1:0-3285 GCA_964555335.1 uncultured Anaerolinea sp.
ATTATCCGGCTGTCCATGCGACCAACTATCAGGGGGCGATGGATGCCATGTTGTATTTGCTCCAATTGGGACATAAGCGCATCGGGTTTATCAGCGGACGCGCAGAACTGGAAAGTTCGAATCGCCGCTTGAAGGGTTATCGTGAGGCGTTGGAACAAGCAGGCATCCCCATCGACAAAACATTGATCGCTTCTGGCGATTACACAACTGCGACTGGCGTCAGCGGTGCACGCCAACTTCTTTCACTGGAAAGACCTCCCAGCGCCATCTTTGCATCGAATGACCAGATGGCCATGGGCGTATTTCAAGTTGCCCAGGAAATGGGACTGCGCATCCCGGAGGACCTGTCTGTTGTCGGCTTCGACAATATTACCGAGTCCAAGTATATGAATTTAACCACCGTGGACCAGTTCATTTCTGAAATGGGATATGTGGCTACACAGATGTTGATCAAACTCATCAATGGTGTGCCACTTGAAAATCAAACCTATCAGATGCAGACTCAGCTTGTCATTCGCGGTTCATGCGGGGAATCTATGCATACTTGATGTGGCATTGATTTTGTTGGGTCTGCAATCTATTTGGAAACTGCGTTGAAAATCCGAAAGGAGGTGAGAGCGCAAGTTGTTCGAAAACAAATTGCAGGTCTTCTCTTCGACCTTGGATAGTGGAAAGAAGACCTGCGCGTTCGTGAGGAGGGTTGCCTCCGCACGTCCCTAGTATAACCTGTTAAAAATCAAAAGGAGAAGAAAATGTCTCGCAAAATCTACATGATTTTGAGCTTGTTGATGATCGTTGCATTTGCGCTTTCTGCTTGTGGGTCACCAGCCACATCAGCTCCTGCTGAAGAACCGGCTGCCACACAGGCACCCGCAGAAGAACCAGCTGCTACTGAAGCGCCTGCTACAGAAGCACCCGCTGAAAAAGTCACCGTGAAGTGGTGGCATATCTCAACTGCACAGGAACATAAAGACCTATGGCAGAGTATGGCCAATGAGTACATGGCTTCCCATCCGAATGTCAACGTTGAGATTACGGTGCTGGAAAACGAAGCCTTCAAGACCAAACTTACCACCGTCATGCAATCCGGTGAACCACCCGATATATTCCAGAGTTGGGGCGGCGGCGTGATGAATGAATATGCCAATGCTGGCTTGCTCAAGGATATCACGGCTGATCTGGATGCAGATGGCGGCGCTTGGCGCAACACCTTTGCCCCCGGCGCTCTGGGTGTGTATTCCTACAAAGGCGCGAACTACGGCGTACCGTGGGATATGGGCATGATCGGTTTCTGGTACAACAAGGATCTGTTTGCCCAAGCTGGCATCGATGCTCCTCCCACCACCTGGACTGAGTTCCTCGAGGATGTGAAGGCGCTCAAAGCCGCTGGCATCACCCCAATCGCGTTGGGTGAAGGCGACAAATGGCCTGGCATGCACATGTGGGCTTATCTCGTCACCCGCCTCGGCGGTAAAGCGAACTTTGAAGGCGCATTGCTCCGCACCGGCAGTTTCACGGATCCCGCTTTCGTTGAAGCTGGTGTAAAGCTCCAGGAATTGATGGCGCTCGAGCCTTTCCAGGATGGTTTCCTGGCCGCGACCTATGGCGATGAAGCAACGGCGATGGGCAATAGCAAGGCTGCCATGGAACTCATGGGTCAATGGGCACCTGCCGTACAGAAGGATAACAGCGAAGACAAGCAGGGTCTCGGCGACAAACTCGGCTGGTTCCCCTTCCCGATGGTTGAAGGCGGCAAGGGCGATGCCAACGATGCAGTCGGCGGCGGTAACGGTTTTGCCATTGGCAAGAATGCCCCACCGGAAGCGATCGACTTCGTCAAGTTCCTGACCTCCAAGGAAAATCAACAGGCATTGGTCAAGATCAATGTCGCCATCCCGGTTGTCAAGGGTGGTGAAGAAGCCATGACTGATCCTCTGATGATCACCTTGCAGCAGAGTCTGGCGAAGGCGCAGTATTTCCAACTGTACTACGATCAGGCACTGCCACCCGCGATGGGTTCTGTGATCAATGACAGTGTTCAGGGTATCTTTGCCGGAACATTGACACCCGAAGAAGCAGCACAGGCGATTGAAGACTCGGCTGCCCAGGAACTTAAGTAACCAGTAAGGTTCAAATACGTGCGGGGGTTGGGTACTCCTGACCCCCGCATACTTTTTCGTTCATCCCAAGAAGGAGACAGGCATGCAATCCCTTCCTGCCATTCCGAATATTTTCAAACTCAAACGGGGGACAGGTGTTCCACAAAGATTTCAGGATAGATTGGTCATTATTCTTTTCCTGCTGCCCGCACTCATCCTCTTCCTTTTCTTTGTTCTCTATCCCATTCTTCAGTCCATGTACTACAGTACGTTCAACTGGAAGGGATTCGGTCCTGCGGTGGATTTCGTTGGGTTGGATAATTACAGAAAAATCCTGACAGACAAGATCTTTCTGCTTGCCCTGCGCAATGGATTGCTCATCGTTACCTTCTCGCTGCTTTTCCAGTTGCCGTTATCCATGTTCCTGGCAGTCATGGTCGCGCGTGATCTTCCCGGGCGAGCCTTTTTCCGCACCGTCTTTTTCATGCCCTACGTTCTTTCAGAAGTGATCACAGCGTACATGTGGCTGTTCCTCTTCAATCCTGATCCGGAACGCGGTTTTCTCAACGCGATCGTGACGCTTTGGGGGCACAAGCCCGTGCTTTTTCTGGGAGATACAAACATTGTCCTTATCACGGTATTCGTGGTTCTAACCTGGAAGTACTTCGGGTTCCACATGTTGTTGTATCTAACGGGTTTGCAGAACATACCCACGGAGATCGAAGAGGCTGCTCGTATCGACGGTGCTAATTCCATCCAAAGCTTTTTCTACATTACCCTGCCTTTGCTTGGCAGCACGATCCGCACCTCTGTGTATTTGTCGGTGATCGGTGCGCTGCAGGTTTTTGCGCTCGTCTGGATCATGACCAAGGGCGGACCTGTCAACTCGAGTGAGATGCTGGCAACGTACATGTACCGTTTTTCGTTCGTGCGCTTCCAACTGGGCTATGGCTCTGCAGTTGCCATCTATATGTTCCTGATCTGTATGGCTTTTTCACTTGTCTACCAGCGCCTGACACGCCAGCCTGATTATTTGACCGGTCTTTAGAGAGGACGCATTCATGCCAATTACCTACCTGTTTCCACGCTGGATGCGAAAGGCCGTTTCACGGTTCTTTCAATATCTGATCCTTTCCGTGATCGTTGTGATCATTATTGTCCCGGTCGTCATGCTGGTTTTTGCCGC
>CAZKSG010000297.1:0-3232 GCA_964555335.1 uncultured Anaerolinea sp.
ATTTTTTTATAAAAGGCTTGCGTATTTTTAACGCAAGCCTTTTATATTAAGCATCGTAATATCCTTTCCATACCAATTAAGGAGGTAGCTATGTCAAACTTAATTCGTTGGGAACCCGCTCGTGAGATGATGACCCTGCGTGAGGCCATGGACCGTCTTTTCGATGACGCGTTCACCCGCCCGCTCTCGATCCAGGATGGCTGGTCGATGTCGACACCTGCGATCGATATGTACCAGACCGACAATGAAGTCGTTGTGAAGGCATCCATCCCTGGTATGAAGGCGGATGATGTGCAGATCAACATTACCGGTGACGTACTCACGCTCAAGGGCGAGTTCAAGCAGGAAGATGAACGCAAAGAACGTGCCTGGCACATCCGTGAACAGCGCTTCGGCTCGTTCGAGCGCTCGGTAGCCCTGCCGACCGCAGTCAAGACCGACAAAGCTGATGCTGTGTTCGAGAACGGTATCCTGACCATCACTCTCCCGAAGGCCGATGAGGTCAAACCCAAGACGATCAACATCAAGGCAAAGTAAACCCACAAGTGACAGTCACCCAACCCTTTACAGGGCTCTTCACAGGGTGGCTGTCACTTTTTAACAGGATCAACGATCGGCTTGGGGAGAAGCGGGACTTCCATCCAAAAGAAGCCAATTTTTGTGAAAATCGATGTATTTAGGGTAAAATCTACCCTATGCCAAAGCAACCTGCCAAACAACGAATTATCCTTGTGGATGACCACGAGGTGGTACGACTGGGTCTCAAATCCTTATTGGAGCGTCATCCCCAGTTTGACGTGGTCGGAGAAGCCGGTTCGGCGCGTGAGGCAATCGAGAAGACCGATACGCTCAAGCCCGATGTAGTGGTGATGGATATTCGCCTGCCCGGCACTTCGGGGATCGAAGCCTGTGAACAGATCGTCACCAAACACCCGAATGTCAAGGTCATTATGCTGACCTCGTATGCAGAGGATGAAATGCTGTTCTCCGCGATCCGCGCGGGTGCTTCGGGATATATTCTCAAGCAGATCGACAGCGACGGGTTGGTAAAAGCGCTCGATGCGGTGGCGCGTGGAGAGGCGCTTCTGGACCCAGCTGTGACGCAGCGTGTCTTCCAGGAAGTGCGCCGCGCCGTGAAGGAAGAGGAAGCATCGGCATTCCAGCATTTGAGCCAGCAGGAAAAGCACGTGTTGCTGCTCGTCTCGGAAGGCAAGACCAACCGTGAGATTGCCAAGCAGTTGTTCCTCGGCGAAGGGACGGTTCGCAACTACGTCTCGAGCATCCTCTCAAAGTTGGGTGTGAATAATCGTGCTGAAGCCGCCGCGTATGCGGTGGAACACAACCTGCGCGAATATATTACGATGTAGTTTCAGCAAAAGTATAATGACGGAGTCACGATTGTGACTCCGTTTTTCGTTTAGGGAAGGAAGTGATGGTGATCTCACAGGAAGTCAAAGACAGTGTAGTTCTTCTGCGCCCATTCCACTTGAATGACGCGGAAGAGACTTATGCAGCGGTTCGCGAATCTCTCCCTGAGCTCAAGCCATGGATGAGTTTTGCCCATGATGGATATTCCCTTCAGGAGGCGAAGGATTTCATCCGTATTACGCGGGCACATTGGGAAGAGAGCTCACTTTATGCATTTGTCATCACCGATCAAAAAAGCGGGTCGGTGCTGGGTGGGATCAGCTTGAGCCACATTCACCCCGTCTATCACTTGTGCAATCTCGGTTACTGGGTGCGCACCAGCCGTCGCGGGGAGGGCATCGCCTTGCGAGCCACAAGATTAGCGGCACAGTATGCGTTTGAACGCATTGGTTTGATCCGTGTTGAGATCGTCATTGCATTGGATAACAAGGCAAGTCAGCGCGTGGCAGAAAAAGTTGGTGCCCATTATGAAGGAGTCCTTCGCAACCGTATGGTGATCCGCAGGGAGATCTGCGATGCGCACATGTATTCACTGGTCCCATCCGATTTTGGATTGATGACCGGCTTATAAATATCGTCACAACGGAGAACCATGGAGTCAGATAGTCACAGGCTAGATACACTGGCAATTGGAATTGAGATCGGCGGCACAAAACTTCAGGTGGGAGTTGGAACGACCGATGGAAGACTTTTACACTCTCCTGTTCGCAGAACGGTGATTCGTGAAGATGGAGCGCAGGGGATTCTGCGAGACGTTTCCACAATGGTGGAAGAGTCGCTGACATCCACCAGGCATACACTTTCAGATATTCACAACATTGGGATCGGGTTCGGCGGCCCACTTGATATCGAGCAGGGCATCGTTCTGAAATCCTATCAAATTGATGGATGGGATGGCTTTCCATTGAAACAATGGGCGAAGGAGCGATGGTCCAAACCGGTCGTTGTTCAAAATGACGCCAGCACTGCAGCGCTCGCTGAAGCCTTGCATGGCAGTGGACGCGGCTTCAACCGCATCTTTTATATGACCATCGGCAGCGGCATTGGCGGCGGATGGATTGTGAATGGGAAGGTCGATAACGGGCAGGGATTGGGTGCAGCAGAAATGGGGCACACATGGGTTACCGATCCAGATAGTGGAAGGCCTGCCGAGTTGGAACAGGTCTGTTCCGGTTGGGGGATCGGACGACGGGCACGTATGGCTGCAGAAAAACAAAAAACACAGATGACGGAATTGGCAGGATCGCTGGAGTCCATCGCTGCAAAGATCGTCTATGCTGCAGCAGAGATGGGAGACGACGTGGCGAATCGAATCCTTCACGAAACATGTCAAATGCTGGGACTCGCCATCGGCAATGTCATCGCACTGCTTCACCCGGAACGCATCATCATTGGGGGAGGTGTTTCTTTCATGGGATCTCTTTTTTGGGATGCATTAAGAAAAGAAGTAACAACTCGTTCCATGCCTTTATTTGCTTCGAGTGTTGAACTCGTTCGCGCGGAACTCAAAGAGGATGTTGTTGTGATCGGAGCACTTTGTCTGTAATTTCACACCCCCAGTACTTTTGTTCAATTGAAGGACAGATTGTAAATCCATACAATACAAACACTTACTGGTACTTTATTGGTAGGAGAGAGGTGGACGGGAACCCATACTCCCATGTGGGTTCCCGTCCATGTGTTTTCGAACAACAAAAGGAGTTGCCTTGTGCAACTCCTTTTGTGTTTATGAACTCTTGATCTCTGGCTTGGGCAATTGCGGGATGATCCAATTGATCAACGCCCGCGGAGAACGCGTCTGCAT
>CAZKSG010000298.1:0-3230 GCA_964555335.1 uncultured Anaerolinea sp.
GTAGCGGTTCGGGGATTCGCCTGTCAGCTTGCGCAGGTGCTCCCCGGTCTGTGCATTGTAGAACGAGATCTGACTTTCCCCTTTCGATGCCACCAGCAGTGAACCGTCCGGTGAGAAGACGGTATGATAGACATCGCTGATCTCATACAGCACCTTTCCATCGGGGATGGAGTACACGGTTGCGTTATGGGTCTGCGATACGTTGTAGCTCAGGATGAGCTTTGTGTTGTCGGGTGATAGGGTGACCGGGTAAAAGCCGGGTTGATACTTTGAATATTCGGATGCCGGTATCTTCAATGACAGGATGCGTTTCTGTGTCCCGATCTCCCACAGATCAGCATGCCCTTCGAGACCCGACCAGGTGAAAACGTATTTCCCATCGGGCGAAACGGTCATACTGTGCGTGCCATCGTAGCCATATTGCAGTGAGCCGGTGTTCCAGGCTTTGAGGCTGGCGAGCTGATCCCCTTTCTCGAGTTCATATGCACGCACAAGGTTCTTATCTTGTGCGCCGATGAGCAGCGCGTTTAAGGGGGAAGAAAAGGCAGATACCGGAACATTGAAACGGCTGTCGCTTTCCCACTTCAGGCTTTTGATGAATTCACCCGTAGTTGCATTCCACACATACGCGCGCTGCTCATAGACCGTCACTACCTTTGTCCCATCGGCAGTGAGAAATAGATTTGCGATCTCCTGATAGGCTGGGTGATCGTAGATGCCATCTTTGGGAAGATCGAGCGTTGCTCCTTCACTTCCGTTGATCAACTGTCGTTGTTGGCCGGTAAGCGTGTTCAACAAAAGCACGTCGTCCTTGTTGACGTACGCCACCTGGTCACCGAACACGGTCATTTTCAGCCCAACATCTGTTCCATAGTGGTCACGGGTCTGATTGAATTCTGACGGAAGGAAAAGATCGGGCAGGCTGCCGGTGATACTGCCTGATCCAACGTCCCAGATCGAGATGATCCCGTTGCTTTCAGCAGCCAACTTTGTTCCATCGGGCGAGAATGCGATGAAGCGGACGGGACCTTCTGCCTGCAATGTGCGCGTATCTTTATAGTCTGGGCCGCTGCGCAGCGTGATCTGTCCATCAAAGCGTGCCGTGGCAACAATGCTGCGATCTGCTGTGGCATCGAACGCGGAATAATAGTCACTGCTGTAGGAATATCCGCCGCCTGGCGTTTCGGCGAAGCGATATTCCACGCCATTGATATCGGCGATCTTTGCATGTGACTCTACATCGTACAACTGGGTGATGGTTTCCCGGTCAATGACAAGCATGTTGCTGGCAGGCAGGTACTTCGCATGCGGGAAGCTGGCGCGAAACGCCGGTTCGACTGGGAGCGTATCCACGACGTTGCCGTTCTCGTAGATACGCAACGTGAAGGTGCCCGATTGAAAATCAAGGTCTTCCACCTGTGCAGATTTGGTTGGGTATGTGCCGATATTGGGACCCGCGAACGTGCGTTTGAGCGTTGCACTATCGTAGACGCAGAAATCCTGCGCGGTATCCACCACGATCTGCAGTCCATCGCTGGACCACCGCAGGTCCTCGATATTGCCCTTGCCCCAGATGGCCAGTTCACGGAGGCGTTCGAGATTGCCAGCGGAGATCGGCTCGGTCCCCGAGGGCAGTGTGCCTCCGTCACGGAGAGGATATTCCGGCGTTGGCCATTCAAGCGGTATCGGCGATACATCTGCTACAGACAACGTTGGCTGTGCCGGGGCTGTGGGTAACGGCGCGCCCGGTGTGTATTGCCCTGCACCTGTTATGGGGGTCGGCGAACAGGATGTGCTGATGAGGATGAGACACAAGGTTACGAGTAGATGCTTCAATGTTGATTCCTCCACTACTTTGCTGCGGTATATACATGGATTATACCTTGCGCCGGCAGAGAGACCTTTGCCGGGCAGACAATCTTGTCCGTACACGATTCGAATCCTCTCCGTACATGTTTGGAAACGAGTCCGTACATCTTTTAAAACATGTACGTACTTGTTAACCATCAGGTACGTACATGTTTGCCAACAAGTACGGACATGTTGACGATTCGCGCCAAAACAAAAACAGGGACTGTCATGACGACAGTCCCTGTTTTTTAGGGGGGCGGTGGTGGGTTAGTTCTTGTTGAATACGATCGTTTGGAGGGCGCGTTTAAATTGCTTGCCTGCGATGAAGCGCGGTAAAACGTTGCTGATCTGTGCAGGATGCACTTCAGTGGAGGTCTCGGTTCCATCGGAGGAGGCACGCAGCCAGAAGCTGCCGAAATCGCCCAGTTCCACTACATTACCGTTGGCAAGTTCCTCCGGGATGATGCTGAGCAGGCTCTCGATGGCGGCAAGCATATCGGGAGTGGACAGCGTGCACATCTTGGAGGCGCGTTCTGCCAGTTGGCGCGTGGTGGTGTGCCCACTGGACTCAATGGAAGCATAAAACTTCTTGGGAGCCTCACGGTCCTGGGGGTTGGCCCGCTCGACTACATTATATTTAACGGTCATCTTAACATTCCTAATTTATTTTGAATTTGTCGCTCAGGGGACAGGCAAGACTGGGCCCAATATCTGCATGTCCTCCTGTTTGTGACATGTTTCACATTATATAGAAAGATTGTCTGAATGACATTTACGAATCTGTGAAATAAGTTTGCAGATTTTTTTGTAACCTTTTTCGATGTTTCAGGAAGCATTTCACCTTGCGCGTGGTGGGATTTTCCTGTATGCTTGGATGAGCGTATTCGTATTTATATAGCAAAGGGGAGATATGCCCCGGAAATTCTCTGAAGACCGCACTCGTAAGGAAATGATCGACCCGCAGTTGGAAAAGGCGGGTTGGTATTTGCGCGACCATTCCAAGGTAAAAATAGAGATACCAGTCGATGGCTATGATGCCGAGCCGTGGAACGGGGTATCCGATTATTGCTTGTACCGCGAAAACGGGGAAGTGCTGGCGGTAGTCGAAGCCAAAAAGACTTCTGTCGATGTTCGTTTGGCCGAAGCGCAACTCACGCACTATGTGACCGAAATCGAAAAGCACCAAAGTTTTCTTCCGTTTGGCTTTTTAGCCAACGGACTGGAAATTCATTTTGTGGATGTGGGACATGCCCCGAAGCGCGAAGTCTTCGGTTTCTTCACGCACGATGACCTCGAGAGTTACATTACCCAACACAACTACAATGCCGACCAGATTCGCTTTTTGCGCGCCGTGCAAAGCGTGTTCTTGCAGAAGCGCC
>CAZKSG010000299.1:0-3229 GCA_964555335.1 uncultured Anaerolinea sp.
TATTTGGCGGGAGCGCATGAAGAGAGTTGCCACGTCTATAAAAAGGTGGCCAGTCTGCGTCCCGCGTGGATGCGCAAATAGTCTATAATTTCACATATGTCTCAGATCATTCCAACAGCGGAGCCTTTTTTCTTTTTAGGTGATCCGTCCAGACCTGCGTGCCTGCTTATCCATGGATTTACAGGTACGCCCAAAGAGATGCGCTGGATGGGGGAGTTCCTGAATCAACATGGATACACCTGCCTGGGGATTCGACTGGCCGGACACGCCACCGATCCCGAAGATATGATCCGTTCCAATTGGACCGATTGGACTGCCTCCGTTGAAGATGGGTTCCACCTGCTTCAAGGTATCACCGATAAGATTTTCCTTGTAGGGCTCTCGATGGGAGGAATCCTTTCATTGCTTATGTCCACGCGGCTCGGTGTGCATGGAGTGGTGGCAATGTCCACGCCTTATAAACTTCCTGATGACCCGCGTTTGCGCCATATTGATTGGATCGCCAAAATGATCCCTTACATGCCGAAGAGTGACGAAGAGCCGGGAGCCAATTGGTTCGACAAGGAAGCCTGGAAGGGACATGTTTCGTACCCAATGAATCCCGTCCGCTCGATCGGACAATTGAACCTGTTGCTCGGTGAGATGCGTGCGGCTTTGCCGAAGGTTCAAGTGCCGGTGAGACTCATTCATTCCAAAGACGATCGGTATGTGTTGCCCGAGAATATGGAGATGATCTACGCGGATCTGGTCAATGCTTCAGAGAAGACAAAGTCCTATGTAACAGGATCAGGACACGTTGTGACGCGCGATGCGGCTCGCCATCAGGTATTTGAATCTGCTTTGGAATTTCTGCTCAAAGTGGAGCTTCAAATTGAATCGTAATCTTTTCTTTGTAGCTGCTGCACTTCTGCTTTGGGGATTTGGCGAGGGGATGTTTTATAGTTTCGTGCCGATCTACCTGGATGTGCAGTTCCATCTGAGCGAATATCAGATCGGCTTGGTGCTCGGTGCATTCGGGTTTTCGAGCGCCATTACGCACATCCCTGCTGGGCAATTGTCGGATCGCGTTGGGCGCCGTCCATTATTGATTATTGCTTGGCTTCTAGGATTGATCTCAACTGCTGTGATGGGTTCAGCATTGGCGCTGCCATTGTTCCTGGTCGGTTTGTTTGGATATGGTTTGACCGCGTTCGTTTCGTCTCCCTTGAGCAGTTATGTGACTGCCGCACGCGGCAAATTGTCTATAGGGATGGTCCTTTCTCTAACGACTGCGACCTTCGGCTTGGGTATGGTGCTCGGACCTGTGACCGGAGGCTGGATCGGCGATCATTATGGGATGCGCATGAGCTTTTGGGTGGCGGCCATTGTTTTTGTGCTTTCGAATCTCTTTATCTTTTTTATCGGGAGTCAACCCATCGATCATCATGATCCCGAATCACCGCCAACGAGTTTGCTCAATAACTCGCGCTTCGTCATTCTGATGGGTGTGTTGGCATTTGCGATCTTTGCCATGTACCTGGCGGTGCCGCTTACGCCTAATTTTCTCAACGGCGTGCGCGGACTTTCCCTCGGACAGACGGGGTTGATCTTCACGGCGGGAGCTTTGGGAAATTCGCTGATGGCAGCTTTATTCAGCCGTGCCGAACCGCGTAAAGGTTTTTTGCTGGCGCAGGCATTGGTCATTCTGTTTGCGCTACTTACCTGGAAGGGAACGACCCTGCCCGTCTTTGCCCTGGGATATTTTCTGCTTGGCGGTTTCCGCGCGGGGCGTCCCATGGTTATGGCACAGGCGCGTGAGTTGGTGCATGTCTCACAGATGGGCACCATGTATGGCATCATGGAAACCATCAGCGCGGTGATTTTTGTTATCACGCCTCCGTTGGCGGGATTCCTGTATGAACGCGACCCAATGATGATGTATCCGTTGGCGATTGGTTTGATCGTTGTCTCGATTGCCGTGAGCTATTTTTTCATGCCAAGAAAGGCCCCCTATGCTTGAGATTATTTCCTTCACTCTGGGGCCTGCACAAACCAATGCTTATCTCGTGGGGGATCCCAAGACCAAAGAAGCCGCGGTCATCGATCCATCCTGGGATGGTCACACGATTTTGGCAGAGGCGCAAAGGCGCGGTTGGCGTATTGGCCATCTTTGGTACACACATGCGCACTTCGATCACATCGGCGGCGCGGGGGCGATTGCAGATGCGTTGAATCCATTGCCGTTGGTTGCGCTGCATCCCAACGATCACGTCTTGTGGAGAGCCGGCGGGGGAGGAGCCATGTTCGGTTTTGACATTGACCCCGGTCCCGAACCGACGATCGATTTTGTGCATGGGATGAAGTTGAAGCTCGGCTCAAACGAATTCGAGGTACGCTTCACGCCGGGTCATACAACCGGCCACTGCATCCTATATGTTGCGACCTCAAGTGTCTGCTTCTGTGGCGACCTGATCTTTGCAGGTTCCGTGGGGCGTACCGATTTCCCTGGCGGCAGTTGGGAGCAACTCAAAAGAAGCATTCAAGAGCAGGTTTATACCCTGCCCAACGAAACGCGATTGTTGTCAGGACATGGCCCTGAGACAACGGTTGGTGAAGAAAAGGCGAACAATCCGTTTGTTGGTTTGTAGGGACAGGTCGCTCATCTATCTCATGGGAGGCACATGAAACGTGCAGTCAGCATCAGTCTGGGGAGTTCGAAGCGCGACAAGAAGGTTGTTGTCAATTTCAAGGGGGAGGAGATTCAGGTCGAGCGGGTAGGAACGGATGGCAACATCGCCAAAGCCCGTCAGATGTATCTTGACTTGGATGGGAAAGTGGATGCCTTCGGAGTTGGCGGCGTGGATCTGTATCTGAGGCTGGACCAACGCGAATACCCGCTTCATGCTGCGCTCAAGCTTGTTTCCGGTGTGACAAAGACTCCTCTCTGCGACGGTCGCGGCCTCAAACACACCCTCGAACGCCGCGTCTTCGAACTGGCAAGACCGCAACTGGGAGATGTTCGATTCAAACAGGCGTTTGTCCCCGTCGCTGTGGACCGGCTCGGTTTGGCGGAGGCTGTTGCAGAAGTCGCAGAGAGAACCGTGTTCGGTGACCTGATGGTCGCGTTGGGAGTTCCGCTTCCGATTTATGGGATCCCAGCCTTCAAGCGAGTCGCACGAGTCATGCTGCCAATCGTCAGTCACTTCCCGATGTCCATGCTCTTCTACGGCAGCGACGGCGCTGAACAGGA
>CAZKSG010000300.1:0-3209 GCA_964555335.1 uncultured Anaerolinea sp.
TTCACCCCATTGGCCTGCGCCTGTTCCCAGTATCGGTTCATTCATGAGACTCGCTTCGAAGAAGGTACGGAATCCCTGCGGCTGCCAGCCAAAGGCGGGAATGGAGCCGATCACATATCCGGTCGTCTCTTTGACGCTCTCAGGCTCCGCCATTTTGATGTTGCGCGAGCCGATGGCTTTCTTGAGATTGCCTGAGATGGCGTTCTGGTCCCCGCCGAGCATGACCAACACACGCTCGCCCGTGTCTACCTGAAAGATGAGAGTCTTTACGGCCTGTCGCTCTGAGAAACCCAGCACGTGCGCGACATTGGCCGCACCTTTTTCCGTCTCAGGCGGAAAACTCTGTCGCTCATAGGGAATGTTGCGTTCATCGAGATAGAGGTGCGAAGGCAGTTTGTTCATTTTGGATCACTTTTGGATGCAAGATAGATTCCGATCAGGATGAGGATGCCACCTGCGATCACGGCGATCCCAGGCGTTTCCTTCAGGATGAAATAGGCAAGAATTGCCGAGCCAATGGGTTCCCCGAGCGACGTCACGGCGACGAAGGCGGCGGGCAGATAGCGCAATGCCCAATTGTAGGTGGAATGTCCGATGAGTTGCGGAAAGGCTGCCATCAGAAAGATCCAGCCGTAGGTTTTTGGCGCATATCCGAGTGGGGAGTGTCTGGACACGAACATAACGACGATCAATGCGATGGCTGCAATGCCATACACCAAAAAGATGTAAGGGATGAGCGACATTCTGGATCGCAATTTTCGCCCGATAATGAGATAGCCAGAGACGGTCCATGCGCCAACGAGAGCCAGAAAATTGCCGAACATGGCTCGTCCCTGCAGGATCTGACTCAAATCCGGGCAGCGGAGTCCACCATTCCAGGTGCACGCGTCAGACAAGCCGATGAGGATTCCCCCGAGAATGGCGATCACCAATCCGACAATTGCCGCGCGTGCCAACCGTTCGTCCAGCAGCATGGGAGAGAGCAACGCCACCCAAAGCGGACCTGTGCACACGAACACGACCGAGCTTGCCACGGAGGTGTATTCCAGTGATGATATCCAGGTTGCAAAATGGGCGGATAAAAAGAGACCGGAGACCACCCCCAGAACGATCTCTTTGCGAGTGAGATTCTTTAATTCTTCGCGGTGACGTGTCAATGCCAGCGGAGCCAGCAACAGTGTGGCAAACGTCAACCGGAGCGCGGCAATGACCAGTGAAGGCGCGTCCTCTTGTGCAAAACGGATAAATACCGAAGACGCAGAAACGGCCAATATGGCGGTGAACAGGGCAAATGGCAGGATGATGCGTGCTCGTCCCTCGGTCATCCGCCGATTGTACCGTAACTCAACTCTTCATGCGCGGCGTCCGCCGGTAGTCTGATGGATTCCCTGTGAAAGCTTTGCTGAGCCAGTCCGCCATTTCGTCAAGAGCGAACGCCTCCTGGTTGTCGAGAACGGTTTGAAGTTGAGTGAGATGCTCGATCAGTTCGTCCATTTGCCCGCGAAATTCGTCGAACACTTCGGGGGTGACGTTCTCACGCAATTCACTTGTGACTTCGTGGGCCTTGTCCACCGCATCCATCGCCCGCTGAATATACTCGACCATCAGATCCCAATCCGTCATGGTATTGCTCCTTTCTGGAAGGAACCTTTCCACTTTAACAATAGCACGATGTGTCGATGGATTCAAGTTTCATCGTAACGGCTTCATATTATTGTCCAGGTGTCCTCTGTTTGAATATGTCGAAAATGTGTCTTTTTTTTCTTATTTGCTTGACAGTTGCCCTCACCGAGACTACAATTTTGTTGAAAAAAATTATAAAAATCCATCGAGGGATGGATTGACCACCCAAGGAGAGGACCATGGCTTTTGAATTACCCAAACTTCCCTATGCCGTCGATGCGCTGGAGCCGTATATTGATGCGCAGACGATGACCATCCATCACGACAAGCATCATCAAGCGTATGTGACGAACCTGAATGGCGCGCTGGATAAACACCCCGAACTTGCTTCCAAATCGATCGAAGACCTGTTGATGGATCTGAACTCCGTTCCCGAAGATATTCGTACAGTGGTTCGTAATCATGGTGGCGGCACGTGGAACCACTCCATGTTCTGGGAGATCATGGCGCCAAAGGCCGGCGGGGCTCCGAAAGGAGAAGTGGCCAAGGCGATCGATGCCGCCTTCGGGTCGTTCGATGCGTTCAAGGCTGAATTCGAAAAGGCTGCCAACGGTCGCTTCGGCTCCGGCTGGGCGTGGCTCGTCAAGAAGGGGAATGGAGTAGCTGTGGTATCCACAGCGAATCAGGATAACCCAATGTCTGAGGGCATGGCCCCGATCCTCGGGATCGATGTTTGGGAACATGCCTATTACCTCAAGTATCAGAACCGCCGCGCCGAGTATGTGACCAACTGGTGGAACGTTGTCAATTGGGACGCGGTCGCGGAACGATATAAGTAACCCCGTCTTGCGCAGACTGGGAAGCACAAGATATAATAAATTCAACCATCCCAAAAGGAGATAACACAATGACTCACATTATCACCAGTTTGTGTGTTCGAGACCGCGGTTGCATTGACGTATGCCCTGTTGAATGTATGGTCCCTGGCCAACCGGTAAACGAATGGCCGTGGATCTATATCGATCCTGATACCTGCATTGACTGCGGCGCGTGCGTGCCTGAATGTCCGTATGCGGCCATCTTCCCGGAAGATGAAGTTCCCGCTGCTTACACAGCCAAGGGCGGCGAATATATCAGCAAGGTTGGGCTCACCGGCCACTTCGAAGGCACGAATCATCACGGTCATCCGATCGTGTTGGATACCGCCCGCCAATTGGCTGCCGGTGAAGTTGTGGACCTGACCCCCGATATCCAGCCGAACTATGAATTCTTCAAGAGCGGTCCCGGATATTCATCAAAGGACCAGGATAACGGGATGTAAATTCCCCAGAGTATTCACTCGGAAGAGGACCAACTGTATCAGTTGGTTCTCTTTTTTGTTCCTGGAATCCGAAGACAAATGCTATATAAAAAACAGGGATTTTGTAACTTTTGTATTCTTGACTCGTGTACACAAATCGGCTACGCTGGTGAAGAATCACCCCGGGGAACGAATTCAACTTGGGGAAAACGATGGAGGATACAATGCAGCCCAAATCCAGATTTCTCAACCTTCTCTCGATCTTTGTCATCCTGACGACGATCCT
>CAZKSG010000301.1:0-3158 GCA_964555335.1 uncultured Anaerolinea sp.
GGTCTTCGTAGTGCTCAGCGCGCTGATGATCTTTTTCCTACTGCGAAACGAACTGACACTGCGCCATTTCACCGAGCAAAAGTTGGGTGAAAGTGAAGAACGCTACCAGCTGATCTCTGCAGTTGCCCTGGATTACATGTTCTCAGACCGCCTGAACGCGGATGGACAGTTATATACCCATTGGGTGGCAGGCGCGTTCGAGGGGATCACAGGTTTTACGCTGGATGAATATACCGCACGCGGCGGCTGGCGAAGCATTGTGCATCCCGACGACTGGGCACAAGATGATCGTGACATGGAAAAATTGCGCTCCAACCAGCGTGTGGAAAGCGAAATACGCATCGTAGCCAAAAACGAAGAGACCCGTTGGGTGCATATCTACGCACACCCGGTTATTGATAAACAGAACGGAGAGCTCGCTGAAATCTATGGAGCAGTGCAGGATATCAGTGAGCGCAAAGAGGCGGAGGAGGCGCTCTGGGTGAGTGAACAAACACTGCGCGCCATCTTTCAACAATCCCCATTGGGAATCGCCGTGATCGACTCCTTGACAGGGCGCTTCCTTCAAGTCAACCCGAAGTATTGCCAGATCGCCGGGTACTCCGAACCTGAGATGCTCGACCTGACCTTCCAACAGATCACTCATCCCGATGACCTGCAGACCGATCTGGATGGGTTACAGAAGATGCTGGATGGACAGCAAACTCCATTCCAAATGGAGAAACGTTACATCCGCAAGGATGGTTCTGAGATATGGGTGGCACTCACTTCTGTGCCGCTCTGGGAGGTGCCGGGCAGTGAGAAACAGCACCTGGCAATGGTGGAAGACATCACCGAGCGAAGGCGCGCAGAGGAGGAAAACAGCAGGTTGAATGCTGAACTGGAACAGCGCGTGGCTGACCGGACTGCCGAACTGGAAGTTGCCCGGCAGCGCGCCGAATCTGCCGACCACTTGAAATCGGCTTTTTTGGCTACCATGTCTCACGAGTTACGCACGCCGCTCAATTCGATTATCGGTTTCACGGGTGTGCTTCTGCAGGGGTTGGCTGGTCCGCTCAACCCTGAACAAGCCAAGCAAATGGGCATGGCGCGTGACAGCGCCCGTCACCTGTTGGCGCTGATTAATGATGTACTGGATATCTCCAAGATCGAAGCCGGACAATTGGAAGTGAAGCGTGCACCGTTCGAAATACGCGGCGCCATCGAGAATGCAATGCAATTGGTGGGCCCGCAGGTGCAGAAGAAAGGATTGGTTCTCACTGCTGCCATCGGCTCCAGTGTGGGTCGGGTAGTCAGCGACCAGCGGCGCGTCGAGCAGATCCTGCTTAACCTGTTGAGCAATGCGATCAAGTTCACCGAGCACGGTGAAATACAACTCGATTGTCACGCGCAGGATGGATTCATCGTCACGAGCGTGTGCGACAGCGGCATCGGCATCCGCGCGGAGGATATGGGCAAACTCTTCGAGCCGTTCCGGCAAATCGAAACCGGACTCAATCGTCGTCACGAAGGAACCGGGTTGGGATTGTCCATCTGCAAGAATCTTGTCGAACTGCTTGGCGGGCAGATCCGTGTGGAGAGCACATGGGGCGCAGGCAGCATATTCACGTTCACCCTGCCGCTTGCAGAGTAAGGAGAGCTACATGGCAAACATATTGATCATCGAAGACAATGAGCAGAATCTTTATCTGGCAAGCTTCATTCTCGAAAGACACGGTCATACCATCCTTGCAGCACGCGATGGAGCGCAGGGCATTCAACTGGCACAGGAAAAGATGCCAGACCTGATCCTGCTCGATATCCAATTACCGGTCATGGATGGGTACGCGGTGGCAGATGAACTGCGCCGGGACTCCGCACTGGCAGCGATTCCCATCGTGGCTGTCACATCCTATGCCATGGCAGGCGACCGCGAACGTATCCTTTCGGCGGGCTGCAACGGCTACATTGAGAAGCCGATCAATCCAGACACCTTTTTGAATGAAGTGATGGCGCATTTGAGGGGTGGAAACTAAGGGACATCATTGCTGCATGGATGAGGTGTGAATGAGCAAAATACTTGTAGTGGATGACAACGAACAGAACCGTTACCTGCTGCGAACGATCCTTGGCGCAGCAGAACATGAAGTACAGGAGGCTGACAACGGCTCAACGGCACTGGATTTGGCCCGCAGCGGTTTGCCGGACCTGATCATCTCGGACATCCTCATGCCGCACATGGATGGCTTCGCCTTATGTCGTGAATGGAAACGCGATGAGCAGCTGCATGAGATTCCCTTTATTTTCTACACGGCCACATATACCGACCCGCGCGACCGCGATCTGGGACTACGATTGGGAGCGGCACGCTTCGTTATCAAGCCCATTGAAGCTGACGAGTTGCTCAGCATTGTACAAGAGGTATTGGCAGAACAAGAGCCGGATGGGTCGATTACACCTTCATCGTATGGCGAGGAGGAAACGGTTCTCTACCGCATGTATAACGAAGCGCTCGTGCGTAAATTGGAAGATAAAATGCTTGCCCTGGAACGCACCAATCACGCAATGGAAGAGGAAGTAGCCAAACAGAGGAGGTCGGAGGATGCGCTGCGAAAAAGCGAAGAACGATATCAATTGATCTCGGATGTCGCTTCCGACTATATGTTCTCCACTCAGTTGGGAGACGATGGTCAATTGCATCTTAACTGGGTCGCGGGGGCATTCGAGAAGATCACGGGGTACACGCTTGAAGAATATATTGCTCATGGCGGTTGGCGCGCTACGGTCCATCCCGATGATCTGACAGTGGATGATCGTGATATGGAAAACCTGCATGCAGGCAAACGTGTGATTACCGAGATCCGTACTATTACGAAAAGCGGAGAAGTACACTGGGTGCAGGTCTTCGCCCATCCCATCATGGACACTGGAGGAAGCAAACTGCTCGGCATCTATGGCGCCGTGCAAGAGATCACGGAACGCAAGCAAGCCGAGGAGATCATCCAGAACGAACGGAACTTCTCTGCTGCCATGCTCGACAGTCTGCCTGGCGTCTTCTACATGTATGACCAGGACCGAAAGTTCCTGCGGTGGAATACAAATTTTGAAACCGTATCGGGATACAGTGGGGATGAGATCGCCCGCATGCATCCGTTGGACTTTTTCGAAGGATCAGAGAA
>CAZKSG010000302.1:0-3157 GCA_964555335.1 uncultured Anaerolinea sp.
ACCAGCAACCCGATCGGACCGCATCCGAACACGCCCACGCTCATCCCCGGCTTGAGCTTGCCAAGGTCAACAGTATGGATGGCAACTCCCAGAGGTTCGAGCATCGCGCCATCGTCATCCGAAAGCGAATCGGGAATAGGAAACAGGGATCTGGCGCTCCATGTCATCCATTCGCGCATCGCACCATCTGTTTTTCCATGACCTGCAAAGATCAAATTCGAGCAAAGGTTGGGATGCCCGTGCTGGCAAAATTCGCAAGTTCCACAGGGGATCGCCGGGTCAATCGCCACGCGTTGACCATCCGCCGTCACTCCTGCCATTTCATGCCCCAGCACCAAGGCGTGATCGAGCTTGGCGTCTCCGATCCCGCCTTCGCCGAACCAATGCAGATCCGAACCGCACACACCCACCGACGTGATGCGGATCAACTTTTCATCAGTTTTTGTTACAGGAACATCTTCTTCATGCAGTTGAAGATCACCTGTTCCATGCAAACGAACTGATTTCACTGCTTACCATCCTTTTGCGTGAGCACCGCTATGCCATACGCTTCAAGACTCAACTCGTTGACATCCGTTCTGCTAAGATACTCATGCGCCGGCCACGGAAGGTTCACCTGCTTCGCGGTCCGCTCATGATTGATCACAATAAACACTTCATCGCCCTGTTCGTTGACGCGTCTTCGAGCCTCCACGCCAACGGGACATTCCATCACAGGTGCAACGCCTGCCGAGCTCACAATGTCATCCATCAACTTCTGCTGGGAAACATCATCCAGCCATGCGCCGACATAGGTCACGCAGCCTTTGCCGAACGAATGTGATGTGATCGCCGCCTGCCCATCCAGCCAGCCATTTGACTCGCCGTAGCAAGCAATGACCTGAGTTGCATTATCTTTTACTTTCAATCTCTCCGCCCAAATGCGTGACTCACCTTTAAAGTTTTCACCAATCACCGGAACCGGTTCGAACAACGCGTAATACTCTTCCACTTCCACACCGGCGATCTCGGCTAGCATCCCGGGCTGACGGAGCGGAAGCAGCGCATTGAAGTCATCCTTCATCCCCGAGCGGACTGTCAACACCAGATGACCACCATTTTCGACAAAAGCTTTCAATTTAGCGGCGCGTTTCTCATTCAGCATCAACAAAGCCGGAGCGATGACCAGCTTGTACCCATCCAAAGATGCATCCACCGACAAAACATCGGTGGCAATATTCCGCGCGGATAATGCTTTGTAATAAGTATTGAAGTACGCTACATAGTCAAAATCCTTGTGATGCCGCTGGGCATGGATACTCCACCGGTCATCATAGGAATTTAACAACGCCACATCCGCTGCAGGTGTTGTATCTTTCAAAACATCAGTTGTCTTCGCAAAATCCCCCGCGAGTTGTTTGGCTTCCTCATAGAATGGACGCGGCTGTCCCGACTGATCAACCAGCGTACCGTGGTATTGTTCCTGGCCGCCATGAGCAGAGCGCCACTGCCAATATAGGATTGCATCTGCTCCATGTGCCACGGCATGCCATGCCATCGCGCGCGCTTCGCCTTTATTCACCACATTGTTGACCGGTGACCAGTTGACATTTCCCGGCTGAGTTTCGATCAGCCAGAAGTTCTTGCGCTTGAACCCGCGCGTCAGATCGTGAATGGCGCCGGAGGAAAGATAATTGTGATAACCGGTTCCCACATACCAATCCCATGAAACCATGTCCAGATCTTCGGTCATGGAATAATGATCCATGCCATCGAACCAGCCCATGAAATTATGTGTGATCCAGATCTTGGATGGAATTCGAGCACGCAGGATGTCGATCTGCATCTTTTGGAACTTGCGATAACTCTCGGTGACGAAGCGCCTGAACTCCAGCATCAGCCCGGGGTTATGACCACCGATGGGAATGGGGATTTGCTCCCACGTGGAATAGGTCTGGCTCCAGTAGGCGGTTGACCAGTGTCCGTTCAACGCATCCAGCGTCCCATATTTGTTCTTCAAAAATCGGTGAAACAATTTCTGACAGCGCTCACAATAACAAACGCGGTTGTACTCATTGTCCAATTGCCAGCCGATGACATTTGGATTCGCCCCAAGGCGTTTCCCCATTTCTGAAACAATATGCTTTGTTGCCGCGTGAAATTCCGGCGAGTTGACACAATAATGACAGCGGTTACCGAACTGCACGCGCCGTCCACTTTCATCGACGGCCATCAGGTCCGGATATTTCTGGACCAGCCAGGCGGGCGGTGCAGCGGTCGGTGTGCCAAGCACGGAGGCAATCCCTACAGCGGCCAGTTTTGCAATGGCATATTCCAACCAGTCGAAATCAAACTTTCCGAGCGAGGGTTCCATGGTTGACCAGGCAAATTCGCCCATGCGCGCCACAGTAAAGCCAGCCTCTTTCATCAGGCGGATATCTTCGGTCCAGAGGGTCTCATCCCAATGCTCAGGATAGTAGGAGGAGCCAATATGAAGGCGGTTGCTTATCACTGCATCTTTCATAAAATCAGCCTGGGTACCAAACCTTTCGCGGGTCATTTTCTGCACGCACATAATCAAATGCGCTGTCAATCAATTTGTGCAAGTCATATTCCGGGCACCAGCCCAGAAGGAACTTTGCCTTGGCATTATCGAGCCACGTGGAGTGATAGGGTGTCTTGATTTCCACATTTGGGAATCCACGCGTTTCATACAAATACTCCCCCATCTCGCCGTAATCCACGGGTTCATCCATGCAGACATTGAATAATTGCTGTCGCGCTTTTGGATGATCAATCGCAAGCAGCAGCGCGCTGACCAGGTCATCAACGTGGACAAAATTCCGTTTGACGGGAGTCCCCTCCGGGTCGAGCATGACCGGGACGGCCCGTGCCCGCACATATTCATCCCCTTGCTGCTCTCCAACCAGATCCCGCCAGCGCGGTCCGCCGAAGACGTCATCCCCGAAGGAAAGTTGATACTTGAAATCATCCTTCTCCATGATCCACGGCGCGCGCAGGCAGCAGCCATTGAGATCATATTGGATGTAATACTGCTCAAGCATCACTTCTTCGAGAACTTTGGAGAGGGCGTAACAGCCCTGATACGCGGAGTGCTTCTGCGTTTCAGTCACCGGCAGCGGATGCGGATAAACGAAGTGCCCCATACCCGCATCAC
>CAZKSG010000303.1:0-3123 GCA_964555335.1 uncultured Anaerolinea sp.
TGACCGGCGGTCACGTGAAGACCGGCGGCATCTTCGACAAGGGCTACTTCTGCGAGCCCACCTTTGTCACCGACCTGCCCTTCGAACATCGCTTGTGGCAATACGAGATGTTCCTGCCCATCACGACCATCGGCAAGGTCAGTAATCTCGACGAGGCCATGAAGATCGCCAACAATGTAAACTACGGTTTAACCGCGGGCTTCTATGGTTCGCCCAAGGAAACCGAGTGGTTCTTCGACAACATCGAAGCAGGCGTCACCTACGCCAACCGTCCGCAAGGCGCCACCACCGGCGCGTGGCCCGGCTTCCAACCGTTCGGCGGCTGGAAGGGCTCCGGCGCGAGCGGCAAGAACGGCGGCGGCTACTACTACGTGCAACTCTATATGCACGAGCAGATCCAGACCCGCGTCAAACCCGCCAAGGCAAATGGAAAGGTAGCAACCAAAAAGGCTGCTCCCAAGAAAGTTGCCAAGAAAGTCGTTGCGAAGAAGAAAGCTAAGAAATAAATTACCCTCACCCCTAACCCCTCTCCCTTAAAGGGAGAGGGGAATTAATTCTCCATGCCTTGGAATCCTGATCTCTATCACAAGTTTCAATCGGAACGTTCGGCGCCGTTTTATGATCTACTGGCGCTGGTGGATGTGCGCCCAAATCTCAAAGTGGTTGATTTGGGATGCGGCACCGGAGAGTTGACGCGTCAACTGGCGGATAAACTCCCAAACGGCCATGTGACCGGACTCGACTCATCCCCTCAAATGCTGGAAAAGTCCGCTTCGTTTTCAAGCCCAAACCTGCACTTTGAACAAGGAGACCAGGCTCACCTGACAGGTGAATGGGATCTCATCTTCAGCAACGCTGCCCTGCAATGGAGTGAGAACCATGCAGAGTTGATTCCTCATCTCTATGGAAAACTGAAACCGGGCGGACAGATCGCGATCCAGATCCCATCCAATCACAACCATATCTCGCATCAGATCATCCGCGAGACAGCAGGCGAAGAACCGTTCAGAACTCTGCTGCTGGGATTCCAACGCTACGCTCCCGTGTTATCCATTGACCAGTACGCTCAGATCCTGTTCGATTGCACCGCACAAGATATCGTGGTCTTCGAAAAGATCTATGCCCATGTCTTGGAAGATTCAGACGCGGTGGTAGAGTGGATTTCAGGCACAGCCTGTGTTCCCTATTTTGAACGGCTTGGCGATCATAAAGATCTTTTTGTGA
The DNA here is from genome assembly GCA_964555335.1 of uncultured Anaerolinea sp. Lineage (GTDB taxonomy): Bacteria > Chloroflexota > Anaerolineae > Anaerolineales > Villigracilaceae > Defluviilinea. The sequence goes on from CAZKSG010000303.1 coordinate 1,225, forward strand.
CGACAATTCAAACCAAGATGCGGGCAGCATTGCCACGATCACCTGTTTTTTATCCGTTTCGCAGGATCTTATTTTCTGCACGTAAACCCAATTGATATGAGCGGTAATCAGCCCAACAATTACCCTGAGCTTATCTACCGAGTAGGGACATTCTTCTTATTGGTCGGGATTGGTCTGGTGGTGCTTTTCATCTTTTCTGAAACTGCCCGGCAGACACAACTGAGCTATTTTTGCTGGGGGACGATCTTGTTGATCATCGGCTTTGTATTTCGCGCACAATACCGAAAATCCGCGCCGCCATCGAGCGGGCGTTTTAGCATTCTCCAAAAATTAAAACCAAAACCCAAAGAAGACAAGGCAAAGAAATGAGTAAATTACTCTCACTTGGTGAAGCCATCGCACGATATGTCAGCGATGGCGATACCGTCTACGCGGCGGGATTCACCCACCTCATCCCATTCGCTGCCGGGCATGAGATCATTCGGCAGGGGAAGAAAAATCTTACCCTCGCCCGCGCCACTCCCGACCTCATCTACGATCAGATGGTCGCGGCTGGCTGTGCACAGAAGGTCATCTTCTCGTATATGGGCAACCCTGGTGTGGGGTCGCTTCGTATTGTACGTTCTGCCATCGAGCAGGGCAAACTGGAATGGGAAGAATATTCCCATTTCGGCATGATCACCCGTTTGCAGGCGGGAGCATCCGGTCTGCCGTTTCTCCCGATGAATCAGACCGGCGCTACCGATCTGGAGAAAGTCAATTCTAATATCAAGCGCATCCCTGACCCATACGGCGGCAAGGATGTGATCGTCGTCCCGGCGCTAAACCCGGATGTGGCGATTGTCCATGTGCAACGGGCGGATGTGAACGGCAATGCCCATCTGTGGGGCATCATCGGCGAGCAAAAGGAAGCAGCGTTCGCGGCAAAGAAGGTCATTCTCACAGCCGAAGAAATCGTGGATGAATCCGTCATCCGCTCCGACCCAAACCGCACGATGATTCCAGGTATTGTCGTCAGTGCGGTGTGTCATGTTCCATTTGCGTGTCACCCATCCTACGCGCAGGGATATTATGACCGTGATAATGAATTTTACTTGTCGTGGGATAAGGTCAGCGAGTCGACAGAACTGACAAAACAGTATCTGGACGAATGGGTATATGGTGTAAAAGATCGAAACGAGTACTGGGAAAAACTCGGCACGGAGACACATAAACGTCTTGAAGTTCCAGATCAAATGAGTCAGCCGATCAATTACGGGAAGTATTAAGTCGAAAAGTAATGGATATTCCGTATTTTGATCTTGGCGGTGATGGGTTGCCATTACATTTTCTCTACGCCAACGGCTACCCACCTAATTGTTACAAGCCGCTCTTCGAACATTTACAAACGCAATACCATGTTTTTGGGATGCATCTCCGCCCATTGTGGAAGGATTCGAAACCAGAGGAGATCCGCACCTGGCATCCACTTTCGGATGACCTGCGGCTCTTTCTTTCATCACAGCCTGCTCCCGTTATCGGAGTGGGACATTCCATTGGAGCAATCGTCACCTTGCGGGCTGCAATGCGTGACCCGGGTATATTCCGTGCGTTAGTGTTGATCGACCCGGTGTTGTTCGTCCCTGGATTTATGCAGCGCTGGCATATCGTTCGTCTGTTGGGATTAGGTGACCGGCTTCATCCACTGATCGCTGGGGCACAAAAACGTAGACAGACATTTGATGATCTTGAGACTGTGTATCGTGGATATCGCAATCGCACTATTTTTCGATATATGAGCGACGAAAACTTGCGTATCTATATCGAAGGCATCACGCACAAAACCAGCGATGGATACGAACTCGCATACTCTCCCGATTGGGAAGCTCAGATCTATCGTACAGGTATGCACGATTTCGA
>CAZKSG010000304.1:0-3103 GCA_964555335.1 uncultured Anaerolinea sp.
ATAATGTTGCCGACATCAATATTGATCAGTTCATCCTGCTGATTGAAATCGATCGCGCCGGTTGGGCAAAACTTTTCGCAAGCCTTGCATGTGCCCTTGATAAAGTAGGTGCAATTCTCCTTATCCATCACAGGGTATTTCGGCACTGCCTGGTCAAAGGGTGTATACACAGCCTTGCGATAACCAAGCCCGGCTTCGAACACATCGTCGATCACCTTCTTCGGGCACTTTTCCTCACAAATCCCACAACCCGTACATAGATCTTCCTTCACAAAACGAGCCTTCTTTTTGATCGTCACGTGGAAATTACCCACATACCCCGCCACATTCACCACTTCGCTCCACGTTAGCAGCGTAATGTTTGGATGCGTCCCAGCTTCCACCATGCGCGGCGTGAGGATGCAGGCGGAACAATCCAGCGTCGGGAAGGTCTTGTCGAACTGCGCCATATGCCCGCCGATGGATGGTTCCCGCTCAACAAGATAAACATGGAAACCTGCGTTCGCAATTTCCAACGCAGACTGGATTCCTGCAATACCTCCGCCTACCACCAATGTATTCGAATTGATCGGGACCTTTATCTCCTCGAGTGGTGCATTCTCGATCACACGGGACACTGCGCCTGATACCACTGCCTTGGCTTTCTCTGTGGCGACAGACTTGTCTGTATGTACCCACGAGACCTGTTCACGGATCGAAGCCAGTTCAACAAGATATGGGTTGAGTCCCGCATTTTGTGCCGCGGTACGGAAGGTCTTTTCGTGCAAATGAGGTGAGCAGGCTGCAACAACCACGCGCGTCAGCCCAAGTTCCTTGATATCCTTCTCGATCAACTCCTGCCCCAGGCTGGAGCACATGAACTTGTACTCGCGTGAGATCACCACACCCTGATGCTTGAGGTTCTCCTCCGCCCATTTGGCAAGCTCAACGACGTCCACGGTCCCGGCGATATTCGAGCCACAATGGCAGACATAGACACCTACACGTTCTCGTTTCTTCTCGCTCATTTGACGACCTCCTTCCCCTCATGCTTCGTCCAGCGTCGTGGCATCGGTAGTCCTTCGTCTCTCTTTCGCGGAGCGGTAGGTTCCTGTGTGACTGGCACTTCCACACCGATGGTCGCCAGCGCGTTCCGCGAGTTGACCAATTCTGCACCAATGCCAAGTTCGTCTGCTTCCATGCCAAAGGCAAGCCCCATTAATTGCGTGAAGAACAAAATCGGCATGTGATAATTCGTACCAAAATAGTGGTTCATCTCATTTTGATACGCGTCGATGTTCATCTGGCACATCGGGCAGACCGTTGCCATCAGGGCTGCGCCGCGCTCATCTGCATCTGCCACAAGACGACGGATCAACTCAAAGGCAGTCTCAGGCCCGATCTGGGTCATGTGTCCGCCGCAGCAACTCGTCGTCAGTGGATAATCGATCACGTCCGCACCAAGCGCACGTAGCAGATCATCCAATTCGGTGGGATGTTCATGATCCGACCAACGGTGCTGGTAATCGGGGCGCGGCAGCATGCATCCCATATAGGGTGCGACTCGCAACCCATGCAACGGGCGAACAACCTGGCTGCGGATTTTTTCCAGTCCCACGTCATAGACCAAAATGTCAATGAGGTGGCGTACATCGAGCGAGCCAGGCACGTAACTTAACCCACCTGCCTCCAGGGCTTCATTGACTTTTGTCCCCAGTGTGGGGCGCTCCTGCATGTAATAATCTGCTTTGGCAAGGTTGAGGTAACAAGCCGAACACGGAGCCACGACCGTACGTGTCCCATTTTTCTGCTTTGCAGCAAGGGCAAGGTTACGGGCAATCAACGAATAGGCCGGGATTAGATTGATGCCGAGGTATTCCGTTGCGCCACAACAGTTCCAGTCATCGATTTCTTCAAAATGAAGATCAAGCGGTTCCAAGATCTTATTGATGGACTCGCCATATGCCTTGCCGCTGGACTCCATCGAACAACCAGGGTATAGAAGATACTTGTTCATGAGGTCAACTCCAGTGTCTTGGCACGTTCCAAAATCTTTTTAAGCTGATCCATGTTCTTGATTTTTTTCGGTGTGATCGCCATGCGTCCCTTTGTGATCATGCCAAACCCCATCGGCATCATGCCTGGCAATCGCAGTGGAAAATGCCTCAAATAATGACGCGAAGCGAGTCCCAATTCGTAGCTTCGACCGAATGTCTCGACCATATCCACAAAGGTTTGGGAGAAGTGAGGAGCCGTGGAATCCCGGTATAGCTTTGCGTGGATCGCCATTCCCTTGAGCGTATACATCACATCTGCAATATGTACCTCCTGCGGGCACCTCACTACACAGTGATAGCAGGAGACACAAATCCATGGTGTATTGCTGCGCAGCACATCCTCGCGCATTCCTGCGCGCAACATGGCAAACAACATGCGTGGCGTATGATCCATATCCATGGCAGCGGGGCACGACCCGCCGCATGTTCCGCACTGGATACACATCTCCAAATGCGAGACACCTGCTGTCTTCATGCTGACTTCATGCAAAAGGGAAAGGTCTTCCTCACGGGCCAACCCCGCTCGGACTCGTTCATCGGTCATATGGGGCATGATCCCTCCAAATCTCCATGTCAGTAGTCCACCCCGATACCATGGTTCACCACCAAAAAACAAACCGCTCTCGTCCACGCGATGACAATATATATCTACCCCGCCTAGTATCATTATTTGTGATTTTCATCACCAATTCGAGTGCTAAATGTAATCAAGAGCGTTGCGAAGTATCACAATAAAATGACACATGTGTTTAGCATCATAATCTTGAGTTTAATAATAGAAGTAAGCTTTCAATCCCAAAAACCTAACAAAAGCTATTTCAGCCAATTTTTGTCCGATATATGACAACAGGCACGGGGATTTAAGCGGTTTATAACTAACCGCGTCAAGTTAACGGGGATAAACTTGTACGGATAAGAAAATTCACAGGTATTTATGATGCCTGATTCAGAAGGAGTTAGTATGAAAAAACAAGTTATTATGATCGACGGCAATGAAGCCACAGCCTCCGTCGCTCACCGCATGAGCGAAGTGATCGCCATTTACCCGATCACTCCGTCCTCCGGCA
>CAZKSG010000305.1:0-3080 GCA_964555335.1 uncultured Anaerolinea sp.
ACTCAGTCTGACGTGACGCGTGAGACGCTGCATCAATCCGCAGACCGCCACGAACAGGAGAACGTCAAGACGAGGGGAGAGACATCATGACCAGCCGTTGGAAGAAGATCTGGGCCGATTTCTGGAGCAACAAATCGCGCACATTTCTCACCATCCTGACCATCATGGTGGGAACGTTCTCGGTGGGTTTCAACGCCAACCTGGGCGCGTATATGCTCGAAAGCATGGACGGCGACTATCTTTCCGCCAATCCATCGGAAGCAACCATTTATACATCGCCCTTTGACGACGATATGGTAAAGACCATCCGCGAGATGCCGGGTGTGGATACGGCCGAAGGGCGGGCAACCGCCAGTGCGCACCTGATCCCTGCAAAGGGCGAACCCATTACCATTCAGTTCACGGGCATTGAGAACGCCGCAGACCTGACTCTGAATCAACTCAAGCCGAAATTCGGTGAAACATCCATCCCCGCATTCGATGACAAGCAGGTGTTGATCGATGCCTCGGCCGAATCGCTTGGTTATAAGATCGGCGACACATTGATTATCGAACTCGATAACGGCCGTCGCCGCGAGTTGACCCTGGCCGGATACATCCATGATGTGACGGGCTTTCCGTACAACATGGCACAGATGATCAATGCCTACGTTACCCCCAGCACATTGGAATGGCTCGGCGGTTCAAGAAGATATTCTGCAATGGCGGTAAGCGTCTCTGAAAACCAGACGGATGCCGAACACGTAACGACCGTCGCACAGGCCGTTGCCGACCGAATGGAACGGGCTGGTGCCACTATTTATTATGTGAATGTCTATCAGCCAGGACATCACTTCGCCTGGAGCATCACACAAGGGATCTTCTTTGTCCTGAGCACACTTGGTTATATGACCGTGGTTCTGAGCGGATTTCTGATCATCAACACGATCACTGCGATCATGACCCAGCAAACGCGCCAGATCGGCATCATGAAATCGGTTGGCGGCGGGAACGGTCAGATCTTTGCCATGTACCTTGTATTGGTGTTGGGGTTCGGCCTGACAGCCTTGCTGATTGCGATCCCCTTCTCCAACGGAGCCGCACGCAGTATTGGCGGTGGGATGGCGGCTTATTTAAATTTCAGCCCGCTGCCGTTCAAAATGTATCCCGCCGCTGTCATCCAACAGGCGATCGTGGCGTTGCTTGTCCCACTTCTGGCAGCGTTGTGGCCGGTATATAACAGTGTGCGCATCACAGTTCGCGAAGCGATCAGTGACTATGGCATCGGTGGGAACGCCAAGCCAAGGGATGTATCTGTCAGCAAACGGGCGCTGTTCATCCCGCGTCCGATGCGTCTCTCATTGCGGAATGTGTTCCGCCGCAAACTACGTCTCGGACTGACCCTCTTCTCCCTCGTTTTGGGTGGCGGCATTTTTATCGGCGTCTATAACATGTGGGCATCGTTCGATAAGACCATCGAAGACATCCAGGGCTATTTCATGGCCGACATTAACCTCTCCTTTGGGCGATATTACCGTTTCGACGAAGTTGCGTCCATCGCGGAAAGCATTCCCGGTGTCTCGAGCGTGGAAGGCTGGACGGAATACCCCGGCACCCTGATCTCAGACAAGGAATCGGCTGGGACGCAGATCCTGTTCGTGGCGCCTCCTTCCACTTCGACGTTGATCGATCCCATTATCACGACCGGACGCTGGCTGACAACGGGTGACGAGAATGCCGTTGTGATCGGCAACCACTTGCTCAACATCTTCCCCGACCTGAAGGTCGGCGACTGGCTGACCATCAAGATCGACGGCAAGGAAACCCAATGGCATATCGTTGGTTTCTACACCATTACCGGCAATGTCAGCCCGCCGTTGTTGTACGTCAACTACGAATATCTCAGCCAGGTCGTAGGCGCACCGGGACAGGTCTATTCATTGCGTGTGCTGACGAAGACACATGATGCCCTTACGCAGAAACGCGTCAACGACCAGTTACTGGCCTTGTTCGAGAAACGCGGCATCCAGGTCGGCTCCACCCAACTGGGCGCAGACTTCATCACCGGTCAAAAGGCACAAACTGACATTCTTGTCTATTTCATGCTGGTAATGGCCACCCTGATTGCCGTAGTCGGCGGACTCGGGTTGATGGGCACAATGAGCATCAACGTCATCGAACGCACGCGCGAGATCGGCGTGATGCGTGCCATTGGTGCCTCCAACATGGATATTCAAAGCATCGTCATCGTGGAAGGGCTCGTCATCGGGCTCATCAGTTGGGCGATCAGCATCCTGCTATCGTTCCCCATTACCGGTATCCTGACGTTCGGTGTAGGCATGGCTGTCCTTACAGCGCCGATGCCGGCCGTCTATGGACTGAACGGTATCATTGCCTGGCTGATCTTTACAATCATCCTGGCTACGATTGCCAGTGCATTGCCTGCAAGGAATGCATCCCGACTAACGGTAAGAGATACATTAGCATACGAGTAAGCAGAGTATGTTATGCAAGGTGGCTCATTATGTTCTGTATTCTCATGATGAGTTTGAAAAGATGGTCAATTGAATATGCCACGTACATATCCTGAAAAACGTGATAAGAAAAACAGGATTGCCCAGGTTGTGAAACGACGCTTAACTTTCCTGATCTCCGCTTTAAGCATTATTCTGCTTTTATTCATATTCAAAGTGGGAGAAGTTTTGTGGCTTGCCTGGATGGTCGAACAGCGACTGAGAATTATTGGGCTCCTGGGACTTGTCCTGGTCTGTTTGGTAGTGTTATCTCCATTTATTATTGAATATTCCCAGTCTCCACGGGCACTTTCAGGCCCAGGAAAGAATCCATATATTGACCCGTAAAAACATTTAATTTCATAATAAAAACCGGTAAACAGCATTACTGTTCACCGGTTTCTTTTTAACTCTTTGATTTCTTCTACGACTTCTCCAACTCGCTTACCAACTTCTCCAGCACATCGAACCCGCCCTGCCAGAACTTGGCGCTGCGGATATCGATGCCTGCCTCCTCCAAAATCTTCGCGGGAGCTTCGGAGCCGCCTGCCGAAAGGATCTTGAGATACTTCGGCTTGAAGGATTCCC
>CAZKSG010000306.1:0-3072 GCA_964555335.1 uncultured Anaerolinea sp.
TTTCACCTTCGCTTCCGAGTCGGGTACTTGCTTGATACAGGCGATGATTTTCAAGAGACTCCTCCGTAATTGGTTTCAGGAATTTCTGTATTTTACAACAATCGTAGTTTTTGTCTCTACCGACGGTTGGTTGGTTTACATGTCTCTCTTTGATTATTTATTGCAAATATGCCATCACTACCAACACATCTGCCGCAAGGACAGCCAGAATGCCAAGCAGACTAAATACCTTTTGCCAAAGAACCCAACGTTGTTTATTCTCCATCTGTTTGAGGAAGAAATCTTTGAAAGGGTAGAGCGAAGGTCGGCTGGTAAGACTATTATAAATGTCCTGATAATAAGAATTCGTTTTGAACCAGAGTTTATAACTGTTCGAAAGGAAGATCAGGCTAAAGAGCAGAAAGATGAGAACGAATCCGAGAGAAGGTTGAGTCGTTATCATTTGACCACGAAGGACATGAACATGAACAAAAAGTAACTGCCGCCTCCTGCGATTGCGATCAGGTTAGCCATGCCATTCAGAGAGGGGGAGATGCCACGCAGGAGGAAGTTGACCGCCAATAAGATCCATGTCAACATGTGTCCCCAGCGGATGATGAAAAAGCGTAAACCTGTGACAGCGCCTGCTATTTTTTGAGGCCAGACAAACGCATAGACCGTGGCCACGACCAGAGCCAGCGCTGCCCAAACAAACCAGGGGAGATTGAGAAACCCTTTGATCATGCAGCTTCCATTACTGGAGCGATGTCACTGTTTTGCGATGGGACGAACATCGTCCTCATCCTAAACAGGATGACCAGGCTGATAGTAGCACAAATACCGACAACTGCTTCGATCCCCAACGCGCCGAGGATCGGCATCAGGTAAACGGCAAGCGCATCCACGATGGCGTGCCAGAGCAGCGCTGCCCAGAACCAGACCGGTTTTCTATACACCACGCTGTACAAAACCATCACGGAAAGCGACAGATGTAAACACACGGCGAATACACGCTCGATCAACCCCAGGAAGGCCATGTACACAGGCGCAGACCAGAAATCGGCAACCTGCTTCTTCGCCAGTTCAAGTTGATCTGCCGGAACGCCGAATGCAGACAAGTCCGCGTTGCGCATGGCGATCATGCTCAGAACACTGGCGAGCGCCAGCCCACCCAGGAGGATTGCTTCCACGCCACCATGTCCTACACCGACGAGCACGCCTTCGTTCCAGGTTTTGGCTTGTTTCAAAACGAATTTGTACAAGACCCAGCGGGCCGTTTCTTCGAAAATGCCCGCCAGAAGACCCAGCACAATGGCATTGAAGATCGTTATCCATGACGCAGGGATCGACAGGATGTTATTTGTGAACAGCGCAGTCAAGCCGTATACCACTGGGATGTGTAGAATTTGTGACGCGATGAAAGTCAATGCTCCAGCCAGGACGAGCTTCCATGGAAGGCTGAATTTGCGGGTGAGGTAGAAAGCCAGTACGAGGGGCAGGAGGATCATGCCCGAAATGCTGAGTAGATAGGCAGTGAGTAGCATTTTGATTCTCTTTTGATGGTTATGGTTTGTAGGCTATGACATTGTGCTCTTTCCCTGCCATGCCGGTTCATTCGAGTTGTCTATTGAATACTGGTTTTGCTCAGAATCGTTCCTGTTCGAAGGTCGAGGTCACAGGCGTGGCTGCTCAACGTATAGGTGGAAAGGACCGACCCATCCTCATTGAGTTTCATCCGTGAATAGAGCGTAGATGGATCGGGCTTTTCTGCCTTCCACAACATTCTTCCCTCGGTAGAAATGCAGTATAAGTTACATTCTGTGCGTGGAAATCCGCTTGGGTCTTCCAACACGACCGTACCGAAGAGCGATTGGATGGTTTTCTCTATTTTGGTGTGAAGGGGTTTAATTTCCATGGAACCTTATTCCTGCCAGAATTCTTCATCATACGCAGGGAGTTCACAGCGCAGCGGTTTATCGGTCCGTTCGCCGAGAGCATAGCCTGCCTGAATGAGCGTTTGCACTTCGCTGGAACCTTCATAAATGACAGCGCCCTTTGAATTGCGCAGATAGCGTTCCACATCGTATTCGTCACTGAAACCGTACGCCCCGTGGATCTGGATCGCTTCGTTCGCCGCGTTGAACGATGCTTCAGTTGCGAATTTCTTAGCAAAAGATGTCTCGCGGGTGCAGCGTTTGCCCTGATTTTTCAGCCAGCCCACCTGATAGTACAGCAAACGGGCAACTTCATAATCCTGTGACATTTTGGCGATCTTCTCTTGAATGAGTTGGTGCTCTGCAATGGGCTTACCGAAGGTCTTGCGGGTTTTGGCGTAGCTTACACTGGCTTCCAGCGAAGCGCGAATGATCCCTGTCGCACCGGAAGCGACGGTGTAGCGTCCATGGTCGAAGCCGCTCATGGTGATCTTGAACCCCTCGCCCTCCTCGCCGAGGCGGCTCGCCACCGGAACCTTGACATCTGTGAACGATAACCAGCCTGTGGAGCCGGCCCGCACACCCAGTTTACCGTGCAAATCGCCTCGTTTCACGCCTTCGCTGTGCAGGTCTACAATGAACGACGACAGCCCATCAGAGGGCCTTCGGGCAGACGGATTCGTTTTAACGGTCACCAGCGCCAGGTCCGCTTTGGAGGCGAGCGAAATCCACATCTTTTCGCCGTTCAGGATGTAATAGTCGCCATCCCGTTTGGCGGAGGTGGTCATGGCTGCCACATCCGAGCCCATCCCCGGCTCGGTGAACGCGCCACAGCCGATCTTTTCGCCCTTTGCCAGAGGTACAAGGAACTTCTGTTTCTGCTCCTCGGTTCCCCACTGGAAGAGGCTCATACTGCACAGCCCGGTATGGACCGACATTACGACACGTAGATGCGTGTCCACAGCTTCCAATTCTTCACATGCCAGCCCCCAGGCGAGGAAATCCATGCCCTGCCCGCCATACCTAACGGGGAAGGGCAGTCCCAGAATGCCCAGCTCACCCATGCGCTTGAGCATGAAGGGAATTGGCTCCTGTCTGCGGTCGTATTCTTTGATAACAGGCGCGATCTCTTTTTGGGCGAAGTCGCGTACCATTTTTT
>CAZKSG010000307.1:0-3067 GCA_964555335.1 uncultured Anaerolinea sp.
TGTGGATGCTGCGATCACGAATGGAGCGCGCACGAAAGACCTTGGCGGTTCGTTGACAACCCGTCAAATGGCGGATGAGGTTATTAGGTATTTGTAATTCACGTTGGGGCACGAAATTTCGTGCCCCAACATAACGAAAAGGAGAAGAAGACATTATGGGAATGGAATCCAAATTTATCTGGATGAACGGTCAGATGGTGCCATTTGAGAAGGCGACATTGCACTTTCTCACGCCGGCACTGCATTATGGGGCGGCTGTATTTGAGGGCATTCGCGCGTATAACACCCCCAAAGGACCTGCGGTCTTCCGTCTAACCGATCATATTGAGCGCCTGTTCGACTCAGCGCGCGTATTCGGTTTCCGCGAATTTCCGTGGACCGTGGAAGAGATCGTCGCGGCAGTCAAGGAAGTTGTCAAAGCCAATGATTTCAAGGATTGTTATATCCGCCCATTGTTGTATCTGGATAACGGCGGTTGGAACTTGAACGTGGATTATGGCAAACCGTCACTTGCGATTGCTGCATGGGAATGGGGCAATTATCTCGGTGAAGAAGCGCTGGCGAAAGGGATTCGTGCCAATATCTCTTCCTATACCCGTCATCATCCCAATGTGTTAATGACCAAGGCAAAAGTGTCAGGCAACTATGCCAATAGCTTCCTGGCTAAAACTGAATCAGAACGGCTTGGCTTTCAAGAAGCCATTATGCTCGACCCGCAGGGCTATGTGGCGGAATGTACAGGCGAGAACCTGTTCATGGTTCGTCATGGAAAGATCGTCACGCCGGTCACCGCGCCAGTGCTCGAAGGCGTGACGCGTCATTCGATCCATACCATTGCAAAAGATCTGGGCTATCGCATTTTGGAGCAGCCCATTTCGCGCGATCAACTCTACATCGCGGATGAAGTTTTTGTGTGCGGCACCGCTGCCGAAGTGATCGGCTTGAGCGAGATCGACTTCCGCACGATCGGCAACGGCAAGACCGGTGAGGTCACCCGTAAATTACAGACCGTGTATCACGATGCCATCCGTGGCAAGAACCATAAATATGAATCATGGTGTGAGTACGTGTAGCACCATACTCTCTTGCAATAAAAACAGACCGATGGCAAATCGGTCTGTTTTTATATGGAATTGGCATGCTACTGATGAAATGCTTGATACAATCAGGCCACACTATTTTAGGAAGAGGTCGTTGGAATAAATGATATTGAACTCGTCCATGGTTGGACTGCTACTCAAAGAAATGGGAGAGGTGGGAAAACGAGTATCCATGATTGGAGCCGCGGAAGGGGCTGCCGGGAATATTTCGGTTTGTGTGCGTGATACGGTGGAACTTCGCGAATATTTCCCACAAGTGACATGGATCGACCTGCCCGTGCCTGCCCAAAACCTGATCGGGGCAACGATCTTTGCTTCCGGTTCGGGGCGGCGTTTGCGGGATATAGCCGAGTCGCCAACGACCAACCTGGCTGCCATCATCGTCGAAGATGGAGGAAAAACTGGAAGGATGTTCACAGCTATAGATTGCCCCTTCAAGAGAGTGACCAGCGAGTTCAATTCGCATCTCGCCGTACACAATGACCAGATGAAACTGCGCCCGGTCAAATTGCATGCGATTGTCCATGCCCAGCCCAAACATTTGACCTTTCTCAGTCATCGTGCCCAGTATCAGAACGAGCATTATCTCAATACACACCTCCTGCGCTGGCAGCCAGAGACCATTTTGAACTTTCCTGAGGGAATCGGCGTTTTGCCTTTCGTTCTGCCGGGCTCTGAACAGCTTATGATCGAATCCGTGGTCAGCTTGCGCGAACATAACTTGGTGGTTTGGTCTCAGCATGGAGTGATGGCGAGGGCTGACGATTCGATCCTTCACGCGTTGGATCTGGTCGAATATGCCGAAACGGCCGCGGAATACGAGATATTGAACCTCTCCACAGGGGATGGAAGTTCGGGGTTAAGCCCCGAACATATCCGTGCGGTGGCGGATTCGTGGAATGTGAAGCAGAAAATCTACTAATTTGCGCTTCAGCCGCCATTTTCGGCGGCTTTTTTGTGGGCAAAAGTGGGTCCCAGCCAGCCTTGATATCTGCCGTTGGAAGCAGTGGTAATGCCCGGCTGGGAGAGAGGCGGGACATGTATCCGCTTGCAAGTCTGCGGGTTTAAGTCTATACTTCGTCAACCGCTTTTGTAGAAAAAGGCTGGCTTTTGTATGGATTTGCGGGTTAAAATCCAAACAGAGCATGGAAACATGCGGTTCAACGCAATCTTTCGACCAAAGGAGAGAATGCCATGGCAACTGTTCGCGATATGATCCGTAAGAAAGGCGGGGAGATTTTTGGTATTCACCCCGATGCCACAGTGTATGAAGCCATGCAATTGATGGCGAAACACAATACCGGCGCATTGCTGGCAATGAAAGGCGATGAAATGGTGGGGATTCTGTCGGAGCGTGACTGTGTGCGCAAGGTGGAACTACAGGGCAAGAGCGTAAAAGAGACCAAAGTCAGCGAGATCATGACGAGCAATGTCATCACCGTCAATGCCGACCAGAGCGTGGAGGAGTGTGAGTCGCTCATGATGGAAAAGGGCATCCGTCACCTGCCAGTCTATGAGGGAAGCAAGTTGGTGGGGCTCCTCTCGGTTCGCGATGTGCTGCGCGAAGTGATCGAGATGCAGCAAATGATGCTCTCACAACTCGAACGGTACATCACCGGTGGCGGGCGGTAAACTTTCAAAGGAACAAATTGGATGATTCTCCCGGAATGGACAATTGCCGAGCTACAGGAAAAAATGGAATCGGGCGAGTTGACCTCACGTCGGCTCGCCGAATTGTATCTGGCGCGAATTGAGGCGGTGGATAAAAACGGTCCGTACGTCAACTCGGTGATCGAGTTGAACCCCGATGCATTGGAGATCGCCGACGCGTTGGATGCCGAGCGCAAAGCTGGCAAGACGCGCGGTGCGCTGCACGGAATTCCCATCCTGATCAAGGATAATATCGATACGCATGATCGCATGCAAACCACAGCAGGCTCGCTTGCGTTGGAAGGCAATATCGCCGA
>CAZKSG010000308.1:0-3045 GCA_964555335.1 uncultured Anaerolinea sp.
ATAGGAGTGTAGAGACTCTAGAATTTAATGAAATTTTTTAGAATTCCAAAAGAAGGCATAACAAGAAAAGATGCTCAAGCCATTCTAGAACTCTTTGATATTGTAGAAAAAGGTGTAGTTCATTATTCTGACATGGTATTAACCATTGAATTAACGGCAGAGGGTTTAAGACTGTTAGTCGGCATCCTCAAAAAACAAAAGGATGGGGAACCTAACCGAATCAAAGCTACATATCCTGATAGTTATATTGAGTTATTTGAAGAGAAAATCCAAACAGGTCCAATGATTCGTGAAGTAATAGGTTTTATGGAGATGAAAATAGATGAGCTTGAAAAAGCACTCAATGTATTGTCTACTGAAGAAACTTATAGGGTGAAAATAGTTAATGTAAACGGGACTGAAACTTTTTTGAACTGGCTACCCAAATAACTTATAAACCACTGCTTTATCACATGCTTATTCATTCATCTTAGTGTGTAGTTGCGAAGGTATCTTATCTGATAAAGGTTCTAATCGGCGAGTTGGTTGGACCTCACCCGGATTAGCGCCATAATCGGCGTGTCGGTTGGACCTCACCCAGAGTATCGCCGTGATCGTCATGTTGACTTGCCCTCTCCCGTGGGAGAGGGTATTTTGTTGTCTGCTTTTCTTTGGATTCCCGATGTATGGCTTCTCCCTTTAGCGAAGCATCCTTTAGGGTTAGGGGATATCGTACCCGTAGCGAAGCGGAGTGTTAGATGGGAGAGAGGTCGTCTTCGGCGCGGGCTAGCCCCATTACAGGGTGCTTATTCTGCGAGGACAAGGTCGTGAAAGCGAACCTGGCAGGCACGGAATGAGACATTCCACGCATGGAAACTTAATTGGAAGGCATGTGGACTTAGTTGAAGAGCGTGTGGACTTAGTTGGAGAGCGTGCGAACGTAGTTGGAGGGCATGGAAACTTAGTTGGAAGGCATGTGGACGTAGTTGGAGGGCATGGAAACTAAGTTGGAGAGCGTGCGAACTTAGTTGGAAGGCATGTGGACTTAGTTGGAAGGCGGGCGAACTAAGTTGGAGGGCGTGCGGACGTAGTTGGAGGGCATGGAAACTTAGTTGGAAAGCGTGCGGACGTAGTTGGAGGGCATGGAAACGTAGTTGGAAGGCGTGGAAACTTAGTTGGAAAGCATGGAAACTCACTCAGCAGGCACGGAATGAGGCATTTCATACCCTGCACACGAACTCTGCTATACTCAAGATGTGACGATCAAGAGATTGGACCACGTCAGCGTCGTCGTTGACGACCTGCCAGTCGCCATCGCGTTTTTCACAGCGCTCGGCATGACGGTCGAAGGCGAAGCTCCGGTCGAGGGTCCGTGGGTGGACCGGGTCAACGCGATCGAAGGGGTTCAGGTCGATATCGTGATGATGCAGACCCCAGATGGGCATGGGCGGCTGGAGCTGACGAAGTTTCGCCATCCAAAACTGGTCGAGCTCGAACCGGCCGTGGCACCGCCGAACGCGCTGGGACTGCGGAGCGTCATGTTTGCCGTCGAAAGCATCGACGAGGCGGTCGCTCGCCTGCGTGCCCACGGCGGTGAACTCATCGGCGAGGTGGTGCAGTACGAGGACATGTACAAACTGTGCTACATGCGCGGACCAGCGGGCATCATCGTCTCGCTGGCTGAGGAACTCTTCTGAAGCGGCCCCTTTCATAAACAATCGGGGGATTCTCGTTTTGCCTTATACTTGAGAAAATTCCTGCCATTCCATGTACAATCTATCCAAAATTAATTATGTCGTTGCGAGTGGCGCTGTAAGCGCCACGAAGCAATCTCCTGTTTAACCGGATCTGCCTGTCGAAAAGAACCATCCGTTTAAGCAGAGATTGCCTCGTCGCCAAAAGGCGGCTCCTCGCAATGACATGAATATAAGGATTTATCGGTATGAAACTCAACGGCGGCACACTCCTTCTGGTGTTGTTCTGGTGTCTGTTCATGGGAGTCACGGCGATCTCCATCGGCTTTGGCGCTGTCTTTCCGTCCATGAACAGGATCGCCAAACCGTTCGTGTGTCCACGCGGCGAGATGCAGGTGGAATCGCAGAACTATTACCCATCACCCGGCACCACTGTCACCACGCGCACCTGGTATTGTGTCGATGCGTCCTCCGGCGAGAAGAAGGAACTGGGTATCTTCCCCATGGCGCTGTATGCCGGCTTGATCTACGGTCTGCTCCTTTTTCTTGGGGTCTACCTTGTGATGTTTCTTCGCTCCAATCGCTCGCCTGGCGAGATGGGTGAGAGTCGTTTGGAACAGGCCAATGCCGCTCTGGAACAGGCAAAGCAATACCGAGCACGGGCAGAGGAATTCCGCGAGCAGGCCGAACTATTCCGCGCCCGAGCCGAGCAGTCCAGCGATCCTATGGATATCTTCCGCCAGCCTGGTAACGACAAGCCTGCGGCGCAAGATGCTCTGGAACGAATGAAGGAACTGAAGAAACTCCGCGATGCCAATATGATCAGCGAACTGGAGTACGAAGAAAAGCGCAAGGAAATCTTGAAGGGGTTGTAGGTGGGGAAATGCAGGACACCCAAATATGCAACTACCGATTGCGTCTACACTAACGCATCTATTCGTGCCATAATAGCGGGATACAACCCGCACGTTGGAGTTCTCCATGCTCGAATACGTCAATCTCGACCTGGCTTTGCAGAAAGAGGAATATAAAAAACGCCTGGGGCCCCTGCAGCAGCGTCTCTATGAATTAGAGCACGCAGTCTTCGATGCAAAAGTTCCGGTCATTATCCTGTTCGAGGGCTGGGCTGCCACGGGCAAGGGACGCCTGATCAGTCTGCTCGCCGAGCGGCTGGACCCGCGCGGCTTCCGCGTCGTGCCGATCACGCCGCCGCGCACCGCCGAGACGCGCTATCCGTGGATGTGGCGCTTCTGGCTCAAGATTCCTGCCCGCGGGCAGATGGTCGCGTTCGACACCTCCTGGTATCGCCGGGTATTAATCGACCGCCTGAACAAGTCCATCAACAAGGACGAGCTGCGCGCCGCCTATCAGG
>CAZKSG010000309.1:0-3016 GCA_964555335.1 uncultured Anaerolinea sp.
CCATTTCGGGACAGTTGATCCCCGAACAATCCACCGCCGCGATCATCGTCCATCATCCGCAGGCAAAGTATTATTCCGTTGGCGAAAGCCGCGTTGAACAATTGATGAAATAACATCGTGGAGCAGAATATCCATCCTGCTCCACGACACCATCAATAATTATGAAGAAGATCGTACAAGGCGAGTATTTTCTTATCATCCTGCTGATCGCCATCAATCTGGTGATCGGAGTTTCCACGTTGACCCAGTACGGTGAAAGCTGGGATGAGGACGACATGTATCAATATGCCGACCAGTCGGCAAATGCCTATCGTGCCATTTACGCGCCGGGAATTTCATTGGATTCCGGCAAAGATGTGTTACGTTTCTATGGGCCTGCGTATGTCATGGGTATGTCACTGCTCGTTAAAACCGTTCATCGTGTTTTTACACAGGTTCAGGAAATTGACCTTTGGCACATTGGTAATTTTGCCACTCTGCAATTGGGTCTGCTGTGTTTTTATCTCCTGCTACGTCGCTTCATAGCCGTACTTCCCAGCCTGGTCACAAGCATTTTATTTGTAACCCAACCCATCATCTGGGGACATGGCTTCATCAACCCAAAAGACATTCCCTTTATGACCTTTTTCACAGCAAGTGTTTATTTTGGATTGAGGATGACTGACAGTTTCAGGAACCACAGTTTCGATATCAGGTCATTGATCAAAGACCCCTGGTATTACGCCAGCGCGGTCTTATTAGGGCTGACCATTTCCATTCGCATCCTCGGATTCGCAGCAGCCGGGATCGTTTTGATATATCTGGCATTTGTGAATATCAGGAAAGTGCTGCGGCTTTCCTATGCATACGTTGGGTCTGCCCTGTTCGTTACTTTTTTGACGTGGCCTTATCTCTGGCCATCTCCCATCGCCAATTTCATCAAAGGCATCTATGCCATGCTGAAATTCCAATGGGTGGGACGTGTATTGTTCAATGGCGTTTACTATCCGACCGATCAGTTACCGCGCATCTATGTGCCGCAATTACTGATCATGCAATTAACCGAAACAGCCTTACTCAGTTTTGCAATCGGGGTCGTGGCATGTCTCTCGACCCAGCGGCGTCAAGAATATAGGAACATGTTGATTCTTTTCGGAGCATGGTTCATGGCTCCACTTCTGTATATTTTGCTCAATGGGATGAACCTATATGACAATACAAGACAGTTGTTCTTTATCCTACCCGGCTTTTTCTTGATATGCGCCATCGGAATGGATATGATCTTTCACACAATACACCCCAACTGGGCAAAGACTTTGCTTCTGATCCTTGCCGTTCTTCCCGGTGTGACAGGTATTGTGAAATATCATCCGTATGAATACACCTATTACAATTTCGCGACCACGGCCATCCAGCCAATATTCAGGCATTTCGAAACGGATTACTGGGCAACATCTTTCAAAGATGTGTCCCTGTTCCTTAACGAAAACGCGCCGCAAGACTCGCAAGTCATCGTTTGGGGGCCGGGACAACTGATTCGACGGTATGTACGAAAGGATATCCAGGTCTCGCGATTTGATGACCTGACCGATAATAGTTACGCATCTCATCCCTATTATCTTGTTCTCACCACCAGATACGATATGGATCAGAAGTTTTTTCCAGAGAATGATCCAATATATTCCGTACAACACAATGGCTCTGTGTTAGCGGTAGTAAAGTACATCACTCCGCAAAAGTAAATTATCTTTTAAGAGGCACAATGGAAAGTTTCAAAGATACGCTTGCAAAATCAAAATTGATCCTTGCCGATGGCGCCATGGGGACCATGCTCCATGCGCACGGTGTAGGGTTTGAAAAATGTTTCGATGAGCTTAATCTCACCAATCCTTCGGCTGTAGCGGAAATTCATCGCGCATATATCGAAGCGGGTGCGCAGTTGATCATCACGAATACGTTCGGGGCGAACCGCTTTAAGCTGACAAAGCATGGGCTGCAGGAAGATGTGGTTGAGATCAACAAGGCCGGCGTGGATCTGGCAAAGCGCGTCGTCGCTGCGTCGTTCCGGGATGTGCTGGTCGCCGGGGATGTGGGTCCGCTTGGGGTACGAATTGCGCCGTATGGACGGGTCAAGCCCGAGCAGGCGCGAGAGGCGTTCGCAGAACAGATCCAGGCATTGGCCGAGTCAGGAGTCGACCTGATCATCATCGAGACGTTCAGTGATCTGTATGAGATCCGTGAGGCGATCAAGGCATCCCGGCAGGTCTCCGACCTGCCTGTAGTAGCATCAGTCACGTTTACGCGAGACGATCGCACGCTTCTCGGTGACGATCCCGTTAAAGTGGCGCGAATGCTTCACGACGCAGGCGTGGATGTGATCGGCGTCAATTGCTCCGGCGGACCTGCGCAACTATTGCGACTCTTGAAGCAAATGAACCAGGCCGTGCCAGATGCAAGGTTTTGGGTGAAGCCAAACGCAGGCTGGCCCGAACAGGTCGGCGGACGAATCATGTATCCGGCAGATGCGGATTATTTTGGAGAGTATGCTCTCTCGTTCCGCGAGGCAGGCGCATGCATCGTCGGTGGATGCTGTGGGACAACACCGCAACACATTGCTGCGATGCGCAAGTCGATCGACACCGCCCCGCAGATCGACCAGACTCATATTGCCATTCTTCCACAGGAGGAGTTGACCGAAACCGCGCAGGAACAGCCGACACAGTTCGCACAAAAATTGAACGCGGGTGGATTCGCTGTCGCTGTGGAGATGGATCCGCCGCGCGGACTCTCGACCCATAAATTGATGGCCGCCGCTTCTCTCCTCGCCGACGCGGGCGCGGACGTGATAAACGTTGCCGACTCCCCGATGGCGCGCATGCGCATGTCTGCCTGGGCGGTGTGTGACGTGGTCCAGCGCAAGGTGGGGGTCGAGACCACGCTCCACTTCCCCACCCGCGGACGTAACCTGCTGCGCGTGCAGGGCGATCTTCTTGCGGCTCATGCACTTGGAATTCGAAATGTGTTTGTCGTTATGGGT
>CAZKSG010000310.1:0-3015 GCA_964555335.1 uncultured Anaerolinea sp.
TGATCCTCGATCACTTTGGTCTGCTCGGTGCAACGGTGAGGACGCTGGACATCACCCGCCTCGTGGGGATGGCCGTGGTATTGTTTGGTGTTTGGCTAACGGTGAAATAATATGAAAACCCAATTTGTACAACAAATGAAAGCCCTGCTTCCTGGGTTGTTCCTGTTCATCCTGATGGCAGGCTGTGCCACATCCTCTCCACAAGCCACACAGGAAACGATCCCCCTCGAGACCATAACAGCGACGCCCGATCCTCTCTATGCCCTGCACTGTATTCGGCAATCTGGCAGGAACAATCTTTGTTATGCAGGTGAAAAATTGATCGGGGACCGTGAGCTTCTTGAAAAGGCCGCCAAGGATTACTGTTATCATAGAGACGAATTCATGTGTTCGATCATGATCTGGGAGGATGAAGCCAGCGTGGCCCAGGCTATACCGCTGACCGAGGCGGAACGACGATCCCGTATTGCAAGGTTTGCAATCACATCGGTTGGCGAGGAATGTTTTGAGGTCTTCGAGAATGGGGAAGCCGTATACAGTTCAAAGGCCTGTACCCCCTGATGCAATTTTGAGAAATCTATAAATCTACGCGGTACGCGATGGCTGAATAGAACTCTTTCAGGAAGCGCGAGGAAACCCTGCCCAACAAACGCGGTTCGGTGAACCCGGCGCGCGGTGCGAGAGAGGCAAAAGTCTTGAATGTGAGTGGATAGGGAACCCACAGATTACCTGAATCCACGTTGTATTCGACGAGTAGGAGAGCGCCGTTGGGTTTGAGATGTTCCCATACACGGCGCAGGGTCGTTTCCTTGTCCTTGAAGAAGTGCAGCGAGTTCGCCATCACAATGCCATTGAGCGGTGGGAGGTCGCTGAGGCGGGTGAAGTCCTGATTTAACGTGGTCAGGTTCCGGCTTAGTCCGAAGCGGGCGCGATGGGCGTTCTCCAATTCTCGAAGAGCCGAACGATCTTTATCCACTGCATAAATGACTGCATCTGATCCAATGAGTTCACGCAGTGCAAGAGTAAACGCGCCGCTCCCTGCTCCGAAGTCTGCATAAATACCGCCCGCTTGCAAATTGGCTGGGCGCAACAGGTTGACGTGGTCGGTGTGGTCCATGGGGGAATGGTATCATAGACGCCTATCTCAACACAATCAGGTGAATATGTCCGCTGAACGTCATGACCCATACGCGCCGTTGAGCTATGCCGATTATCGATTACTGCTCACAGGGCGCTTCATTACATCCTTTGCCAGTGAAATGTTCTCGTTTGCCATCGGCTGGGAATTGTGGCTGCGTACGCAAAGCGCCTTTGCCCTCGGCATGGTGGGATTGGTGCAGGTGATCCCTGTGATATTGCTTTCGCTGCCCGCTGGTCATGTGGCAGACCAGTACAATCGCCGTCGTATTGTAATCCTCTCGGAGTTTTTCTTTGCCCTGTGTGCGGTTGGGTTGGCGTGGCTGTCCTTTACAAAAGGTCCGCTAACCTTGATCTACCTGTGCCTGTTGGGAATCGGCGTTGCGCGTGCGTTCAACGAACCAGCCTCCTCCACGCTGCTGCCCCAGACCATCCCACCAGAATTGTTCTCACGCGCTGCCACATGGAATAGCAGCGTCTGGCAATTCGCTTCCATTACCGGACCGGCGTTGGCAGGCTTGCTCGTTGGCTTCTTCAATCAGGTTACTTTTATCTATGTATTTGGCGCTGTGGCGGCGATCACCTTCTGCATCCTGATCGGCTTTATCAAGGGCAGGCAACTGGCACTGGCTGAAAAATCCGCCACGCTGGACTCGGTCAAGGAAGGATTGCGCTTCATGCGCGACACAAAGGTAATCCTGGCGGCGATCACGCTGGATATGTTCGCAGTCCTGTTCGGCGGAGCGGTGGCATTGCTCCCGATCTACGCCACAGATATCCTGAACGTCGGTGCACGCGGACTGGGCATTATGCGCGCCGCACCGTCCATTGGGGCATTGCTCATGGCATTCACCATCGCTCATCTGCCGCCGATGAAGAATGCCGGCAGAACGTTGCTGTGGGCAGTGACAGGTTTTGGAATAGCAACAATTATCTTTGGGCTTTCGAAGAATTTCCTGCTCTCCGTGCTGATGCTGGCAGCTCTCGGCGGATTGGATAACATCAGCGTGGTCATCCGCAGTACACTGTTGTTGACTCAAACCCCCGACGAAATGCGTGGGCGCGTCTCCGCGGTGAACAGCATCTTCATCGGTGTCTCGAACGAAATGGGCAGTTTCGAATCGGGAACCGTGGCGGGGTTGTTCGGTCCGATCTTTGCGGTGGTCAGTGGTGGCATTGGCACGATCCTGGTGGTGCTGGCAATCACGCGCATCTTCCCGGAGATGGTGATGTTGAAGACATTGGATGTGCCAGAACGAACAATCGTAGAGGCAGGGTAGCCTAGCCTTATTATCGTATAATATTTTTAGAGGTGTCTCATGATGAACAACCGTCAACTGGCTGATACGTTCACGCTCATCGCCAATTTACTGGAGATCAAAGGCGAGATCATCTACAAAACACTCGCCTATCGCAAAGCGTCTGAGTCCCTGATGGCGCTGGGACGGCAGGCATCGGACTATTGGAAAGAGGGAAAACTCGAAGACATCCCCGGGGTGGGCAAAGCCATCTCTGAAAAGATCGATGAATTGCTCAAAACAGACAAGCTTGAATTCCTGGAAAAGCTCAAGAAAGAAGTGCCGGAAGACTTAGCCTCGTGGCTGGCTGTTCCCGGACTGGGACCGAAGAAGATCGCCATGATCTGGAAGACGTTGGGGATCACGACTCTTGCCCAGCTGGAGGCGGCTGCCAAAGAAGGGAAGCTGCGCGACCTCCCGGGCATGGGTGCCAAATCGGAAACAGCGATTCTCGAAGGGATTGCGTCGCTCTCGCGTCGTTCGGGGAGGATTCCGCTTGGGCGGGCCTATCCACTGGCACAGGAAATCATCGCGACTCTCAAAAAGGTGAAGGGAGTTGTCGACGCGGCACCCGCTGGCA
>CAZKSG010000311.1:0-2907 GCA_964555335.1 uncultured Anaerolinea sp.
AATATCTTCGAGAACGGCGGAACCAATCCGCTCGAAGGTGGTGCGTTTGTGGTACAAATTGCCCAGAAGATGCGCAAACATCAGGCTTCTGGTGTGAAGTTGAAGACGGCAGCATAATATCATTGCCCCGCCTGCTTTCGGCGGGGTTGCGAGGAGTAGCGGAGCGACGACGACGCACTCGCGCTCGGTGCAAGTGAGCAATCTCCTCTGCGCATAATGACATTTGATAACAGGAGATTGCTTCGGGCTGACGCCCTCGCAATGACATAAGGAAATATATTATGGCAATCCTCGACCCTCTATACGGCACGCCTCTCGCAGTACAGCTCATCCCGCAAGTGGACCGCAACTTTGCGGAGCATCTCAAGCTGCGCGATGACCAGCGTTCCATCGGACTCATCAGCGTGGACAACGACGATGCCACGTATACCGCCATCGACGAAGCTACCAAAATGGCGGACGTGGAAGTGGTCTATGCCCGGTCGTTCTATGCAGGTGCGAAGCATACCTCCGGAAAATGGTCGGGCGAGATCATGGCTATTTTAGCGGGACCCAACCCCGCCGAAGTCCGAGCTGGGCTTGCTGCGGCAGTGGATTACATCAAAACGAAAGCCATCTGGTATTCCGCGAACGATGATGATTCCATCGCCTTCTTCCCGCATGTGATCTCGAGGACAGGGTCGTACTTGTCGGGCGTGTGTAATATCCCGCTAGGGTCGCCGATCGCCTATCTGGTCGCCACGCCGAACGAAGGCTTGGTCGCGCTCGATGCCGCGCTCAAGACGACCAATGTCAGTATCGTTGCATTGACGATGCCACCCTCCGAAACGAACTACATGGGCGTCATGCTCACCGGGGACCAACCCGCCTGCCGCGCCGCGGCGATGGCATTTCAGAATAAGGTATTAGAGGTAGCAGCGAACCCCATTAATTATTAACCGCTAAGCACGCAAAGAACGCGAAGTTCTTTCTTCTTTCCTTCGTGCTCTTTGTGCCCTTCGTGGTAAAAAGGTTAATCTTATGGCTGAACTCGATAAAGATCTGCTTTCCATTCAAGAAGCCCGCACACTTGCCACACAGGCGCGTGATGCACAGCGGCAATTCCTCAAAGCCACCCAATCCGAAGTGGATCGTATCTGCGCGGCGATGGCGCAGGCTGCCGCCGATGCTGCTGTGACGCTTGGCAAGATGGCAAGCGAAGAGACGGGTTACGGCGTGCCCGAGCATAAGACGCTGAAGAATTTATTGTCATCGCAACTCTTATGGGAAGCCATCAAGGATATTCCAACCGTTGGTGTGATTCGCAGCGATCCTTCGAAGGGAACATATGATATTGCCTGGCCTATGGGTGTTGTCTGCGCGCTGACTCCCTCGACCAACCCGACATCGACTACGATGTTCAAGACGTTGATCGCGGTCAAGGCGAAGAATGCCATCGTGGTTGCACCGCATCCGTTCGCGGCAAAATGTTGTGCGGAGACCATTCGCATCATGGCGGAGGCAGGGGAGCGGGCTGGGATGCCGAAGGGTCTGATCTCGTGCATGACCAACGTTACGTTGCCCGGCACGCAGGAATTGATGAAGCACAAATATGTGGCGTTGATCCTTGCCACGGGCGGCTCGGACATGGTCCGTGCGGCGCATTCGGTGGGTAAACCGGCATATGGCGTAGGACCTGGCAATGTGCCTGCGTATGTGGATCGTTCCGCTGATGTTGCTCGTGCCGCGAAATATATTGTCGCTTCAAAAGCCTTTGATCATTCTGTGATCTGCGCGACCGAACAGGCTGTGATCGCAGACCGACCGATTGCGGCGCAGTTGGAAGAATTGATGAAGGCGGAAGGTGCTTACTTTGTCGATGACAAGATCAAGGCGATACTCGCTAGGAATTTATTTGTCGGTCATTTGCCGAACCCGAAAGGCGTGGGTAAGAGTCCGCAGCAATTGGCACAGATGTATGGATTCAGCGTCCCCGATTGGGCGCGGATTCTGGTCGTACGATTGAATAATGTTGGACCGGAAGAGCCGCTCTCCGGTGAAAAGCTGACCACTGTCCTTGGTTGGTATGAAGTGGATGGCTGGGAGCAGGGCTGTGAACGCTCGTTGGAAATGATTGCCTATGGCGGGCGTGGACATTCGCAGGTTATCCATGCGCGTGATGAAAATGTCATCATGCAGTTTGGTTTGCAGAAACCGGTATTCCGTATCGTAGTCAATACATTTGGCACCTTGGGAACAACTGGTTACACCACAGGTTTGATGCCTTCCATGACGTTGGGCTCCGGCGGAGTGGGCGGTGCGATCACAGGCGATAACATCACCGTGCATCACATGTACAATACCAAGCGGCTGGCGTATGAAATTCGAACTGCACCAGATGCGGCGTTCGCGCCCGGCTCGACCGACGATCCTGCGCAGCGGCGGAACTTTGTTGGCGGTGCATCTACGTTGCCAGCAGCGGCTCCGTCTGCTTCGGTGGATTCGCAAGTGGAAGAGATCGTGAGGAGAGTGTTGTTAGAGTTGAAAAAATAGAAATCACATGTCGTTGCAAGGAGCGAACAATGTGAGCGACGAAGCAATCTCCGATTAATCGGAGTGCGCTTATCGGGAGATTGCTTCGGTCGGAAGAGCGCCGCCCTCGCAACGACATAAAGCTAGAGATCAGATTTCAGAGATTGAAGCAATTCGATCTCTAACATCCGATGTCTAGTCGGAATAACAACCTTATTCAAAAGGAGATTTAAGCCATGCCCGTAGATGTTGCAATGATCGCTCTTGGAATGGTGGAGACCAAAGGTCTCGTCGGCGCCATCGAAGCCGCGGATGCGATGGTCAAAGCCGCGAATGTGACGCTGATCGGCAGTGAATATGTCGGTGGCGGATATGTGACCGTGATGGTGCGCGGTG
>CAZKSG010000312.1:0-2888 GCA_964555335.1 uncultured Anaerolinea sp.
ATGATCTTCTTGCACCTTCAGAATCCCGGAGGACTGCCAAAACGCACCAACCCGATGAAAAGGGACCAACTCTTTCAAAACACGCCCGCATGCAAATTGCAAACGCATCGACCTCTGCCAACATGCCACGTCCATTTAGTTCTGAGGTTCCCGCGTTGGATGTATTTCCCTCAGATATTTGGTCGCGCTTGATCGTCCGTCATGCACGTGAGACATCCATGGATATCCTCAA
Organism: uncultured Anaerolinea sp.; assembly: GCA_964555335.1. Classification (GTDB taxonomy): domain Bacteria; phylum Chloroflexota; class Anaerolineae; order Anaerolineales; family Villigracilaceae; genus Defluviilinea. The sequence goes on from CAZKSG010000312.1 coordinate 233, forward strand.
GTATCAAGCATCTGGTGGCTACCAACCATTACGCGAAGCGATCGCTGCTCACGTTGCCATTTCCCGCCAGGTCCACTGCTCGCCTGAGCAGATCATCATTGTCTCCGGTTCGCAAGGAGCACTCGACCTTTCTGCACGGATGCTTGTCAATGCCGGTGATCCGGTTTGGCTGGAGGACCCGGGCTACATCGGCGCGCGAGGCGCGTTTCTCGGCGTCGGGGCAAAGATCGTCCCGGTACCTGTCGATGAGGAAGGGCTCATCGTAAAAGCAGGCATCCGGCAAGCAGCCAACGCCCGCTTGGTCTATATCACACCTTCTCATCAGTTCCCTCTTGGGCATACCATGAGTCTCGCCCGGCGTCTCGAATTATTGGAGTGGGCAAAACACGCCAACGCCTATATTCTCGAAGATGATTACGACAGTGAATATCGTTATATAAATCGTCCTCTGGCTGCATTAAAGGGATTGGATACGTCTGATCGGGTGATCTACATCGGCACGTTCAGCAAAGTGATGTTCCCATCATTGCGAATTGGGTATTTGATCCTGCCGCATCCATTGGTTGAACCATTCCTAAAAGTGAGACGTCTGATCAATATCCATAACCCTTTGTTGGAACAGGCAGCCTTGACAGATTTCATTACTGAAGGACATTTTGCCCGTCATCTCAGACGTATGCGAAGTTTATATTCCGAACGACGGTCCATTTTGCTGGATGCACTTCAGAAGCTGCCATTGGATGTTGACTCACCCGAAGCCGGGCTCCATTGCATCGGTTGGCTTCCCGTGGGATTGGATGAAAAAGCGGTCGTTCGCCAGGCTGCGACTCATGATCTGGACCTGACGCCGGTCTCTGCATTTGCCATCAAACCTTTCCCACGCCAGGGGCTTCTCCTCGGCTATGCAGCGTTTAGTGCCCACGAATCACGGAGTGGAGTCCACCGATTGGGAAAACTTTTGCTTTCCATCTGACTCAAAGTGGTACCACTCTCTCATTTATAAGTGGCTCTTTTCCATATACCGGGGGACTCCTATACTTGCTCCTACCAAAGAAGAAGAGGAGCAGATACAAATGAAGTCAAAGCTTAATTACTCGAAGATCCTGCCGGAAGGCATGAAATATATGAACGCCCTGGATGAGTACAGCCAGAGTTGCGGACTCGAACCGGGATTATTGGATCTGATCAAGCTACGCGCTTCCCAGATCAACGGTTGTGCCTTCTGCATCGATATGCACAGCAAGGATGCCCGCACGAATGGCGAGACTGAACAAAGGCTATACAACATCAGCGCCTGGCGTGATGCACCGTTCTACACGGAGCGGGAACGTGCAGCACTGGCGTTTACCGAAGTTGTGACCTCTGTTGAAAGTAAGCGGACCTCCTTTGACGAAGTCTATGAACAGGCACGTGGTCAGTTCAACGATGAGGAGATGGTGAAGTTGATGATCGCGGTCGTGACGATCAATGCCTGGAATCGGTTCACTCTCTTCGGTGATGTGGCAGGCACGTATCAGCCGCGTCATTTTGTCACCCTGCCTCGACAGACAGAAACAGTATCATGATTTAGCAGTAAGGAGTATCGTATGAAACCAAAACATTGGTTGGTTTTTCTATTATTGGGAGCGATCTGGAGTTCATCCTTTATGTGGATCAAGATCGCCATTCAGGAAGTCGGTCCCATTACGTTGGTGGCATTCCGCGTTTCCTTTGGCTTGGTATTCGGCATCGCGGTGATTCTGATCCAGCGTGTTCAGGTGCCGCGTAGTTTAAAAGCGTGGACGCCCTTGCTGGTGTTAGGATTGACCAATGTTGCCATTCCCTTCTTTCTGATCTCATGGGGTGAACAATATATCGATTCGGCGGTGGCTTCGATCCTGGATGCGACGGTCCCGCTGTTTACGATCGTATTTGCCAATCTCTTCTTAAAAGATGACAAAATGAATCTGTCAAAAGTTGCCGGGCTTTTGTTCGGTTTCATCGGCGTAATCGTTTTGATGAGCAAAGACATTCATTCATCCGCGAACTCCATTCTCGGACAAGCCGCTGTCGTATTGGCTTCGGTCTTTTATGCCGGCAGTGGGATCATTGTGCGCAAGACAACCGAAGACATGCCGGGAATTGTACGCGGCGCACTTCCATTGGCATCTGCCAGTGCCGTGATGTGGTTGGGAACACTTGCGGCGGAACGTCCGCTTCAGGTTCCGCAGCTTGGCATTAGTTGGGTAGCATTGCTCTTCCTCGGCGTTGTAGGATCGGGCATTGCCTTTATGATGTCATCCTACTTGATCCACGAGATCGGGCCAACCCGGCTCTCAATGGTAACGTATCTTTTCCCGCTAGGTGGCGTGCTTCTTGGCGTTACTTTCCTATCCGAGCGACTTAGCTGGCAACTGATCGCCGGTGCGCTGTTGATCATCGTCAGTCTTGTGGTGGCAAATTTGGAACCCGCCAAGACCGAGTCAAGGGATCAGGTTCAATTGACAGCTGACAAAAAGAGAATTGCCTGAAATAGTCTGTTTTCATAATCGAAACAATTTTCAAAACTCGCTGGCCTAGGTTCAGCGAGTTTTTTTATAGGGAAAATATGGTTAACGTCACCTTGACAAAAAATAGTAACTCGTTTATTATTTTGCCCGTTTGATAATTAGTAACC
>CAZKSG010000313.1:0-2846 GCA_964555335.1 uncultured Anaerolinea sp.
GAGTATTCGCGATACGAGACGTTGTAGCCGTTCTCTTTCATAAGCGCAGACATACGGCGATTATCCTCCAATAAAAATTCCAGGTTCCCCACATCCATCCATACTTGAATGTCATGCGAGTGTTTGTGTCTGATCAGGTCGGCTGTAGCGAAGTCGCGTCCATCCAACGCGGAGACACCCGATTGGCTCAATACTTTTCCGAAAATGTCAGGCATTCGCAAGCCTGTATATAACGCCATAACCGCCCCTGCCGATGACCCCAGCACTCCATACGAGCCGGGATATTCCTGAATGTCGAGGAGCTTCAACTGTTCACATGCCAGCGGCAGGATGATCTGTTCCACCCAATGGAGTGTGGCATCAGAGCAGATATATTCTACATTGCGCCAGCGTCCACCATTGGGTAGGAATGCCATCGCGATTGGCTGAATGCGTCGATCGGCGATCAGGTTATCCACAATGGTCGGGAGTTTGCCGCGATGCATGTACTCCAGACCATCGTAAACGACCAACAAAGGGACCGGCTCCTTGACAGGCGGGCGGTAGAGGTAGATCGTACGCTCATAATCCTGCCGTAGCATCCCTGTATCCACGATGTGACTTGTTAGAGCGCCAGGCGTCACATCGGCGCGACGGAGCGAGAACGGCGAGGGCATGGTCTCAGGCATGTAGAAGTAATTATTGCGTCCACCTACGCCGTTGTTGACCGCCCGCTTGTTCAACGGGTCAAGGAAATTCTTTTGCGTAACCCGATCATGGAATGCATATTCGATGTATGCATCACGGGGGAGAGCCAAAGTGGCGTACCAGATCGATTTTGTCGAATCCGGTATCAGCCTGGGAGAGATGCGCTTAAATTTCGTGGAGGATACATCCCAGTTATTGAAATCACCGATGATGGTCGGCGCCGTCCTGCCCTCCCAGATGAAAGTTACCTGATTTCCATCGATCACCGGATTGCCTGATTTGAACGCCTGCTGGATGACTGAATTGGGTACGGTCATTTGCTGAAGGTGCCCATTAATTCACCCTGTGTCAGGATGTGACCGTCCATGGCTTTAAGCAGTTGATCTTTGGTTGCACCGGGCGAAAGAGTGAGCGGAATGTCGAGCGCGTAGAGTTTAAAGTAATAGCGATGCGTGCCACTTGGCGGGCAGGGACCGTCATAACTGAGATGGCTGGAAGAGTTTTTTCCAACCGTGATGGGGCTTTCTGCATAGTAATCTTCTGTCAGGCTGCGCGTGTTTGCCGGGATGTTGAACAACACCCAATGCACCCAGGTTCCCATCGGAGCGTCGGGATCATCCACGATGAGCGCGAAGGATTGTGTCCCGGTTGGCGGGTCATTCCATGCAATGGCAGGGGAAAGGTTCTTGCCAAGACAGGAATATTTTGCCGGGATGGACTGCCCATTGGCAAATGCATCGCTGGTGAGTTGAAGAGACATGGTCGCCTCCGTTGAGATTGATGTACTGTTGGATGTGCAGGATGAAACGATGGTGACAAGGATCAAACAGAAGAAGATTATTCGTTTCATGTGATGTCTTCTTGTGTGACTCCTTCGAACTGCAGAATAAAATCTGGACCATAAGCAAGCGAGGGAGTTTGAAAACCGGATTTGAGATCGCCGTTCAATATTCGTTTCATGATCTCGACCGTAGTCAGGGCGGTGAGACGATAGCCTTCGGAAGTCCGCAGTTTAGTACGGACTGTTCTCTCCGCGTCTCGCATCTCTCCGACCATGATGTTGAATCCGTTTCGATTTTTCTCGGGTGAAGGCCCATGCGGATTCGCCCAACGGATGATCCGTTGTAGAAGATTTCGCGCCGCGCGGGTATAGAGCAAAGGTCCGATAAGACGTGTAAGCCGTAGAGCCAGAATCGCAGGGGATTTAACGGCAAAGTACGTTTCCACATTTGGCACGCCGGTGCTGTGATATGCAGTGGACACGTCGCCCCAGCCAATAGAAACGGACTTCTTCGGTCCGCGCCCGAAATCCTGTTCGAGCACCTGCCATGCAGGTGGGACTTGTACGATCCTGCCTTCGCGACGGATTCGTCCCTGTCGATGCATGTTCTCGATGCCTGAGACGGCCGTTCCGCGTGAGACGCCGCCGCCCACACCCTGAATGAACAAGCGGAAATGAGTCGCTGTCGGCAGGCGCTGCTTGAGATGCGCGGCGAGACAATCCGACGGCACCACATCGAATCCGCCACCGGGGAGAAGCATGATGCCCACTCGTTTCGCGTCATCGCTCATTTTTGCCAAGGCTTCGAAGCCTTCGATCTCGCCGCTGATATCCACGTAATGGCGTTTTGTGCGGATGCATGCCTCGGCCATCTGGTGGAACGTCAACACGAACGGACCGGCGCAATGCAGCACTGCATCCACTTCCAGCAAAGCCGAATCTAATTTTGCAGTTTCATCCAGTGAGAAGGCGCGGTATTCGAGTTTGTATTTCTCTGCCTGCGCGCGCAGTTTTGTTTCATCGCGCCCGGCAAGAATGGGATGCATCCCTTCTTTGACCGCCAACTCTACAACGAGTTGACCTGTATATCCGTAGGAGCCGTAGATGAGGAAATTTTTCATAATTTGTTGGGACGACCCTTGCGACCGTTCTTTTGATTGCAATTGGCTTTTTGTTTTCAATACATGTTTTTATACATGCAAAGAGGACAGAGACGGGCCCAGTCCTACGATCATAATTTTTTCACAAAATGTACCAGCCGGTCCACTTCCCAGTAGCCCATTTTGTAATGGGCCTGGATGCTGGCGTGGTTATCCAGCCAGGTATCTGATGCCATTTCAGTGCAGCCCTTTTCGCGTGCCCAACCCTCTGCCACCTG
>CAZKSG010000314.1:0-2843 GCA_964555335.1 uncultured Anaerolinea sp.
GATCGAATCTTCGAGACGAACCGTTTGCATAACATTGCGCTCATGTGGGCAAAATTGTTGCCCATATTTTTGGTCTTTTCCGCGTTCTGGGATGACCTGGCATACATGAACATCTATCTCATAGTAGCGTTATTCGCGACTTTTCTCATCGACGCGATCCTGCAGGAAAAACTGGGCTGGGCGATCTTCTGGGCAGGAGTGGTCATCCTCCCTATCAAGCCTCACTGGGCATTTGCCCTGGCTCTCCCTTTACTGTTAGGCAGATATAAATTCTTCTTTAAATTACTGACCGGCTCGATCGCCGTTTACCTTGGAGTTGCGGGGATCACGATTCTGGCCGGCGGCGTGGAGTATGGACTCCGCCAATATCAGGATTATTTTGGATTTTTGGCACGCCTCTCGCGGGACTTCCCATGGTGGGGACCCGATAAACCTTTCCTTGGTTATAACCACTCTGTCATGCAGATCGTGTTGTATTATCTGGGTGTTTCCTCAATCAACATGCGACTGGCTACGATCGTGAAATTTCTATTACTGGTCCCACTAGGCTTGGTAAGTCTGAAGTTCCTGCGGCGACCAATCAACAAGCCGGGATATGAAGTTCCTGAAATCGCATTGGCAATTGCTTTCGCTTTTTACCTGGGTGCTTTCATCTGGCTTGATATGGTGTGGGAACTATCGTTGGGGTTGGTCGTCTTTGTCTTTTTGCTTGCCACTATCCAACAAAAGGGAATCAAAATTCTTTTGTGGATCCTCTTTGCCCCATATGCTTTATTAGATATTTGGCGTCTGGTCAGTTATATCTCTTTTGGTGACAACATCCTGTACGAAGGTGCTTACGTTCTGACCGACCCACTTATCTATATTCCGTGGATCATGATGATCCTGCTGACATTCTATGCACTGTTGTTGCAAAAAATAAACCGGTATTCGCCCGACACAACCTAGAGAAAAGTCCCGCAGTTCGCGGGACTTCTTTGAAACCATGTTCACCATTGTACCTAAACGACTTAAAATCGTTACCAGGGTTAGTCGCTATATTCATAACAGGAGAATTCCTGTCCACCGGGGGTGGCAACCATGACCGGCCAGTCTGTATCCTTAACCTTGTAGGCATCCAGTTTTTTGTCGATTTTGGCAAAGGCAAGGTCAGCGTTATAACGGGAGAAATGGAATGACTGCCAGGGATATTCGCGGGCACCCTGCTCACGTTCATAACGCATACACGTCAGGGCGGCACCCACTTTTTCGTTGACGTGTGGAGGCAGGGTTTTGTCTGTAAACGCAGCGGACAACGCCGGCACCGCATCATCCGACAAACCCAGGAAGTATTGAGTATCCAATTCCACGCCTACGCCACGGCGTTCGCGCTGGATGTTCTGGGCCACGATGAACGAATCGACATTCAACAAATTGATGGAAATCACAAACCCCAGTGAAGCAGTCACCATGGCAAGTGCTGCCACCCGCTCACGGCGTGTGATTTCCAAAAAGACAACGGCGATCAGCAAGAGTCCAAGCCAGATCATAAATACATGCGTATACGTGCGCAGACGTGAGAAGCCATAGGCTTGCTCATATAGAACCAACCGTTGATATGCTGAGACCAGCATGACGATCACCAGTCCGACCAGAGCGATCCCCAGTCCTGAGAAGACCCGACGCTGCACTTCAGCTTCACGGCGGGTGACGGCTCCCAGCCCAAGCAGCATTAGCAAGCTAAAAAATGCGACTGTTACGAGTTCACCAAATCCCTTGCGAGCGTATTCGGAGAACGTATAGCCTTCAATGTGGATGTTCGCCTGGCCACCGAAGAAATATTGGAACTGGATAATCACGAACGCAACAAACAGGATAACAACGCTGCTTAATACAATCGCGGATTCTGTAAAGCCAAGAAATGAGGGGACATAGGATTTTTCTTCAACCGACTCCTGTGATTTTTGCGCAGCATGCAGGTATGTTCCTGCAAGGACATAGGCAAAGACCAAAATATAGACGAGTCTGAAAATATACTCTGGCAGATTTTGGATCTTGAATAGGTCGATAAAATCTTGAAGTCGTTTCGCAAAGATTGGGTCAGCAGATGAGAGCAGGGACCCAAAGATGGCAATGACCGGCAAAGCAATGACTATGCCGCGCAAAATCGGCCAGAGATGCGACGCGCGCTTCTGTCCTTCCGACGGCTGCTCACGCCGATTCTCAGCAACAAATCCAAGCGGACGGGCAATCATGCTGCCAAAGAGTCGCAGGTAACCGAAGATGTAGTCGAGCAAGGCATAACGCGCCCACTGTCCATTGAGATAGGTTAAGGCAAAGACTCCCATGAGGAAGAGGACCATCGTCACAGAGAGGAATATCGTCATCGGCTCCTGACGGAGAAAGGTCATCGCGGCAAGAAACGCGATCGGGAGAAGAAGCAGCTCTGCCCCCCGCGAGAGGCGAAGCCCACCTGCCCGAAGAAGAAGTATCCCAGTAGCGAGACAGAGAGTGACGTAGATGGCGAAGTTGATGCCGAAGGGTTTTTTCCAAAAAAGAAAATCGAACGCCCAACCGAGGGCTATGACGGTGATCCAAAAACGGTTTGGGTTGGCTTTCATGCAGACCTCCAAGAGAATTTCGTCTAGGGTAGTCCCGTTGGACTTGCGGAGACTCTCAAAAAGTATCAATTTTTCGCAAATCGTCCGGTTTTTAGGTTACAGTATTATAAGAATTCAAATCACCCCATTGACATCCGAAATGAAATATGACATACTTTCGGCATTGTTCGGGGGCAAACAAATTGAACCGCCATCCTATAGAAAGGAGGAGGTGATGTCTCAAATGGATAGTAGTAACAAACC
>CAZKSG010000315.1:0-2840 GCA_964555335.1 uncultured Anaerolinea sp.
TTTCTTTGCTGTTGCTGGGATGTTTTTCAACTCGGCCTGCTCGTTCCTCAACAACCGCAAAATAACATCCGTTGTAATTGTTGCTCCGATATCAAGACCTGTAATGTTCGAAAAGAGATCTGGCCTGTGAACGGTCTGTTCCGTGAGTGGCTTACCAATACCCGAAAGCCCAACCACCTGAACAACCTGTTTTGCTGTTGAAGGAATGGGAGGCTCATGTTCTGCCCATGCTTTCAATGGTCTTTGTCTGGAACCATCTGCTTCGATCAATAGAGGAATGGAACGATTGCCACAAAACTGATGGAGCCACTGTAGTAGATCGTCATTGATCTGCTTGGTTCTCTCTTCTTCTATTTCGCCAGTGATCAGCGTTACACCACTGAATCCCTGTTCGAGTGCTTCAAAAGATAGGGGTGTCTCTGCGATGATATGAGTATCTGCCAGCCCAAGCTGCCATACACCAAGATGTGATGTGGCGGTGATAACCACCGGCGGCGTCAATTCTCTTGCAAGCTGGAACATCGCCGTGGTCTTGCCTCCTGCGCCTACGAACGCGATGCTTGATGACGAGTCCGCGCGAAATGCTTGGGCGAGTGAAATCATCATGAATGCGATTATACATCGTACAACCTTTTGCCCTGCGCAAGGTAAGGTATAATTAGCGGGCTGTAACCTAAGCAGCGATACTTCCAACAAGGCAAAGTAATGGCAAGCGACTCTTTGATTTCCCCAGAATACTGGACGAGTGTCCAGATCACCCCACAAGATATAGAATTTCTTCATACCTATTTATTTGAACACGAGACTCCGCTCACTGCCCGCGAGCTTGTCTCTGTGTTCGTCGCTGAACGTGCCCGCGCAGAGCGACAGGCTTTGCAGAAGCTTCGTCAGGCGGGTGGCAAAACATATTTTCCAAAAGATTCCTATCAACCCGGTGACGATGTGCTTTTCCCTGCGTTGGATTGGAAGCACGGGAAAGTGACTGCCGTCCGCGGAGGCGTGAACCCGGAAATTGGTGTTTTCAATGTCCTCACTGTGAATATGGATGGAGGCTCAGAACGATTTTTTGCTTCTGATCTTCCGGCTCATGTGCTCAACGATCAGCCTGCTTCCGTTGAAGAAACAGAGTTTGACGTTGACACAATTCTACGTGAGCATGGTAATCTACTCGAAAAGAAGATCGAGTCTGCATTACAGGCAGACGATGAGATCGTCCGTATTGCAGGGCGCTGGTTCCCGCGGGCACTGCTGATCGACGTCAATGTAGGGCATCTCAATTTGGCGGAAGCCGTTCTGGACATGGCTGGAGGCGAGCCTCTTCTCACGTCTTCATTGTTGAAGGATGTGGCGCTTCCAGATGGTGTAAACCCCAAACTGGCAGAGTTCTCTCTGAACTTTGCCTTGCAGGAAGATGATCGCTTCGATGAAGTTGGTCCTGCCGGACAGGTATTATGGTGTCTGCGCCGTCTTGAGCCCGCCGAAGTGCGTGATGTGCCGATGTATCTGGAATATTCTCCCATCGTGCATGATCGAAGCATTCTTACTCCGCAAATGCTTGACCTGGAAGCCCACCTCGACGATGAACTTAGTGAGATCGGTTCCAAGCCCGGTGAAGTTAAGGATGTCACGATCTCGTTGATCTTTCCGCATCTGCGTGCCGGAACCCTGCCGCTCTCGGCTCGTGTCCGTTCGTTGTTCCCGACTGCGTATGAATCGCCGCGTGTACGTTTCACTCTGGTGGACGGAAAGACCAAACAAAGAATCCCCGGCTGGGTGGTGCGCGAGCATGGCTATGTCTTTGGTTTGCGTGATTGGTACAAAGCCAATGAACTGATGCCAGGCAGCCTCATTCGCATTCAGCGTGGCGAGAATCCGGGCGAAGTGATCATCGAAGCAAAGACCTATCGCGCCACCAAGGATTGGGTGCGTACTGTGATCGTTGGCACAGACGGCGGACTGGTGTTTGCCATGCTGAAACAATCCATTTCAGCTGAATTCAACGACCGCATGGCGTTTGCCATCCCATCGGTGGAAGCAGTGGAGCAGCTTTGGCTGCAGAACAAGCGTCCTTTTGAAAAATTGGTAGCGGATATGATCCGCGAGATGTCGAAATTAACTCCACAGGGACATGTGCACGCCCAGGAACTGTATTCAGCCGTCAATATTGTACGCCGCGTTCCACCTGCTCCGTTGTTTGCATTGCTTGCGAGCCGTCCGGAGTTTGTCCATGTTGGAGATCTGCATTTTCGCCTTGGTGAATTGGAGTGATGATGGTTGAGGGAAAACGTCTCAGTATTGTCAAACCTACGCTAAATACCCCCTTCCATGTTGATTTTGAGTGGTGGAAGAAAAATGAGCGTGATTGGCACGTATATTTACGCACGCTTTTGTGCCCGGAGCATCAGGAAGCGTTTTCAGACGTCGAAGAAGGACAGACGATCGATTGGGTGGACCCTGTCACAGCTGAGGTCAAGCCGGTGGAGGGAATCCAAAACGCTCTGATGACACACTGTGCGCGGCAGCCCGATTTCCTCACGCAGCAGACCGCGCTGGTTGAGGCCGTATTTCGCCTGTTCCTCACCAACGGAAATGTGCCCATGTCTTCCAAAGATATGGGGGAGAAGCTGAACCGCTCTCCTGAGACGATCCTCCGCACCCTGGCTGGTCCCCGCGTTTACAAAGGCATTCGACCATACGTTTCCTAGATTTGTTGTAAAACAAATCTCCATGGTTACTTTGGATGGGGGGAGTTATTTGCCTCCCATGCAAGGACGTAATACAATTAGCTATCAGCCCCTGTAGCTCAATGGACAGAGCACCAGCCTTCTAAGCTGTTGGTT
>CAZKSG010000316.1:0-2745 GCA_964555335.1 uncultured Anaerolinea sp.
TGATGAAGCCGAGAACCGCCTCCACGCGCAGAAAGCCGTGATGGCGTTGACGATGGCGTAATAAATCGTATGGGCGGATTTCCATCCGCCCATGCCCTCAACAGGAGAACCTATACATGACAAAACTCGCAGTCATCGCCATTGGCGGAAATTCACTCATCAAGGATGACAAACACGTCACCGTGGAGAGCCAGTACGAAGCGGCCAAAGAGACCTGTATGCACGTCGCCGATATGATCGAACAAGGCTGGGATATTGCCATCGGTCACGGCAATGGACCGCAGGTCGGGTACATTCTGCGCCGTTCTGAGATTGCCGCAAAAGCAGCCGGGATGCACGAGGTCCCGTTGGATGTGTGCGGCGCGGATAGCCAGGGTGCGATCGGCTATGCCCTCCAGCAGAATTTGCAAAACATCCTATATCAACGCGGGATCAAAAAGAAAGTGGTCACAGTGATCACCCAGACCCTGGTGGATAAGGAAGACCCGGCGTTCAAAAATCCGACTAAACCGATTGGCAGTTTCATGGAAGAGGCTGAAGCCAAGCGCCGTCAGGAGGAACAAGGCTGGACAGTTGTAGAAGATGCCGGACGCGGATGGAGACGCGTGGTCGCCTCTCCGCTGCCGAAAGAGATCGTTGAGTTGGAAACCGTCCAGACGTTGTTGAATGTGGGCATCATCACTGTAACAGTGGGTGGCGGCGGTATCCCGGTCGTTGACCCGGGTGATGGCAACTATGAAGGCACAGCTGCGGTCATTGACAAGGATTTTGCATCGTCCTTGTTGGCACGTGAGATCAAAGCTGATCTGTTCGTCATTTCCACGGCGGTCGAAAAGGTTGCCATCAATTTTGGGAAGCCAGATCAGAAGTGGCTCGATAAAATGACCCTCGCCGAAGCCAAACAATATCTTGCCGAAGGCACACACTTTGCCAAAGGCTCAATGGCCCCGAAGATCCAGGCAGTGATCTGGTTCCTGGAGGCAATGCCTGGTTCGAAGGCGCTCATTACCAACCCTGAAAATCTGGGACGCGCGCTCAAAGGTGAAACCGGCACGTGGGTCGTTCCGTAATTTCTTCATTTGCACTTGCATAGCGGGTAGTTGTCTGGTGACGAGCCGGGCAACTACCCTGTTACAATTACGAACGAAAGAATCATCGACCTGCCCATGCATCCGAATCCCCGTGTACTGTTAAGCATCGATTACGAACCCTGGTTTGCACTTTTTCGATACTACGATACGTTAACTGACCGTGAACAGCGCCGTACATTGGATGAAGGTTTCACGGTCCATGCAATTGACCCCATCCTTGAGCAATTGGGCAACTCCAAAGCCAGCCTCTATCTGGTGGGTGAAGTCGCGGAGTGGTATCCCGAGATCCCGGAAAAGATCGTGACCGCGGGACATGAACTTGGGCTCCATTGTCACATCCACCGTCCGTTGATCGATGAAAACGAGCTGGCGAATGATTTGCGCGCTTCTGCGCATTGGTGCAGGCGGTACGGTGTGCGTGGTTATCGCGCACCAATGGTGGGCATCAGCGAAGAAGCATATCCGTTGTTGAGGGAAGCAGGCTTTTCTTATAGCTCATCCATATATGCGCCCGCGGGAACGTTCCTGCAGAAAAACGATGTATGGGAAATCCCCGTGAGTACGTTGAGCGTAAAGGCGTCCGAATCGACGTACTCTGCTCCACGCGATTTTTCGTTCAAGCTGCTTTTCAATGGGGAATTTCCGTATGGTTCCAGTTTCAGCACGGGATTGCTTGGAAAAGGCAATCTCAAATTTATCGAGAGGGACCTGAAACGTGGGCTCAGCCCTGTCATCATTTTGCATCCGTACGAACTCGTAACACCGGCCCGGTCTGCACGCCTCACGCGGGACCTGATGGTGCATCCGTTATTTTTGGCGTTCCTTCGCAATAAATCGTCCTTCCTGAAAACGTTGCTACAGAATTTTCCCGTTTCACCGTTGGGAACCTATCTCGATGAAGTGATCGCTTCGCAACAGGTGGCGAATGCCTGAGATACAAGTTCGCACATTGGAATGGAAACAGGCTACGGTGTGGCCGGAGGCGTTGGCTGAGTCGGCAACCTTTACTGCCCTTGATCCATGGTCTGAGCTGGTTCATCAAACCTACCATCATTCCATCCACCGTTTTGAAGCATTGCAAAATAATCAAGTGACAGGCGTGTTGGTACTTGTTCATGTGAAGCATCCGGTTTTCGGAAATTATCTTGCCACGTCGCCGTTTGGAAGTTATGGCGGATTTGCGTTCTGCGCTGTGGAAGTGCGCGATGCCTTGTTACAGGAAGCGAAAAAACTTTCTGATGAATTGAAAGTTGAGTATTGCGTTCTGCGATTTCTGAATGATGGAAGCACATCACCTGCAGATTGGCATCAGCATCCGATTTATTCCACATATATTGTTGATCTACCCGCGAATGCAGATGAATTATGGCCGCGGTTCGGCTCCCAACATCGCAAGCATACGCGTCAGTCGCTGCGAAAAGGATTTGTCGTCCGTTTTGGTCATCTTGATCTGCTGGATGATGCGTATGAAGCCATGGCACGAAGCATGCATGATCTTGGCTCACCGTATCATGCAAAGCAATACCTGAGGCGAATGGCGACTTTGCTCGGCGACAACCTGGAATTCGTTGTCATCTACGATGCAAAAGGTGCTATTGCCGGAACATCTGTGGTGATCTATCAGGGAAGAACGGCTTCTACATTGCACGCCAAC
>CAZKSG010000317.1:0-2722 GCA_964555335.1 uncultured Anaerolinea sp.
AACCATAACCGGTATCGCATCTGGAACTACCGCGCGGCATTCGAAACCCATTTCAGGAATGTCGAGATCGAAGTGCTGGCGCGTGACGAAGCAGCCTTCCGTAAACTTCAGCCGTATATCCGTCCGGAGTTTCTTAGCGGGAACCTGGATGAAGACACCGTCACTCTGATACGGGTGATCGCCTCGAACTAGAAAATATGATGACCCAGCCCTCCCGACGTGTCTTTTGGCGATTCGTTTTTATGGCGCTCGCGTTCCTGTCTGCGCTGGCGGGCCAGGGATTGTATAACCGCGCGAACATACTGCACGTCAGTCTCTCGCAAAGCCGCCCGTGGCAGGCGCTCTTTCTCGCCTTGGGAATTTTCTTTCTCATGTCATTAACAGGCATCGTACTTAGTTACCTCAAGTCGGGAGACAACATCTGGGAACGGTTCGAGTTGTTGGGGCAGGATGCAAAGGCAGCGCGCTGGTTTGGGGCACTGCTGGTAACCCTCGGTTCGTTCGGATTCGCTTTCGTCACATTCAGTTCTTTTTATAAGCGGATGTTGGGTGCGGAAGGCGGTCCGCGTTATTTGCTGTTGTTCCTACTTGCCTTTGTAGGAATGTGGGGTGTCAAACTTGTGCACAGGCAGACACCATGGTTGGTCGCTTTGATCGGCGTGATCCTTTTTCAGGGGGTGTTGCAATTGCTGCTTGTATATGTGCCGCGCGTCACGAGTTATCCGTTTACGATGGGTTGGTCTGAAACAAGTCGTTATTATTTCCCATCCCTTTTTCTTGCCGATCATGTGTATGGGCGAGATTATCCGTGGCCGATCCTGCATCCCACGTTGCATATTTTACTGGCACCACCTTATCTTTTCGATGCCCCGTTATGGTTCCATCGATTCTGGCAGGTGGCCATCCGCTATATTCTTGTTGCCGCCATTGTTCCACCATTATTGAAACGTTTGACGATACGAGACACATCCATTCGCTGGCTGGTGGCGTTGTGGATGTTCCTGTTCCTCTTCATGGGCCCTGTTTATTTTCATCTTGCCATCCCGGTTATCATCCTTTTGATTGGATTTTCGGCTCACGACGACCGCCGGACCTGGGTCGCCGTTATCCTGGCATCTCTCTGGTGTGGATGGAGTCGCGTCAACTGGTACCCCATGCCGGGAATGATCGCCGTTGTGTTGTTTCTGATGGAAGTTCCTCTCACAGGGAAGAGCTGGTGGCGCTATCTGCTTAAGCCTGCACTGTGGTTCGTCGTTGGAACTCTTACAGCCTTTGCAGCGCAACGGGTATACATCGGGCTTTCCGGCATCCCATCCAGCGAACTCTTCTATACCAGCCTGTCCTCCGATTTATTGTGGAGCAGACTCTGGCCGAACTCATCGTATTTTCTGGGTATCCTTCCGGGGGCGATCCTGGCGTCATTGCCTTCATGGGTGGCAATGTATATCGTGATCCGTGCCCGCAAAGCGGATTGGCACTCGCTGCGTCTGTTTTTCATCCTTGCCGCTTTGTTCGTTCTGTTCGTCGGCGGGATCGTCGTCAGTCTGAAGATCGGGGGTGGGGCAAATCTCCATAATATGGATGCGTATCTTTCTCTCCTGCTGATCGTATTCTCTTATATGGTCTTTGCACGCTATACCCCTGAGACAGGTGGCTCTGCCCAACTTGTTGCTCTACCATGGTCGGTTGTTGTATTGTTGATTCTCATGCCTGCATGGGCGTATTTGCAGTTCAACCTGGGAATTAGAACCTATGACTCCAACAGGACTCAATCTGTGTTGGCTGGGTTGCAGAGATACGTCGACGATGTGAACGCACAGGGAGGCGAGATATTATTTATCACCGAGCGGCATTTGATCTCGATGCATATGTTGAAGGGCG
Organism: uncultured Anaerolinea sp.; assembly: GCA_964555335.1. Taxonomy (GTDB): domain Bacteria; phylum Chloroflexota; class Anaerolineae; order Anaerolineales; family Villigracilaceae; genus Defluviilinea. Next base: position 1,882 of record CAZKSG010000317.1, read on the forward strand.
TGACATTGGTTCCTGAGTACGAACGCGAAGATCTGATGGAAATGGCGATGGGCAACAACGTCGCTTATCTAGACCGGTTCCAGGATGATATGGAGAACCAACGCTTCGCCCTGATCGTGGTCGACCCGCTTAACTACAAACTCCTGCCTGAAGACAGGAGCTTTGCAGAAGAGAACAATGTCTGGGTCAGGCGTGTGATGAAATACATCCTGTGTAATTATCGCGAAGAGGTCATCTTCGAAGCCGATGAGATTGCGTTATACGTGCCGCAGGAGGGTGCGCGGCAGTGTCCTTGATCAAACGAATTTAATCCTGCGCGCCGCGAAGGCGACCATGCGCAGAAGCAATAATCCATGTTTCCAGCGCGAGATGTTGGTTGAGCCATACGTACGCTCGCGGTATCGGATGGGGAGATCGATGATCTTAAGATTCAACTTTGCCGCGCCGAAGATCAAGTCGTAATCGCCAAATGGGTCGAAATCGCCAAAATAAGAGCGGTTGGCAGCGACCTTCTCGTAATCCTTTTTCCACATTACTTTGGTGCCGCATAATGTATCCTTGATGGACTGTCCCAACAGCCAGGAGAAGGCCATGCTGAAGAATTTGTTTCCCAAGAAGTTGAGCGTGCGCATGGCTTCTTTTTCCATGGGATATACAAGCCGTACACCGTTGATGAACTCTCCTTTGCCCGAGACCAGCGCCTCATAAAAGCGAGGCAGATCCTCCGGTGGAACGGTCAGGTCGGCGTCAAGGATCATCAGCACATCTCCCCTGGCGTTTGCGTAGCCCAGGCGCACCGCGTCCGCTTTGCCAATGCCGGTTTGGCGGAACAACTGACTCG
>CAZKSG010000318.1:0-2719 GCA_964555335.1 uncultured Anaerolinea sp.
GCGGACGGTTATCCACTGCACTCGGCAGGCGGAAACCGTATTCGACCAGTGTCTCTTTGCGGGCGCGGTCGCCGTTGTACATGCCACGGATCTGCGGCACGGTCATGTGACTCTCGTCGATGACGAGCAGGTAATCGCTGGGTAGAAAATCGATCATCGTCCAGGGATGCGTGCCGGACGCACGCCCATCCAGATGACGCGAATAGTTCTCGATGCCCGAGCAATAGCCCACTTCCTTCAACATCTCCAGATCGTAGCGTGTACGCTGTTCGATGCGCTGCGCTTCGATATACTTGCCGGTCTCTTTGAATTGAGCGAGGCGTTCCTCCAACTCTGTTTCGATGTTCTTGATGGCGTCCTTCATGCGGTCGGCATCGGTGAGGTATTGCTTGGCAGGGTAGATCGAGACTTCCTTGGGTTCGTCGAAGACCTCACCCGTCAGTGGGCTGAACTGCATAATGCGTTCCACTTCATCACCGAAGAACGTGATGCGATAGCCTTTCTTATCCTCATAGGCTGGGATGATCTCGAGCGTATCGCCGCGCACACGGAATGTGCCTGAGCGCAGTTCCATATCGTTGCGCTGGTATTGTGACTCGATCAACTGACGCAGCAATGCATTGCGTCGGTACAGTTCCCCCACTTGCAGGGTCACGGTGCCCTTGCCGAATTCCTCCGGCGAGCCGAGACCGTAGATACAGGAAACAGATGCGACAATGATCACGTCGCGGCGGGAGACCAATGCAGTCGTCGCGGCGAGCCGCAGGCGCTCGATCTCTTCGTTGATATCAGTCTCTTTTTCGATGTAGAGATCATGGCGCGGCACGTAGGCTTCGGGTTGGTAGTAGTCGTAATAACTTACAAAGTAGGAGACCGCGTTCTGGGGAAAGAATTCCTTGAACTCGGCGTACAACTGCGCGGCGAGGGTCTTGTTGTGAGCCATGATGAGCGCCGGCTTCTGCAACTGCTGGATGACCGAAGCGATCGTAAAGGTCTTGCCGGTGCCTGTGGCGCCAAGCAATACCTGATGCTTCTTGCCAGCATTTACGCCATTTACAAGTCCTTGAATGGCTTCGGGCTGGTCGCCCATGGGTATAAAGGGTGCCTGAAGTTTGAATGTCATGGGAACCTTATTCATGTCACTTTGAGGAAGCGTTCGCTGCGACCGAAGAGTCTCATATTTTCCAAGTCAGAGCTCTTTCACTTCGTTCAGGATGACATTTCGATGATCATTTGGTGAAAAATTTATTTGTGGAGGGAAACAATGGTTCGAACGTGCGTTCTATTTTATCATACTTTGGGGGGATTTTCCCTGCCGAGCAAGGTTTGTTGTGTTGATGGTTGTGGGACATGATCTTTCCCGCCACGGAGACACAGAGTAGACAGAATTTTGAGCTTATCCATTCCTTCTTTTGTATGCGCTCGGCAAGGTGCCTATACGAAGACAGAGTATAGGATGAGTGTAGGATGTGTATAGGATGTGTGTGGGATGACGGTAGCCATTCCCCTACGTAGTATTCACCATCTCAAACAAGTATAATCATGCCGATACACTGAAGGAGAATTCTTATGAGATTAATGTTGAATGTTGTCGCTGTGCTGCTGTTCCTGCCGGGGTTGGTATTCTTTCTGCAGGGCATCAACGTGCTGCCGGGAAGTTATATGACCGGGGACCCGCAATGGGCAATCAACGGGGGCATTATGATGGTCATTGCCATTGGGCTGGCCGTGTTTGCCAACTGGCGTCGCAAATAACGTATGGACGAGTCCATACGCATCGGTGACCGGGTGCAGATCTTTCTTGACTCGAAGACCTGGCGCAGTGAAGGCTGGTTCGACGGCACCGTGGTGCGTATCGATCCGTATTCGCAGCATCGCAGCTTTTACTGGGTGGAATTGGATGACGATGCGTGGGCAATGCTCGGGGGAGGTACGAAGTTGATCTCGGTGTTGAACCCGAAGAATATCAGGAAGACCTTTTGACATGTCATTGTGGGGATTGCCTCGTTGCCAAGAAGCGGCTCCTCACAACGACACAATCACGGTATCGCTCCCTATTTTCGAATCTTCGCTTTGATCCTCATTCCCTCATTCAAATGCAATATGCAGTGACGTGTCGGCGGCATGAGCAGAAGCCCGGCAATCGTCTTTTTGCTCCAGTAGTTTATGATCTCCATCGCTTCAGGAGTGACCGCGCCTTCGCGGAGCACATTTTCAATTCGTGCCGGCAGCACTTTTTGCTTGAAATCCGTGGCTTGTAGTTTCTTTACGATCTCACGCGTGCGTTTCCCCACGGAGATACGACAGGCACGCAGGGATGGGATGTCGATCACGGCGCTGAGGCGGGCGATGCTGGCATCGTCCATTTTGTTGGCAGAGTGCAGAACCGAGACCTTCATCTTCTTCGCCCAACCATCCCGAGTGAAGAGTTGTTCCGTGCCAGCCACCAGCATGTTCATCACAATATCCTCGATGCGCGCCAGGTGGAACAGGATCCATGCGATGGAATGTTCGCCACCCGGTGGGGTCTGGCGGATCTCGGCATCGGTCAGGTCGCTCATCAGTTCATCTTCGAAAGAGGGAAGCCCGCTCCTCGCAACCTTCGCCGAATGGACCATGGCATGTTGGTTGAGAAATAGTTCAATGGCGGCATCGCCGTTTCCTTTGGAGAAAGCACGGGTGAGCTTCTGATGTCCTTGATTCCAGAGTTTGCGATTGG
>CAZKSG010000319.1:0-2695 GCA_964555335.1 uncultured Anaerolinea sp.
TGACAGCAGGCTTGGAATACATCCATGCCAGCGCGACCTGCGCCATGGGGATGCCATGCGCCTCCGCTACTTCGCTGACGCGTTCCACTGTGGTCAGGTTGTCTTCCTGGGCGTAGCGGCTCTTGGCAAGGGAATCACTTTGCTAGCGGAGCGTTTCATCCTGTGAAGTTTTTCGTGCCAGCACACCCCGCGCCAGCGGCGAGAAGGGAATCACACCCACACCCTGATCCTGGCAGAACGGGATCATTTCCCGCTCCTCTTCACGATAGATCAGGTTGTAGTGGTTTTGCATAGAGACGAAGCGTGTCCAGCCATGCAGGTCAGCAGTGTATTGCGCTTTGGCAAATTGCCATGCAAACATGGCAGAGCCGCCGATATAGCGAACCTTACCGGCACGAACGATATCATACAGCGCTTCCATAGTCTCTTCGATAGGCGTTTCATAATCCCAGCGGTGGATCTGATATAAATCGATATAATCCGTTCCCAAGCGTTTGAGGCTGGCATCGATGGAATTCAGAATATGCTTACGGGAAAGCCCGGAGTCGTTCGGTCCCTTGCCCATCGGTTGACGAACCTTGGTTGCGATCACTACCTCATCCCGTTTTGCAAAGTCTTTCAAGGCGCGTCCAAGATACTCTTCGCTCGTCCCGTTGGAATAAACATCGGCCGTGTCAAAGAAATTGATTCCCGCTTCGAGTGCGCGCTTGATATAAGGACGACTCTGTTCTTCATTCAATATCCACGGGTTGCTCTCGTTTGGCAATCCGTAACTCATACAGCCGAGGCAAACGCGCGAGACTTTTAGTCCTGTTGTTCCTAATCGAACGTATTCCATGATCTATTCCTTCATGTACTACACATCCAATTTTCTCTCCCCCAGCCATTTCACCATCTTGGGATCACGATGGTCAAAGAAACTGCTGGTTTTGGTGTCCAACGCCGTAATTGCCGCCATGTCTTCTGCACTTAACTCAAAATCAAACACATTGATATTTTCCAGCATTCTTTCTTTGCGGGTGGATTTGGCAAGCGCGACAATGCCTCTTTGAACCACCCAGCGCAAAATGATCTGGGCAACACTTTTGTTGTGTTTTGCGGCGATGGACAGCAGGGTTTCATTCTGAAAAATATTATTCCTGCCCTCGGCAAAGGGAGCCCAGGCTTCCACCATTACGCCGTTATCCTGCAAAAATGTTTGTGTGTCAATTTGCTGCTGGAACGGATTGACCTCGATCTGATTGACCGCAGGTGTTATTTTGTTATGGATCATCAAATCCATGATGCGGTCAGGCTGAAAGTTGGAAACGCCGATGGCTCTGGCTTTGCCTTGTCCGTACAGTTCTTCCATGGCGCGCCATTCACCATGCACATCGCCGAAGGGCTGATGGATGAGATACAGGTCAACGTACTCCAACTGCAGACGTTTCAGGGATCTTTCAAAGGCTTTGAGGGTGCCTTCATAGCCCTGGCTCTGAATCCAAAGCTTTGTGGTGATGAATAATTTTTCTCTGGGGACACCGCTTTGCTTGATACCCCTGCCAACCGCCTCTTCATTCATATACGAAGCAGCGGTGTCAATATGGTTATATCCAACCTGGATCGCGTCCACCACGCTCCGTTCACATTCAGCCAGATCAGCGATCTGAAAAACGCCGAATCCCAGGATGGGGATCTCAACGCCATTGTTCAATTTTACGGTTTGCATGATTTTTCCTTATATCTCTGTGGTTATTATTCAGGTTAACTTGAATTACCTTGCAGTTTGTCACCCTGAGCGTTAGCGAAGGGTCTCGTTTCTCAGTCGTAGAGATGCTTCGCTCCGCTCAGCATGACATAATCAAAAGTTAACCAATCAAGGTTAAGCAGAATAGTGTTGCTCTGGGGTAAGCAGCCGGGTGAACGAGAGCGAGGCTAACTTCCAGCTACCCTCTTGTTGCACATATACTTCTGTCACCATAAAGGGATTGGTGACCTCATTGCCGCCCACCACGGCGAGCAGCGTAATCCTGTTTAAAAGGACGACGGTTGTGCCGATGATATTCAACGACACTTCATGGATGTCGGCTTGCTTGTAGTGGATCCCGCCACTTTTGATGATGTCGATTTCCTGTTCTTTGCCCCAGGACCCGCCCATATGGACAAAGACAGATTTCTCATGGAAGAGCACATCCAGAGTCTCAACATTTCGTTCTGACATCCAGCGCCACTTCTGTTTGGAAAGATCGATCACTTCCTGTTCCAGGTTTGTATCTTGCATTTTTTATCTCCCGTTTTTGCTCTTCCCTTACTCCGGCAGCACTTCATTGATGCAGCGGATGGCATTCAAAGTTCTTGGATAGCCAACGTAAGGTAATAACTGGGTGACAACGCTCAGCATGGTTTCTTTGTCATTGCCAACATTTACATTGGCTTGAATATGCCCTTTTAACTGCGGCTCGCAGCCTCCCAACGATAGCAGCATGGAAAACGTCAATAACTCCCGTGTTTTCAGGTCGATCCCACTTCTGGCAACGTAATCGCCAAAACAATTGGCGGATAAATATTTCTGTATATGGAGTTGGTTGGCGGGCGATTCCGCATACATCTTTTCGAGCCGATCTCCCACAATTTTCTTTTGGACTGCATATCCTTTTTCAAAGCGCGTTTCCGGCGTGGTGGTGGACTGACCCTTTAGTGGAAGTTTGATTCCCCT
>CAZKSG010000320.1:0-2683 GCA_964555335.1 uncultured Anaerolinea sp.
ATCCTGTTTTCGACAAGCTGGTCAAATCACTGGTCGACAAGACGGAGATCGTTTCCACGGAAGTGTAAGTCTTTCGTACTTCAGTTGTTCGCTCGTTCAAGTTTCGAAAATTTCTGTAAGAAAAGAATCCCTCGTTAGGAGTGGTTGGAATATGCATTTCAATGTGATCGACTGCATATTCAGATCACGAGAGGGGTGTACGACTAACAGGTGATGAAATGGCTATTCTTTCCAAAGATCGAATATCTCTCCGGGCAAGTGCTGTCGATAAAGTGGATGCCATCCGTAAGGCTGGTGAATTATTGGTGAAATCGGGATGTGTGCTGCCTGAGTATGTTGACGGTATGTTGAAACGTGAAGAGTCCATGTCTACGAGTTTGGGGAACGGGGTGGCGATCCCGCATGGTGTGTATGAGAACAAAGAGCATATCTTGAGGACGGGGCTGTCTGTATTGCAGTTGACCAGTCCTGTGGAATGGGAAGAGGGTGATAATGTATCGATGGTGATCGGTATTGCTGCCTCAGGGGATGAACATGTCGGAGTATTGTCGAACCTGGCGGAAGCGGTTGATGACGAAGAAACACTGGCTGAACTGCTCAAGACGGATGATCCGGATGTGATCATAAAATATCTGGGCGAGAAAGAATCTGCCTAAGTTTTGAATCTTCGCATGGAGCAAACCTTCCATGCAGAATTGATAGAGTGTTCCATGAAACAAATAGAGCTTGTCATTCAAAATCAGACCGGGCTGCATGCGCGCCCCGCCAAGGTTTTGGTTAATCTCGCCAAGCAATTCAAATCGAATATCAGCGTGCAACATGGAGCGAAGAAGGCGAACGCCAAGTCGATGGTCTCTGTGTTGACGTTGGGCGCATCGAAGGGAAGTAGCATTACGCTGACAGTTGATGGCGTGGATGAAGAGCAGGCCCTGGCGGATATCGAAGCCGCGATCCGTGCGGGGCTGGGGGACGAGGATCACGAATCTCCTGTTGAGGCGAAGCCGGCTCCGGTCGAGAAAGAAGCGCCGACCGCCGTCCAGCAGGAAGTTGAACCTGTCGAGCCGGGAGTCATCAAGGGTGTGGGTGCGGCTCCGGGCATTGCGGTCGGTCCGGTCTTCCATTTTCAACATGCGGAATTGGACATCGAAAAAGCAGAAGCGGAGATGGGGTTGGATGAGGCGTTGAAGCAGGCGAAGGAACAACTCACCGAACTGCACCAGCAAATGACCGATAAAAAACTGGGCGCGGAAGCGGCGATCTTCGAGGCACATCGCGAATTGCTCGATGACCCTGAATTGCTACAAGCTGTGGATATGTATGTAAATTCAGGGCAAAGCCATCTTAAGGCGTGGAAGTCTGCCATTGATGAACAGGCCGCAACAATTGCAGCACTTAATGATCCCTTGCTCGCGGCGCGTGCTGATGATTTACGGGATGTGGGGAAACGTGTCCTGCGGTTGATGGTTGGTGCGAGCGATAATGGCGTGGCCCTGCCAAAGACTCCCGTGGTGATCGTGGCGAGGGAACTCTCGCCCTCGGACACTGCTTCGTTCAATCCGGAACTCGTGCTTGGTTTCGGCATCGTGGAAGGTGGTCCCACATCTCACATTGCCATCCTGGCGCGCGCTCTGGGTCTGCCTGCCATCGTGGGTGTGGATGAGTCGATGCTGGCGCTGGAAGAAAAGACGCCGGTCATCTTGAACGGCAACGATGGCACATTGACCGTCAACCCGGCTGCCGATGTGTTGGAGCGCGCCAAGCAAGCGCAAAAACGTTATCTGGAATATCGCCGTTTTGCGCAGGAACAGGCTGCGCTGGAAGCGGTCTCACAGGACGGTATCCACGTGGATGTGACCGCCAATGCCGGTTCGATTGCCGATGCGGCGGAAGCATTGCATATGGGTGCAGATGGAATTGGGTTGCTGCGAACTGAGTTTCTCTTTTTGGAGCGCTCGACCAAACCAACAGAAGATGAGCAGTTTGCCGTTTACAATGCCATTGCTGAGACGATGAAATCAAAGCCAGTCATTGTGCGCACACTGGATATCGGTGGCGACAAGCCCTTGGCGTACATTCAGATGAAGCCGGAGTTGAATCCGTTTTTGGGGGAACGGGGCATTCGTCTGTGCTTGAACCGACCAGAATTATTCAAGGAACAACTGCGTGCCATTTTGCGCGCAGCTCCTTCCGGCAATTTGAAGATCATGTTCCCGATGGTCAGTGACATTGCGGAACTGCGCCAGGCTCGCGTCATTATTGAAGAATTGTGCCGCGAATTGAACCTGCCTGAGGTGGGGATCGGTATCATGATTGAAGTTCCCTCCGCGGCGTTGATGGCAGATGTCTTCGCACCGGAGATCGATTTCTTCTCCATTGGTACGAATGATCTCACCCAGTACACGCTGGCGATGGATCGCGGCAACTCGGCGCTGGCATCCAAACACGATGGGCTTCATCCCGCTGTGCTGCGCCTGATCTCGATGACGATCGATGCAGCACATAAATATGGAAAGCGCGCCGATATCTGCGGCGAGCTTGGTTCTGATTCAGCAGCGATTCCGATTCTGCTCGGTCTCGGCATGGATGAATTGAGTGTCAGTATTCCATCGGTGCCAACCGTGAAAGCACAGGTGCGTGCATTGAAGATCGAAGACTGGCGCGCAACGGCGCGCGAAGCGTTGAA
>CAZKSG010000321.1:0-2569 GCA_964555335.1 uncultured Anaerolinea sp.
AAATCGTCGACGAACACCGCCTCGTTCGGACTCACCCCGGCCGTTTCCAGGGCGATCTGGAAGATCTTCGCTTCAGGCTTTGCCGCACCCACCTCGGCTGAGATGGTGATATGGTCGAAAGCGTCGATCATTTTTTCGCGCGTCAGATAGTCGCGCAGATCACTCCAGGCGTTCGAGATGAGCCCTGTGACGTGCGTGCCGCGTAGCGAACGGAGGAAATCCAGGAGTTGACGGTCGATGATGTCGCCGCCGAAGAACTCATCCCGTATGGTCTGCATTTCATCCATGGGACGTTTCAGCCGTTTTATCACCGATTCCCAATGTTGTAACGCCGTGATCGAACCCACCGTGGCTTGAACAGCCGTATCGCTGTCGAAAACAATACGACTTAGGTCTTCATATTCCATGCCGAACCGTTCGGCCAGTTGTTGACGCGGTGCCTGGTATTCGGTGCGGGCGATCACCCCGCCAAAATCAAAGAAGACTGCGCGGATGCTCATTTGCTTTTCTTCGCGGTCCCTTTGGTGGCGGTCGTTTTCTTTGCCGCGGGTTTCTTTGCAGGCGCTTCTTCTGCTGGAACGGCTTTCGCTTTGGCTGCCACCTTTTTGGCGGGAGCCGGTTCAGGCGCAGGTGCAGCCTCGGTAACGGGAGTAGCCTCAGGCGTGGGAAGAGGCGCTTCATGCTGCGGGTGTTGCTTCATCTCTTTTTCAAAGGATTTAAGTTCCTCCCTCCACTTGGGCATGGCCATCTCCAGTCTCTGGCGAGGGATACGTGTGGCGCGTCGGCAGCGCGGGCAGTGTGCGTCATAATGAGACAGGTTGTGTGCGTCGACTTCCTGCAGGGCATCGAGCATCTGAACGCGGCTGAGGGTGTACGGTGTTTGACAGAAGGCGCAACGAATGTTCATGGGTGTACTCCTTGAAATCTGAGTTTTGCCACAGAGACACTATTTTCAATTTCTCTCTGAGTCTCCGTATCTCTGTGGCAAAAGATGTGTGTAGTGGTCTTTTACGAAAGAGATTGTACACTGATTTCGGTACCGGGTCGTAGTTCCTTTTCGTACTGGTCGAACGTCTGATGGATGTGCATGCCTGCATTCTCATAGAGACGCAACGCTCCGGTCAGGTTCTGCGCATCCACACCGAGACCCACCTTGCGCAAGCCACGCCGGTAAAACTCGTTAAACGAGTGACGTAACAAGGCGAGACCCAGTCCATGCTTGCGCCAGGGACGGCGGACACCCAGCGTGCCCACCCAGCCCATTTCAGGATCGTCGAACGAGCGCGAACGACACAAGTTGATACCAGCGACCTGGTCTCCATCCATGGCCATGAACAATAAGGATGTGTCAGAGTCTTCGCCGAGCCAGAAGTGCTTGAAGCGCTTCAGACCTTCTTCAGGAGGCTCCGGTACAAAGCCAAAGTGGTCACTAAAGGATTCTTCCACAGCGAGATAGACCGCTTTGGCATCTGCCTCTGTTTGATACGTGCGCAGGGTGATGCCTTCTGGAAAGACTGCATCAGGCACCGGAGCATCCATTTCGATCAACATGTGATAGGAACTGCGGATGTGTTGATATCCCAGTCCTTCGAAGAGTTTCTTTGCGTGATTTGCCTCACGGATCGTGCCGACTCGCGGCGCGAAGCGAAGCTCAGCAGAGACTCGAGGAAGCGCGTGCAACGCACGCTCCTCGGCCCACCCCATTAGATATGAGCCGACGCCCCTGCCCTGATGATCGGGATCGACGCGTCCCCACATCCACGGGTGGACAGGAACCGGGGAGGTGGTCCACACTTCGATATAGCCAGCCATTTGTCCGTTCGGTGCGAAGACCAGACGGATGTCCTCTGCGGGATTGAAATTGGGCGACACCCATTCTTTACGGATGGCATCTACATCGGTGATCTCATCGCGTCCGATCACATCTCGAGACCAGCGATTGAACATGGTGACGCATGATTCGATATCATCCATATTGGCTCCACGGGTGGTGTAGCCTTCAGGTACTTCCAGGATAGAGTCCTTTTGTAGCATAGCGTTCATTTTTTACCTACTTTCTTGCTTGTAAGGCAGGTTAAGACCTGTCATAACGAATTTTCAAAGGTTGTCACGCTGGAAGCGTGACCTGTGTGCTTTATTCTTCATCCACATCCCGGCCGGGACGTAATTCCTTTTCATAGATAACGAATTCACTGGCTGCATGCATGCCCACTTTTTGATAGAGACGCGTTGCACCGGTGGGATTTTGCGCATCGACACCAAGTCCGATGGTTTTCATGCCACGTTGGTAGAACTCACTGAACGAGGCATATAGCAACGCCTCCCCGAGCCCACGCTTGCGCCAGGGACGGCGGACTCCCAGCGTGCGGATCCAGCCGATACCCATGCGAAAACGGTTGATCGAGAAGCCAGCTACATCATCGCCATCCCAGGCAACCTTCCAGAGGGTAGGGTCAAATTCGGGATCGTCGAATCGGCTTCGTTTCCATTCATCAAGAGTAACATCGTGACTGCCCCAATGATCGCGGAAGGATTCATTCTGCGCCTGCCAGACTTTGGCATCATGCTC
>CAZKSG010000322.1:0-2560 GCA_964555335.1 uncultured Anaerolinea sp.
CAAAGATGTATACTTTTCAAAGTTGAAGGTCTGCAACTTTTTGAAAGGATTTGCATCTAAAATCATAGACAATGCAAAACGAAATCTCCCTCGACGCCCTCATTGCCGGAGACCGCGCTGAATTTGTACGGCTCGTAGATGCCTATTCCAGTTCCATGTACCGGCTCGGGCTGCGGATGCTCGGCAATCCTCAGGATGCCGAGGATGTGCTCCAAAATACGTTTATCAATGCGCTAACCCATTTGCAGAACTTTGAGGGACGGTCCAGCTTGTCCACGTGGCTGTATCGCATCGCGGCGAACGAAGCGTTGATGTTGATCCGCAAACGAAAACCGGAGGTCGAACTCGCGCCTGATGAAGATGCCGAGGGTGAAGAAAATGCCGATGGTTTGAAACCCAGACAGATCGTGGATTGGAGCGCTCTTCCAGAAGATGAGCTGCTGACCGGTGAAGGCAAAAAGATCCTGGATGGCGCGATTAACACGTTACCCGAAACGCTGCGCATCGTTTTTTTACTGCGCGATGTGGAAGGGCTTTCGATCAAAGAAACCGCAGACGCATTAAGCCTGACCGAAACGAATGTAAAGACCCGCCTGTTGCGAGCCCGGATGTTTTTGCGCGAACAGCTTTCCGGCTATTACCGAGAGCGCATGATCGAGGAGCAGAAATGAACGAACACGTCCATAAGAATTGCGAAGAGTTGTTGGGATCGTTATCCGCCTACATCGATGGTGACCTCAAACCTGAGCTTTGTCTCGAACTCGAAAAGCATCTCGCCGGATGTGACGACTGCCGCGTTGTGTTGAACACCACCAAGCGGACCATTGATCTCGTCCACTCCCCCGTTGAAAAACCAGACCTGCCCGAGGATGTGCGCGAACGTCTTTTTAAACGGCTCAATCTGGATAACTACCTGGCACCGAAATCCGAATAGCTCTCCACGCTGATGGTTAATTGGCAATTCAGACATCCCGCATTTTGCGGGATGTCTCTTTTTCAAAACCTTCCTTGACATAATTCAGTAGCTGAATTATGATTAAAGTCAATAAAGTCTATAACAGAACTAGACTTTCAAGACAACCATGAGACTTTCCAAACGCGGTGAATACGGCCTTCGGGCAATGATCACACTGGCGGAACCCGCCAAACAGGGCAACTCCCCTATCATGATGCAGATCAAGGAGATATCGCAACGCGAGCAGATCTCTCCCAAGTTCCTCGAACAAATCCTGTTGACCCTCAAGAATGCGGGACTACTGCACAGTAAGATGGGTGTTGGTGGCGGGTATTACCTGGCCAGGTCAGCCAGTGAGATCACGCTTGGGCAAATCTTCCGTGTGTTGGATGGACCCGTGGCTCCGATCAAGTGCGTGAGCCAGATGGCTTATGAGCCATGTGGTTGCCCTGACGAACAAACTTGTGGACTCCGTCTGGCAATGAGCGATGTTCGCAACGCCATTGCCGATATCCTGGATAATACATCTCTTGCCGATATCACCAAACGGCAAAGTGCGCTTCGCAAAAAGCTGGGTATCAGCTAAAGTAAGAAAGAAAAAGCGCAAAAGGTGATGTTTTTATTTCGGTCAAAAGTCTACTAGTACTATAGACTTTATAATAAATCAACAAAAGGAAACCCGTGATGAGAAAACAAACTTTAACACTTGTCTCAATATTTGCAGCACTTTCCGTGGTATTGACAGCATGTGGAACGGCTACACAGGCACCACAATCTGCGCCTGCAGCTGCAACCGAAGCGTCCGCCGCTGAAGTTCCTGCTCAGGAACAATTAAGCGGCACGATCTCCGTCTCAGGAGCGTTCGCTCTCTATCCCATGATGACCGTGTGGGCAGATGAGTTCAGCAAGCTCCATCCTGATGTTCAGTTCGATGTGCAGGGCGGTGGCGCAGGCAAAGGGATGACCGATACCATCGCTGGTGCAGTGGATATCGGCATGATCTCACGCTCCATCAAGCCCGAGGAAGAATCTCAGGATATTTTCTGGGTCTCTGTAACCAAGGACGCGGTCTTTCCGATCATCAGCGATACCAATCCGCTCAAGGAACAGATTCTGGCCAAGGGCATTCCACAGGAAGTATTCGCCAAGATCTTCATTTCAGGCGAGATCAAGACCTGGGGTGAAGTGATCGGTGACCCCACCGTGACAGACCAGATCAACGTCTACACCCGTTCAGACTCGGCTGGCGCGGCTGAACAATGGGCCAAGTTCTCCGGCGGCAAGGCGCAGGATGAGCTCAAGGGCATTGGCATCAACGGTGAACCGGCAATGGTGGATACCGTTCTCAAAGATCCGCTCGGCATCGGCTACAGCAACTTGAACAGCATCTTCGACCTGAGCAGCGGTGCGATCATTCCCGGTATCGTCATCCCACCCATCGACATCAATGCCAATGGACAAGCAGATGTGGAAGAGACGTACAAGGTAAAAGAAGATGCCTTCGAGGCTGTTGCGAATGGTACCTACCCCTCCCCACCCGCCCGCTTCGAGAATCTTGCAACGAAGGGCAAACCCACCGGACTGACACTGGCATTCATCAAGTGG
>CAZKSG010000323.1:0-2528 GCA_964555335.1 uncultured Anaerolinea sp.
TTGGAAAGCATCTACGATCTCTCTTTTCTTTCATAGAACCGAAAATCCATCGAGTCCTGAGTCTTGCTTAGGTTCATTTTGACATATTTCGTGAAGGATTGCTACTGACAAATGACATAACACAAAAAGCCTCCAAGGATTGGGATTCCTCAGAGGCCTTTTGGTTATTGTTCAACTGGCTTACACAACAATACTCACTAATCGTCCCTTTGCGACGATAACCTTCTTCGGCTCCTTGCCTTCCAAATATTTTTTCACCGTTTCACTGGCCAACGCGGCAGCCCTGATCTGATCCTCGCTTGCATCGGCTGGAACTGTAATGCGGTCGCGCACTTTGCCGTTGATCTGCAACGGCAGTTCGATCGAATCTTCCTTCGCTGCGGCTTCATCCACAATTGGCCAAGGCTGCTGATGAATGGAGTATGGCTTGCCCAGGTGATTCGTCCACAGTTCTTCAGAGATATGTGGAGCTACGGGCGCCAGCATTCTCAAATAGATATCCAGCGCCTCATCCCATTCGCGTGAACCGGCAGCACCGGCTTCGCGTGCCTTGTACATCTCGTTCATCAACTCCATCAGCGAAGAGACCACGGTATTGAACTCGAAGTTCTCGAAATCATTGCCCACTTTGCGCAATGTCTGGTGAACTTTTCGTCGCAGATTCTTCTTCACTTCATCAGAGGCCGTTCCCGGCTGGGCAGGATCCGTATACAACGTCCAAATGCGGCGAATCCAGCGTGCGGTCCCTTCGATACCGTTCGAGTCCCACGGTCCGCCTTGTTGCCAGCGGGCAAAAAACATGATGTAGGCGCGGATGGTGTCGGCCCCATATTTGGTTACCAACACATCGGGGGCAACCACGTTGCCTTTGCTCTTCGACATCTTGCTGTGGTCTTCTGCCAACACCATACCCTGATTGCGCAATTGCATTACTGGCTCGCTACCTTCCGTGATGCCCATATCGCGCAACGCTTTATGGAAGAAACGGAAGTACAGTAAGTGCATGTTTGCATGTTCACTTCCGCCTGTATAGGTGTCCACAGGCATCCAGTAGTTGTACTCGGCATCATCGAACGGGGCCCTGTCATTATGTGGACTCAAGTAACGCAGGTGATACCACGATGAACACATGAACGTGTCCATTGTGTCCGTCTCACGGACAGCGTATCCACCACAGACTGGGCAGGTGGTATCTTTCCAGGTGGGATGAAATTTCAACGGACTTTCACCGGTCGGACGCCATTCGATATCATCAGGCAGCAACACAGGCAATTGATCGTCAGGCACGGGGTTCCAACCATGCGTTTCACAATAGACCATCGGGATGGGGGCACCCCAGTAGCGTTGACGTGAGATCAACCAGTCGCGGTAACGGTAATTTACATCCCGCCTGCCAACCCCTTTTTGCTCCAAATATTCCACCACCGCTTTGATGGCAGGATTCTTCATGCCCTTGTCGTTCGTGGCAGGCGTGCCATTGAACGAACCCGAGTTGATCATCACACCTTCATGCTCGTGTGCCGCATCCATCGTATCGCCGTTCAGCTCCATTCCGAAAGGTTGAATCACAGGGATGACGGGCAATCCAAATTTGCGCGCAAATGCAAAGTCACGTTCATCATGCGCAGGGACAGCCATGATCGCACCGGTGCCATACGACATCAAGACATAATCGGCCACCCAGATTGGGATGCGCTCTTCATTCACCGGATTAATGGCATAGCCGCCGGTGAAGACACCGGTCTTTTCTTTGTCCTTCGATTCCCGCTGGATGTCGGTCTGTTTTGCTGCCTGAGCCTTATACTCATTGACAGCTTCTCTGTGTTCCGGTGTGGTGATCGTATCCACCAATGGATGTTCCGGAGACATGACCATGAAAGTCGCGCCCCACAACGTATCGGGACGCGTGGTAAAGATCTCGATCTCGTCGCCAGCCTCTGTTTTAAAAATGACCGAGGCACCTTCACTGCGACCGATCCAATTGGTCTGTGAAACCTTGATGAAATCCGGCCAATCGATGCCATCGAAGTGCAATAATTCATCGGCATACTTTGTGGCTTTGAAGAACCACTGATCCAGTTCCTTCTTGATGACGGGTGTTCCGCAGCGATCGCAAACCCGCTCCTCACCTTTGACCTGTTCACGTGCCAGGGTGGTATTGTCCTTCGGGCACCAATCCACAGCCGCTTTTTTGCGATACGCCAACCCATGTTTATACAACTGAATGAAAAACCATTCAGTCCAGCGATAATATTCCGGGTCTGCAGAGACAGCTTCGCGGTCCCAATCGAACATCGCGCCCATTGAACGCATCTGCTTTCGCATACGGTCAATGTTTTGGTAGGTCCATGTCTTTGGATGGATATTGTGCTTAATGGCAGCACCTTCCGCAGGCAGACCGAACGCATCAAAACCCATCGGGAACATGACGTTGTAGCCCTGCATGCGCTTGAAGCGTGCACGCGCATCGGGAGGCGTCATCGAGAACCAGTGACCGATGTGCAGGTCACCGCTGGGGTAGGGCAGCA
>CAZKSG010000324.1:0-2460 GCA_964555335.1 uncultured Anaerolinea sp.
CAACGGCACGACAACGAAGCGACACACATCGAAGAATTTCAGAAAAATCAATTTTTGCCGCCCTGGCGACCCCCATATATGGGGGGATGCCTTTTCAAACCAAATCACAAAACCCGGCGTACGTCTTCGTACCAGTATGCCCACAGGGCATCGTATTCGCAGAGTAAGCACCCGGCAAAGGTCCCTGTATGGGCTGGAATACTACAGATGGTGGGATGGCACAACGATATGCGAGTGAGATTTGTTATAATCTTTCCACCATGTTAGAGAGATTACAAAAAATACTTGCACAATCTGGATACGGTTCCCGCCGCGCCTGTGAGGATTTCATCACAGCCGGGCGCGTCCGTGTGAATGGACAACTCGCCTCCCTCGGGCAAAAAGCCGATCCCGCCATCGACAAGATCACTGTGGATGGAAAGCCTATCGCTGCCGCCGAAACCCTGACTTACATCGCACTGTACAAACCGCGCAATGTGCTTTCCACCGTCGAAAGCGAGCGCGGCGACGATCGTCAAACCGTACGCGATCTCGTGGATGTACCGCAGCATATTCACCCTGTGGGACGGCTGGACTTCGAAAGCGAAGGTCTCGTCTTGATGACCAACGATGGCGACCTGACGAACAAGCTCACTCATCCACGCTTCGGACATGAAAAGGAATACCGCGTCCTGTTGGCGCGGCGCCCGGATGAGAAACAACTTGAGGCGTGGAAACGAGGTGTTATTCTGGAGGATGGCTACAAGACCGCTCCGGTACAGGTCCGTTTCGAGGGCGCACAGGGAAAAGGAGCCTGGGTACGCGTGGTCATGGGCGAAGGTCGCAAACGACAGATCCGCGAAACATGCAGCCAACTGGGGCTGCCAGTCGTCCGCATTTTACGCATCCGCATCGGTTCGCTGCGGCTCGATAATTTGAAAGCCCGCCAATGGCGCTACCTGACAATGAAGGAAGTGGATGAGCTGAAAAAGCCGGCAGGCAGCAGAAGCAGTCCGGAAAGTCGAGAGCAAAGAGAAAGAAAAACAAAACCCCGCTAAGGGGTTTTTGTTTGCTAACGTATGTCAATCAGTATCAAGAGCCTACCGCTCACCGACCGTATGCAGCAACGCCATGTTCGGTGGGCGGACCGCCCCAACCGGGAATCCACAAACCAACACAACCTGATCGCCCAGTTGCACCACCTGTGACCGCATCAACGCAGCGTCCACATGATCGAGCATCTCTTCGAGCGTGTTCGAAAACGGGACCAATTGCGGGCGTACGCCCCACATGAACGCCAGCCGATAGGATGTCTCACGGTTAGGCGTGAATGCCATGATCGGCACACGAGGACGGATCTTGGACATCAGCCAGGCGGTTTCGCCGCGGGTGGTAAAACAGGCAACAGCGGTGACATTCTGGTCATTAGCCAGCGATTGTGCCGCACGCGCCATCGAGACGGCGTCGCTGTGTTCGAAGCCGATCACTTTCTGCTCCCAGCCCCATTCGATGAAATGGGTCTCCGCTTCGCGCACGATACGGTCCATCATCTGCACCGCTTCCACCGGGTATTTTCCAGATGCCGATTCGGCAGACAGCATGACGGCGTCGGTACCGTCGAAGATCGCATTGGCCACATCCGACGCTTCTGCGCGGGTGGGTAATGGGTTCATGATCATCGACTCGAGCATCTGTGTAGCCGTGATGACTAGCTTGGCGCGGTTGTTGGCCGTGCGAATGATATGCTTTTGCAGTGCGGGCACACGTTCAGGAGGAAGCTCCACACCCAGATCGCCGCGCGCCACCATCACGCCATCCACTTCATCCAGGATCGCTTCCAGATTATCGAGGGCTTCGGGCTTTTCAAGTTTGGCGATCAGCATCGGCATCCGTGAGCCTTGCGAAAACCGTTCCATCGCGTAGCGGACCTTTTTAACATCTTCCACCGTGCGTACAAAAGAGATGGCCACCGCGTCCACGCCCTGTGAGATGCCAAAGGCCAGGTCCGCCTCATCCTTTTCGGTGAACCCGGCAATACGCAGCCGAACACCGGGGAGGTTGATCCCCTTATGAGACGAGAGGGACCCACCGACCACAACCTTGGCCGTCAATGCATTGCGGTCTTTGACGGAGACAACCTCCAGCGTGAGGCGTCCATCGTCGAGCAGAAGCCGGTCTGAACTCCGCACGGAATCGAAGAGCTGGCGAAAATCCACGGGAATATTCTTCTCGCCATTTCCTGGAGGAGTGGCTCCCGTCACGAAAAGCGTCACCACTTCCCCTTCCGAGAGATGGATCGGTTCGGGCAATTCGCCAACGCGGATTTTGGGACCCTGCAAGTCCTGCAAAATTCCCACAGAAACACCCAATTTTTCGGCAACACTACGGATGCGTGAGATACGCTCGGCATGTTCTTCGTGTGTGCCATGCGAAAAGTTCATACGGGCAACGTTCATGCCAGCCAGAATTAGTTTTTCAAGG
>CAZKSG010000325.1:0-2401 GCA_964555335.1 uncultured Anaerolinea sp.
CTTCTCGAATGGATATGATATCCAGACGCAGGATTTTATTGATTTTGTGAAAGCCCGCAATCGTGATGTTGTGTCCAGTAACATTGCGTTCTTCTCCGAGTTACCTGCCGGGATGAATATTCTTGATCTTCACACCCGCGCAGATGCAACCGGGAATGCAGACCTGATCCGCCTGAGCTATAGCTATCTTCCGCTCACGTTCAGCCGCCGTCACGGCGATCCGAGCCGCCCATGGAATCGTTTTGCCATTGATATCAAAAAAGCAGATGGCACACTTAAGCTCGGTTACGAAGGTAATTGGCGTGACATCTTCCAGAACTGGGAAGCACTCGCTTATTCGTACCCTGAATATATCGAAAGCATGATTTCCACGTTCCTGAATGCCACTACTGTGGATGGTTACAACCCATATCGCATCACGCGCGAAGGCATCGATTGGGAAATCCCCGAGCCGAACAACCCGTGGGCAAATATCGGCTATTGGAGCGATCACCAGATCATCTACCTGCAAAAACTGATGGAGATCAGTGTCGAAGTCCATCCAGGCAAACTCAAGACATTGCTCTCTCAACCTGTCTTTAGTTATGCCAATGTCCCATATCGTATCAAGCACTATGCTGACTTGCTGTCCAATCCCTACAACAGCATTGACTTCAACTGGGAGCTGGAACACAAGATCGATCAGCGAGTCAAACAACTCGGCAGTGATGGAAAACTGGTCTACGCACGAGATGAAAAAGTTCTCCATGTCAACCTGACCGAAAAACTGCTCACCCTCCTGCTCGCCAAACTGGTGAACTTTGTCCCCGAAGGCGGCATCTGGATGAACACCCAGCGTCCTGAGTGGAACGATGCCAATAACGCACTGGTCGGCAAAGGCTTGTCGGTGGTAACGCTTTGCTACCTGCGACGTGCCATTGCCTTCTGCCAAGAACTTCTAGGACAGAGCGGTATTGAGTCTGTGCAAGTGAGCGTTGAAATCCAGAAACTCTTTGCGCAGATTTTTCAGATACTGAACGGTTTCAAGGATACACTGACTGGTTCCTTCAGCGATGAGCAACGCCGCTCCATGATGGATGCCTTGAGTCAGGCAGGCAGCGATTTTCGTTGGGGTTACTATTCCAATGGTCTGTCTGGAGAATATGTCCAGTTGCAAATTTCAGAAATAGCAACATTCCTTGATCTGGCACAGGAGTTCGTTGAGCACTCTCTGCGAGCCAATAAGCGCAGCGACAATCTCTATCATGCTTATAACATCCTGCATCTCGGCAATGGAAGTTCGTCAGTTGGTCACCTGTATGAAATGCTGGAAGGGCAGGTCGCCATCCTTTCATCGGGAATGCTCTCTGGCGAAGAGTCGTTGTCGCTGCTGGAAAACATGCGCAACAGCAAACTGTATCGTGCAGACCAGCACAGTTATATTCTCTATCCTGACCGGGAATTGCAGGGCTTCCTGCCAAAGAATACGATCACGCCGGAGCAAGTAAATGATCTGGCGCTCGTCACAGAACTTGTTAAATCCAACAACAGGGCTTTAATCGTGAAAGATGAAGAAGGCAACTATCATTTTGCGGGACATATCCGCAACATCAAGAACGTGACCAGTGTTCTCAAGTCCTTACCCAGTCAATACGCTGAACTTGTTCAATGTGACATGGAAAAGATCAAAGCCTTATTCGAAGAGACATTCCATCACAACGAATTCACAGGGCGTTCCGGAACGTTCTTTGCTTATGAGGGGTTGGGCAGCATTTACTGGCACATGGTGTCCAAACTCCTGTTGGCGGTGCAGGAAACGATCCTTCGTACACGAACCGAATCAACAACTGCGGCGTTGATCGAGAAGTATGAAGATATCCGCAAGGGACTAAGCTTCAACAAGATGCCGGATGTCTACGGTGCCTTCCCCACCGACCCGTATTCTCATACACCGAAAGGACAGGGAGCCAAGCAGCCCGGCATGACAGGCATGGTCAAGGAAGAGATTCTGACCCGCCTGATGGAACTTGGATTCTTGATCGAAAATGGGAATATCAAGTTTGATTTTTTGCTCTTCGATAAGCATGAACTTCTCACCACCCCTACGAACTATGATTATTGGAATACAAAAGGTCAGAAAGAGTCGATCGAATGTCCTGCAGGTGCTGTCCTGTATTCGATCTGCCAGGTACCGGTCGTCTTGATGATTTCAAAGGAACCGTGCATTGATGTACATTTTCTGGATGGCAGTACTCAATCAATCAGTGGGCACGATCTCGATTCAGTGAACAGTAAAAATATTTTTCAACGGGATGGCACAGTGCGCCATTTGACCGTGTCATTCCAATAATCAATAGACAAAAAGACGAGTGCAAAAAAACAAATCCCGCTGCATGCAACGGGATTTGTTTTTCTAATATTG
>CAZKSG010000326.1:0-2375 GCA_964555335.1 uncultured Anaerolinea sp.
CCATCAATGGAAAGAGTAAGGGACGTGTACCCGCCAGGAACTCGGAGCTTAGAATGGGTTCACGGGAAATACGCACGTAAGAGGTCGTGTCGGCCGTCGATTTTACTTTTTGGGCAGCATAAGTAAGGTTTACGATCCGGAGGGCAAAATAAGCCGTGAACAACAGGATCATAATAACAGAAAAGAAACCTGCCTTATGAAGTAACTCCTTACTTCTCTGCACAATCGATATTGTCACAATATCTCCACGGGGATTGGGCATCTCGTCTCAAAACATTTAGTCATGTGTCACGGTTACAGGTGTTCCACAAATCCATTTCAGCTGAGGGAATGACTGCACATGTATCGGTACCTGTATTCTTTCCAGCCGTTTCAAGTCCTTCTCGCAGGCGAAGATAACATCCCAAGATTCATTCTCGATCGGGTAATTGTTTCCAAATTTACCCACGCGTAAACCGGTGCTGAGTAAATACTGTCCTGGACAAATACTTTCGATCTCTTTTGTGAAAATATTATACGCCTTCGAATCTCCGAGCCGGATCCCCCAGCACTGCGAAGATGTACCGTGCATCCAAAGGGAGATGACATCGTCAGGGGAACGTCCCGTCTGCTGGGCGATCGATTGGATGGTCGATGAGATCATGTCCTGTGAATTACGCAGCATGAGCACTTCATCACCTTTTCGATAAACGCTGTTGATCGAAGTGACAGTCATGCCTACCAGGGCGAACACGGTCACTCCCCCCCGAAGAAGGTCGATATTTTTGATATACGGCTTGACTACTTCTAAAAGAGCCATCGTCCATACCGGGAGGATCGTGGCAATGGATTGAAAGTACATCTCGTTCAACGGACGGTCAAGGAACATTAGTACAATAGCCGTGGACTGTGCTCCTACTGCAATGATGATCGCCCAAAGACCCGGGTTTTCCGTCAGTTTACGCCGAAACAGGAAAAACAAAATTACCGAGAAGATGACAAGCAGGACAAGGAAGATGAATAGGACTGGCAGGATTCTATAGAATTCAATGAAGTTGGATGCAAGCCGCTCCAATCTGGGTTGATTCTCAGGGACATCCAGAAAATTACTCTCATGTGTCAAGAGGCTGGCAATCCAATTGCGAAAATGGGATAACTTGTCGAAAATGGGCAAAACTGAGAGAAAGAATCCACCGATGGCGGAAAATCCGGCCAAACCAGTGGCGAAAAGAGTCCGTTGCCATGGCGCTCTTTGAAGAAGATGATAAAGAAAAACAGCCACACCGACGGCAATTACCCATCCTGCCATATAGATGGTGGTTGCGGTCATGATGCCCGCCCCAATTCCCAACCCGATCAATGCACCAATGGGAATCTCTTTATGTGTCCCGTCTTTGATAAGAACACCATAAAGGCATAGCAAGAGCGTGGCTCCAAACGGAAAGTTGAACGAGTTATGGTTCCAAACTGTGCTGGCGCTCAATGCGTCGGGGTGAATCGCATAATACAAGACAGCCAGGCCTGCAGCGTACAGGACATCCTTCCAAGTATTCCTTGAGCGCACCGTCCAAAAGAAAAAACAGGTTGTTAGCAGGTACAAAAAAATCAACAGGGCATGGGCTACATCCAAAAAGCGACCCGGTTCCTGCAAATAATAAGTGACGAAACCGCCGGGCGCGTCCTTTGTAAAGGGATACATGATGCCGAGGATAACCGTTCCAAGGATTTGCACTGGCGTTCCTGGATGATCGATATAACCGTATCGTCCACCCTTGAAAACAGCAAGTGAATTCATGAAATGAGGAAATTCCGCATCGTTCGTATAATAATTTTTGGAGGGATTCAACCAGATGGAATAGACCCAGTAGAAAAGCAAGGGAGAAATCAGGACTCCAAACAGGATCCAATGGAGCGTTTTATTGTTTGTTCGAGCAGTTCTATCTAAAGAATTGGACATGCGCATTAAGGACAGGATGGAGGGATGTTTAAATATTGATAGGGGGCTTTATATTGCGAGTATAGAGACGTGTCTTCAAGCATTTGATACTTCTCACCGAAGTATCTGTTGAAGATCAAGCGGAAGGAATTGACAGGAGTGATGCTCTCGTACAACTCAGATGATACTCCGGGAAGATAGTAGGCGCTCAAGATCTGCATACGGTATGTACTGATCTCTTTGTGCAATTTCATTCTATCCTGATCCCGAATGGCATAGAGTTCGGGTCCATGATCTCCTTGAATAAGGATGACCGGCGGCCGGGATGATTTTGCGAGAATAACATCTACAACATGTTCTATCTGTTTGTTGATATAGCGGACCTGATTTATGTACCCCGTTGAGAAAACATCGAACTCCATCTGACCAGGCACAATCGCTTCAGGATTCACCTCCTCGC
>CAZKSG010000327.1:0-2373 GCA_964555335.1 uncultured Anaerolinea sp.
CCGACCTTCAGCGCAAGGACCGGCTTGCGCCGTGCCACTTCACGCGCCACATCCACAAAGTGCCGCCCATCTGAAACAGACTCCATATACAGCACGATGACGCGGGTATGCTCGTCCTCCCCCAACGTCGCAAGAGCATCGGTCTCGTCCATGTCTGCCATGTTACCGAGGCTGATGAGCTGTGAGAAGCCAAAGCCCTCGCCGCGTGACCAGTCGATGATCGCCGCACAGAACGCACCAGACTGCGAAATGAAACCGATCTTGCCCTGTGCGGGCATGGGCGTCTGCAAAAACGTTGTATCGAGGGGAAGAGATGTATTAATAGTACCGATGCAATTGGGACCCAACAGCCGTACGCTATGCGCCCGGGCAACGTCAACACACTGTTGTTCAAGTGCAGCACCTTCGGCTCCGACTTCCCGAAAGCCCGATGACATGATGATCGCCGCGTGGATGCCGTACCTGCCGCAGTCTTCGATGGTCTTTGACATTGCCTTCGGCGGGACGATGAGAATCGCGAGATCTACCGGCTCAGGGACCTGACTGAGATCTGTGTACATCGAACGCCCGAACAATTCACCCGGCTTCTGGCTGAGGAAATGGATCGTGCCTTTGTAGCCGCTCTGTATCAAATTGCGTGCCACACCATAACCCAGTTTTTCCGGCGACGTGGATGCGCCGACGACGACAATGCCTTTGGGTTGGAAAAAAGGGAGGAGGGAGGAATCCATAAGGGTTATCTTTTAAAAACGTAGGGGCGGGCAGCCGTCCGCCCTTACGAATTATTTTTAGAGACCTCTCCTTGCCCGTATCTCCTCCACAGCAGACTTGGCTTCTGCCAGCCCGAGATTTGTGATCTCGCGGTAAATCTTGATGGCTTCGATCATGCTGTTTCTCTTCAACGCGTCGAGTATCCGCGGATCGTCTCCCTGGTTGGCATTTTCTGAGAACGTGACTCCAAGGCGTTTGTAAAGAAAATCCATCTCGGCTTCGAGGCGGCTGACCCGGCTGCGAAGGATTTCGATCTCCTGTTGTTCAATGGTGGACATGATGTGGTTTCCTCCAATGGCGAAAGAGTTTCGACGGATTATAGCCCCGGCTGTTTGCATGCCAATCAAGCAGAAGTACTGTTCTGGAATCTTCTCACCACTTGTTTTCAAGAAACGCCTGCCATCCCACACTCTCAGCCACGCTGGCAAGCTTCCGAACCTGATTTACATCGCCATGGGCATCATCCAGGATTTTGGCGAACAGACCGTCCAGTTCTTTGGTCTTCAAATGTTCATAGACTTCAAAGACCTGAGACCGCACCTCTGGGGGATATTCTTTTCGAATCCTTTGGGATACGTCCCTGATGGAAACATTTTCCATTCGTTTGAGATAGAGTAGTGCCCCGATCGCCATCAAGAGTCCCAGCCCGGCGCAGATTTCTCCGCTTTCCCAGCCCGTTTGAACGCCTCCCCAGACCAGATACAACAGCAAAGCTGCGATGATCGGGATCCCCACATAGACCAACAATCTTGTAGACCGACGGCTCGTATTCATATTTCCTCACTTCCTGCAAAGTGAGCTTTGCTTTACGGCCATTGTAGCAAAATCCAACGCCGAATCCTAGCAGGGAGGGATTACCACCTTTCCCAATGTACGACTTCCTCCAATGCCCTGCGTCCACCCTTCTTCGGCGCTGCAGATAATTTCTCTTCATTCTCAGGATAGCCGAACGATAACGCGATGCGCAAATGCCACTCTGGCGGGAATCCCAAAATCTCACGCGCTTTCTCCGCCTCATAGATAGAAGCCGGGACCGAACCCACGCCTAACTCCCATGCGGCGAGCTGCATGAACGCCGCGGCTTGGCCGGCATCGAACATGGTTTGGAATTTGCCTGTGGGATCGGGCGTGAGGATGGCAACAGCGAGCGCGGCTCCGGCGAGATGTGCAGCCCACTGTCCGCACTCGGAGAGCGCCTTGAGAATGGACTTGTCGCGAATGGCGATGAACTGCCACCCCTGCTCGTTCTTGGATGACTGCGACCTTCTCCCAGCGTTCAAGATGGCTTTGACCACATCTTCGGGGAGAGGCTTTTCTTGAAACTTACGAATTGCTCGTTTGGTACGAATAGCTTCAGATACTTTCATGAGACTCCTGGACATGTCATCCTGAGCAAAGCGGGCGTCCGTTGCCCTGCGAAGCGAAGGATCCCTACTCCAACGGTAGAGACTCTCACCGCACTCCTCCGGCACTGGCGCTCGGGGCAAGTGTGCGTTCGGTGCAAGTGTCGGTCGCGAAGAATGCTCCCTGAAAGTGAGATGGAAGTTATTATAAATCAGCCTGTCGCTTGGCACTACCAGAACGGGATGATAGTCAATAGGC
>CAZKSG010000328.1:0-2336 GCA_964555335.1 uncultured Anaerolinea sp.
TGCACCCGGTCGGCACTGTTGCCGGACGGACAAGTAACAATTCAAACCCAAGTTTCTTCAGGATCTCGGTCATTTCAGGAACACTGGCATACTCATATGGGTACCCCCCAACCCAATCGATAATATTGTGCATGAAATCCATGCCGCGTTTCATCTTCAATGGATTTTTGAACGTCACGAGCCATTTCGCTACAAAGATGATCGGCGTGAAAATCCAGATCAAAATTCGTTGCCCAAACGTGCCAACTTTGTTGTAAAACCACTTGACAAGCTTCCAGGGCAGTGAGGACCAGTGCCGGTTATAAATCGCGATCATGAACAATCCATGATCCTCCACCCGCTGGGCAGCATTCTTCAAAGCCAATGCCATATTCCCGGTATGATGCAAGACACCCCAGGAATAGACAATATCAAACTTGCCGAGCGCATCCATTTGCCCGGTATTCAAAGCAGATAAATTCAGGAAGGTCAGGGGGGTGGATGAATCCTTAAGCCAATGCGCAGCATTTGCCTGCGATGTCGAAACCGAAACCGGGTCCACATCCAACCCTACAACCTTGCTTGCACCCAACCGCGCGGCAGCGATCGAGAACAGACCGCTTCCACATCCGATATCCAGAAAGGATTTACCCCGGATCGTATCCTCACCGAACAACGATATAAGGGATCGCACTGCTTCGTCAATCCGGGATTCATCCAGTTGACGCGAAAATGACGCCCAATTCTCACCAAACTTAAACATTACTGTCCCTGCCTCCACAATGCCAGCATGGTCAACGCATAAATACGTTTGCCGTGATCCACACGTCCGGTGTGATGTTCTTCAAGAAGGGTATTGATCGCCTTTTTGTCGAACCACTGATCGAGGGAGCTTCCATTGGATGTGAGCAGTTCCTTCGCCCAATCATGCAAGGGTCCACGGAACCACGCGCCAACGGGAATCCCAAATCCCTGTTTGCGATGTTTGCGGACATTCTCCGGAAGATAACTCGCAAACGCCTTTTTCAACAGATATTTTCCGGTTCTCCCCCGAACCTTGAACTGGTCTGGCACCCGGGCCGACCACTCGATCAGTTTATGGTCCAGGAAAGGCGAGCGCGCTTCGATGGACGCCGCCATGGCCATACGGTCCGCTTTGACGAGCAAATCACCCGGGAGATAGGTATGCAGGTCGGTGTAGAGGGTCTTGTCGAGATAAGAGCCTTCAATCGAATCAAACTTCTCTGCAAGCAATGCCTGTGCATTGTTGGGTTTGAACGAAAAGCCCGGTTTCCATAATTGAGCGCGTTGACTCGGTGAGAAAAAGGATCCCCATCGCAGAATACTTGCCCGAGCGTCCGTTTCAGGGAGTTGGTGGAGGCGTTTGAGCCCGTTCACAAAACTTTGCCCAACAGGTCGATCTGACCGGTCGGGGAGAAGTCCTGCAATGGACGGAACCAACTGTCGGGTCAGGAATTGAGGCGCGCGCAAGTAGTGATTGGCAATCGGGTCGAGCCAGTAACGTTGATATCCAGCGAAGTCTTCATCGCCGCCATCCCCATTGATGACCACGGTCACATGTTCACGAGTCATCTTCGAGATGTGATACAGTGGAATGGCAGACGAATCGGCAAATGGCTCACCAAAGTGATATGTGATCTTTTCAAGCGTGGATGGGATATCACCATACTTGAGGACAAACTCATGATGATCTGTGGAATATCGCTGTGCAACTGCACGAGCATATTCCAATTCAGAGAATGCTTCCTCTTCAAAACCCACCGAAAATGTTTTGACCGGCGCATCGCTCAACTCTGCCATGATCGCCACAATGATGCTTGAATCGATGCCGCCACTGAGATGCGCTCCCAGAGGCACTTCCGAGATGAGACGCATCTTCACTGATTCCTTGAGCAGGGATCGCAATTCCTCGACAAGCTCATCTTCACTGGCAGTGTGTTTGGGTTGGTAGGTGAAATCCCAATAGCATTCGAGTTTCGCCACACCGTTCTGCCAGATCAAACGATGCGCAGGCGGGAGCTTATAGATGCCCTGATAGGCAGTAAGCGGATCGGGAATATATTGCAGGCTCAAGTACAGATCGATCGCTTCAAGGTTGATCTCAGGTTTGTGTGGCAGCGACACGAGCAGAGCGCTCAACTCGGATGCAAAATGAAGCGTACCATTTTGAATTGTGTAATAGAGCGGTTTTTTGCCCATGCGGTCACGAGCCAATAGGAGTTTTCTGTTCTTTCGATCCCACAATGCAAAGGCAGCTTGTCCGCGCAAATGCTTCACGCAGTCATCGCCATATTCTTCGTAGAGATGCAAAATACATTCAGTGTCTGAACGGGTGC
>CAZKSG010000329.1:0-2229 GCA_964555335.1 uncultured Anaerolinea sp.
AGTTCGCCATCCGTGAAGGCGGTCTCACCGTCGGCGCTGGTGTCGTTACTAAAATCATTGAATAAGAGAAAGTTGGTACGTAAGAATGGCTTCCAAGAAGAAAGATGTTCGCCCTGTCATTACACTTCAATGTAATGATTGCAAAGAGCGAAATTACACCACCGAGAAGAACCGCCGCAACGATCCAAATCGTATGGAGTTCAACAAGTTTTGCCCGCGTTGCAGAAAACATACAACGCACCGCGAAACGAAGTAGTTTTATGAACCAGGGGTGCCCGGTACCCCTGGTTATTGTAGGCCAGTAGCTCAATTGGTAGAGCATTCGTCTCCAAAACGAACGGTTGTGGGTTCAAGTCCTGCCTGGCCTGTAAGAACGGTAACGCCGCTGTCGAAGGGCGGCGTTTTAGCCGTAAGAATATTGAAGGAGTCCGAAATTGGCTGAGAAAGAGAAAAGCAAAAAGCCGAATGCGATCCAGTTGTTCTTTCGAGAAACAACGGGTGAGTTGAAAAAAGTTTCATGGCCTACCTGGCCTGAGGCTCGTCAGTTGACTCTCTTAGTGCTGGCTGTGATGGTTGCAATGGGTATCCTCCTGGGGATTACCGATGCAGGGGCTCACGGCCTTTTGAACCTGTTGCTGGGACTGTAGTCAAAGGAATTTGAGGTCGTTATGACTTTGCAGGAACCGCAAGAACAGTTTGAACGCGATACAGTGGATTCACCTGAGGGCGAAACTCCGGTTGAGTCTCCGTTATCTGAATCAGATGCGTTTGCCCCGACAGAGAAATCTGACTCTATTGACGTTCCTGTGAGCGGATCAACCGAACCTTCCATCGATGATATGGTGGAACGACGTGTTCCTGCCAAACAGAAGCAGCCATCCTCATCCGCAGTATCGTCTGATGAAATGCCGCCTACCGAAACGACAGAAGGTCCAGCCTGGTATGTGATCCATTGTTATTCGGGTTATGAGAATAAGGTCCGTCATAACCTTGAACAGCGTATTGAGACCATGGGAATGAAAGACCGCATCTTTGATGTGGTTATCCCGACCCAGGAAGAGATCGAAGTCAAGGATGGCAAGCGCCGTACTGTGGAACGCCATATTTTTCCGGGTTATGTTCTGGTCAACATGCAGTTGACGGAAGAATCCTGGTATGTGGTTCGCAACACACCTGGTGTGACTGGTTTCGTCGGAATGGGAAACAATCCTACCGCGCTTCGTCCTGAAGAAGTGTCGCAGATCATCAAGCGCATGGAAGCCGAAGCGCCGACGGTGAAAGTTACCTACAAAGTGGGTGAGCGCGTACGTATCATCGATGGACCGTTCAACGATTTCCGTGGTGTTGTAGCAGAGATCGATATGGAGCGCACCAAGGTCCGTGTGATGGTGTCGTTCTTTGGTCGTGAGACGCCTGTAGAGCTGGATTTCTTGCAGGTTGAGAAAGCGTAAATAAACAGTAACAGGCTGCGGCTTGGAAGAAAGCGAAGAGTCCAATCCGTAGCTTGATACAGTGGGAGGGCGTCCCCTAAAATCGCCCGCTAAAACCACACCTGTCCCTGTGTCGCAGGTACAGGCTAAGGAGTAAAAATGGCAAAGAAGTTTAAGGCAATCGTTCGTCTCCAGCTTGAAGCTGGAAAAGCCAATCCGGCGCCCCCAGTGGGTCCTGCGTTGGCGGGTCATGGTATCAATATCATGGCTTTTTGTAAGGAGTACAATGCCCGCACGTCGAACCGACCGGGCGAGGTCCTCCCGGCAGAAATCACGGTTTATACCGATGGTTCGTTTACGTTCATTTTGAAGACCCCACCTGCCGCAGTGTTGCTTCGCAAGGCTGCCAAGGTCGCGAAGGGCTCCGGCGTTCCTAACAAGGAAAAGGTTGGCAAGGTGACACGCGCACAGGTGAAGGAAATCGCCGAGATCAAGATGAAAGATCTGAATGCGATCAATCTCGAAGGCGCGATCAAGCAGGTTGAAGGTACAGCCCGCTCCATGGGTATTAACGTAGTCGACTAAATTTGTGGGAGGGTCACGTTCTGTGACCCGCTTGCACCACGGAGGATAAAATGGCAAAACACGGAAAGAAATATAAGGCCGCTCTGGCTAAAGTGGATTTGGAAAAGGAATACTCCACTCGCGAAGCTGTTGCTCTCGCGAAGGAAACGAGCACTACCAAGTTCGACTCAACAGTCGAAGTACATCTGCGCACTGCTTTGGATCCGCGTCAGGC
>CAZKSG010000330.1:0-2149 GCA_964555335.1 uncultured Anaerolinea sp.
GGCGTGCGCGTGGGCGACGGCGTGATGGTAGGCGTGTTGCTCGGTGTGGGCGTGGGGGTCAGCGTGAAGACTGGCAGGGCGATGGAGCCGCTCACGCCGGCGGTCAACAGGTCACGGCGAATCCACCCGCCTTCGAACTTTTGCACATCCGGGTCGATCTGGTCGTTCGCGATCAGCAGCCACATCCCATCTTCGCTGACGGCCGAGAAGGTCAGGCACTGGGGTTTCTGCGTTTCTTCATTTCTTGTGAGAAGACCCGTTTCGAACGCCGCATAACTATCATCGGGTCCCCTGCGCACATAGATCGCTTTATAACGCAGGGCAGTGAGATTCGAGATGCAGAATGGCAGTGTCTCCACCACTTCGATGGTGGGGGTCGGCGTAAAGGTGGGCTGTGTCGCTGTGGGGGTCGCGCTCAATGTGGGGGAAAGCGTAGGCGAGGAGGTCGCTGTGACGCTGGGCGTCGCAGTGAGAGGCTCGAGAGTGAACGTGGCTGTTGATGGAGTGACAGGCACAGACGTAGGAGGAGGCGTCTCTTTCTCCGGTCGAAAGATGAACGCCAACAGGATGACCAGTCCCAGTACGGCAGGAATCGCGTATCGCATCCAGGAGGGGAGCGCAGTCTGTACCCGCTTGAACGGCTCAACAATCGGCGGTGTGTCTTTGTATCCCAATGCCTTGAGCAGATTTGTGAAATTATCCTGGTATTCACCGGTTGCGAAATTCACAAAGTTGATCGTGTTCAACGCGAACGGAACGGCGCACGGCGTGAACATGATCGGCACGATCTTCTTGCGCAGGGAGAGGGCCTGGGTGTATTCCTTGCGCACCCATTCGGATTCGATGGAGTTGGGTGAAAGGATGACGATGAAACATTCGCTGTTTGCGATCTCATCGGGGATGACCCGCACCCAGTCGTCGCCGCCGCGCAGGTCAGTGATATCCCACCAAACGTCATAATCCGCCTTTTCGAGGTCCCCGGCGAATTTGCGGGCGAAGTCAATGTCCTTGCGTGAGTAGCTGACGAAGATCTTTTTCATGGGTGGTTATCTATTGGATTCGACGGTATCGATTGTATGATTGTTCCGTTGACCGAAACTCAAGCCCGCTCTTTCTGCTCGTTGTGATGAACAGATATTACCACCGGCGCACCTATTTTGGGAAATGCTGATAGATGCTTTTTACCATAAAATGCTTGAAGATCTTTCCCGGTAGCCATGCCTTAAATCAAAACATTCTCCATGCTGGAGAACGTTTTGGTGCAAAACCCGTGCGGTATAATCGGCTGTGCCGAAGGAGGGAATCGAACCCTCATTCCCGGAGGGAACACGATTTTGAGTCGTGCGCGTCTGCCTATTCCGCCACTTCGGCTTGTTTGTAACAGCTCCGCATAGCGGAGCGCCCCAAAGTATACCACTCCCAAGAATAAGGTCAAGATGAAACTAGGAATTATAGGATTACCTCAATCAGGCAAGACCACCATCTTCAACGCTCTCACCCGCGGGGATACACCCACAACGGCTTCAGCAGGACGCTTCGAAGTCCATACCGCTGTGGTGGATGTCCCTGACCCGCGCGTCACCAAACTCTCGGAGATGTTCAAGCCGAAGAAGACGATCTACGGCAAGGTGACCTATGCGGATATCGCGGGGCTCGAAGCGGGCTCCGCCAAAAGTGGCATCTCCGGTCAACTGCTGAACCAGCTCTCCCAGATGGACGGCTTCATTCTGGTAGTGCGGGGCTTCGAAAACGACCTGGTCATGCATCCCAGCGGAAGTGTGAACCCAGCGCGGGATGTCGACTCCATGTTGAGCGAACTCCTGCTCAATGACCTGATCGCCGTCGAACGCAAGCTCGAACGTCTTGTCGATGAACGCAAAAAAGGCGGCACAGATAAGGCACTCAATGAAAAGTCGACGGTTCTCTTCACCCGTTTGCATGAAGCGCTAAATAATGGCGAACCGCTCCGTAAGCTGGAATATAACGCCGAAGAAGCGCGTGAACTTGCATCCTATGGTCTGCTCACACGTAAGCCGGTTCTTGTCGTCTTCAATATGAGCGAGGGACAAACCGAACCGAAAATGGACTTGGATGTCCCGTCCGTGACATTGCAAGGCAAGCTCGAAATGGAGATCGCCCAACTCCCTGC
>CAZKSG010000331.1:0-2121 GCA_964555335.1 uncultured Anaerolinea sp.
TCAAAGCCGAGATAAATGGCGATCGGCATGGTTTGAGTGATGCCTTCCAGGTTGCCGGCAAACAGGATCGTGGCTCCAAACTCACCCAACGCCCGGGTCCACGTCAGGATCGCACCGCTCGCCAATGCACGCATCGAGAGTGGGATCATGACTTCGTAAAACACCTGCCATCGGTTCGCACCTTCCACATGAGCCGCTTCCTCGAGTTGTTTGTCAACGTGAAGAAAACCAAGGCGTGCCGAACGTACGAACAACGGTGCTGCGACGAACATCTGCGCCATGACCACCGCAGCCGTCGTGAAGGGAATGCTGATGCCCAACACATTCAGAAATGAGCCGAATAAACCCCGCCGTCCAAATGTGATCAGCAACGCCAGACCCGCCACCGAGGGCGGTAATACAATCGGCAGATCCAGAATGAGCTCCAACCAACTCTTCTGTTTATTTTTCCAATGCGCTAAAAAATAGGCCAGCGGAGTGCCAAGGAGGATGGTAAGCAACGTGGTAATCGAACTGGTAACCAGACTTAACCGCAAAGCTTGAAATGCCTGCTTTGAAAATGCATTCGTGAAAAAATCCGGCGCGATGGAACGATAGACGAGTCCCGCCAATGGGAGAGCGAAGAACACTAATAGAATCAAACTTGGAACAAGGAATATCCAGATGGAGCATCCTTCTCCGAAAAGGCGGGAGATTTTGCGAAGGTTTGCCATGGAAATTAAAAAAGGTCGCGGGAGAACCCCGCGACCTCTATTTTACAAAATTAAAGGATGGGACCAAAGCCCCATTTTTGCAGCACAGCTTGCCCGTCTGCGGAAAGAACCGCTTCGATGAATTGGGCTGCCAGATCCGCATTGGGGGAACTGACAAGCGGTGCGATGGGATATTTTGCCACAACGTTCAGATCAACAGGGATGTCGATGGTCTTCAGACCGGGAGCGGCAATCGCATCGGATGTGTACACAATGCCTGCATCTGCTTCGCCCAATTGGACCTTGGTTACTACCTGTTTGACGTTGTCCTCATTCGAGACAACGTTTGCCAGCACCTTATCCTTGAAACCGGCTTCAAACGAACTGTTCATGATATCCAACGCCTGACGTGCATATTTTCCAACCGGCACTTCTTCAGCCGCCAGCACCAGTTTCAATCCTGTGTTGGCAAGATCTTTCAGTTTTTCGATATTGGCCGGGTTGTCAGCAGGCAGAATGACGACTAGTTTATTGGTTAGAAAGACTTGCGGGGCGCCCTGTTTGACCAGTGAATCGGCTACGAGCGTATCCATCTCCTTGGTGTTGGCGGAGGCAAACACGTCAACAGGTGCACCCTCCTCGATCTGGGTACGCAATGCCTGGGATCCGGCAAAATTGAACGTTACAGTGACACCTGGGTTAGCTGCCTCGAATGATTTGCCAATTTCAGTGAATGCGTCGGTCAATGAAGCTGCCGCAAAAACGGTCAATGTACGTGGTTCAGGCGCAGGTACCGTGGCCGGTGGTTCCGTAGCGACGAGAGGTACTGGAGTGGCAGCGGGGCCGCAGGCGGTCAAAACGATAACCAGCAAGACAGCCAATGATAGTAGGTGTTTCATGGGGTTCCTTATCAAGAAAGATAATTTTGAGCTTTATACTCATCGAGTGAGTATATACCAAAAACATCTTATCTGGCAAGTGTTCCCACAATGTTGAATTTTTTATGTAGCACTCTGGAAGGACGCCTGACACTCATCCAGCCATTCGAGCACAACGTGTAATTGCTTCAAGCGCATCTCAACGCTCATGCGGTTATAGATCTGTTCGGCGGGCAATTCAGATAATATCCCTTCGAGACGCTGGATGTGAGTCTCAGCTTCCACGCGCTGTTGGTCGAATGTGTGGACGATTCTTTCGGGAAAATACATGTTTATGAAATACAGACGGGTGAGAAATTCCATGCGTATGGCGCGTGTGCTACCTCCGCTGGGAGTTTCAAGCCAGCTCAGAAAGTTCTCTTTTCCCTGCGCGGTCATATGCAATAATTGGCGAGGGGGTAATTTCTCCTGCGGGATCTCCTGCACAGAAATGTCACCACGATTCTCAAGTCGCTTCAGAATCGAATACGCCTGGCTCTGGCTGAGATGCC
>CAZKSG010000332.1:0-2047 GCA_964555335.1 uncultured Anaerolinea sp.
GTACAAGAAGAGGTATACGTCTACACCATCCTCTCATCTTCCAGATGTGAATGGTTTCCCATTCATATTTGCCGAATTTGGCACCGGAACTCATGGAATGGTTTGGTTGCCGAGGCTTCGCAGGGTCGGTCCCTCCGCCTCTCTGGATAAGAGCGAGTATTTAGTTTTGTTCTTAGCGGCGGTTTATATCACAGCCTTTCTTTTCGTGTCAATACCCAAACGGGTACTCTTACAACAAACCTTCGTTTACCAGCAACTCTGCATTATAGATCGACGCCCCCGCCGCACCACGGATCGTATTGTGAGAAAGCACAACGAACTTAAGATCAAGGATGGGATCGCGCCGTACCCGACCGACTACGGTCGTCATGCCGTTTCCGGTCAACCGGTCGAGTCTTGGCTGAGGACGATCCGCTTCGTCTCTTACGCTGATCACGGGTCGCGGACTCGACGGCAGTTCCCTCGCCGATTCGGGTGCGCAGTAGTCGCGCAAGGCTTGTATCGCTGCTTCAGGCCCAACAGGATTCGCGAAGGAAACGCTGGCACAAACGGTATGTCCGTCAATGACCGCCACACGATTGGTATGAGCGCTGAATTGGATATCTGCCAGATCGATCTTATCGCCGTTCAATGTGCCCAGCATCTTGCGTGGCTCCCACTCCACTTTCTCTTCTTCGCCGCCGTTGGCAACATTGGGGATGACATTGTCCATGATGTCGAGTGAAGGAACTCCGGGATAACCAGCACCAGAAAGCGCTTGCAATGAAACTGCGAAAACCTTCTTCACGCCAAAAGCATTATCCAATGCCTTAAGCGCAATGGTCATGCCCGTGCTTGTGCAGTTAGGATTCGTGACGATACATCCACTCCAGCCTTTGTTCTTGCGCTGCTGCTTGACCAAGTGAATATGATCCGCGTTGATCTCGGGCAGCAGCAACGGTACATCTTCTCCACGCCGATACGATGATGCATTCGAACAGACTGCTGCGCCCGCTTTTGCAAATTGCGGTTCCAAATCATTGGCAATTTCCGTGTGCAAGGCAGAAAAAACGATCTTCGCCTGTACAGCCTCCGTGTTGGCAGGGACGATGACCATGTCCTTGGCATACTCAGGCATCGGAACATCCAGCACCCAGCGTGTGGCTTTAGAATATTTTTGTCCTGCCGAACGATCCGATGCGGCGAGCGCAACCACCTTGAACCAAGGATGATTATCTAGTAGCGAAATAAACCGCTGACCGACAGAACCTGTCGCGCCGAGTACGGCTACTGGGATGGGGGATGAGGACATAATAAATTCTCCTTTGATGTTTACTTCGGTGGTTGAGTAGCCCCGAATGCTCGTAGAGGGGCGTATCGAAACCACCATGTTTCAAGATACTTATTGTTTGAATCTAACCTGTGGTCCCTATATGTTCCTCGCATTCGCTCGGGACCACTCGACCACCGTGTTGGGAGGTTATTGAACAATTAACCCATGCAACGCCTTGACCGCGTTCTCGGTATCTGCATTATCTACCACGAGACTGATGGATACCTCCGAAGAACCCTGCGCGATGGCAAGGACGTTGACGCCGTTATTTCCGAGCTGACTGAAAACCTTGCCCGCCACGCCGACCGTGTGCCGCATCCCTGCACCGACAACGGTGACAATGGATACGTCGCTCGTTGACCAGACACGGTCAATGTCTTCGTCTTCGATCTCGTGGACAAAGGCTTTTTCCAGCGCATTCAACACAAATGGACCAGCTTCCGCGGGCACGGCGAAACAGATGGATTGTTCGGATGATGCCTGCGTAATCAGCGGAACACTCGTGCCTGTGGATGCGACTGCTCCAAAGGCACGCGCCGCCACCCCCGGAACACCTAACATGCCGCGTCCTTCGATGGTCACCAGTCGCTGTTTGCGGATGGCGGTCACGGCTTTGATGATCTTCTCCGGTTTGCCGTTGTGACCGTTGGCATATCCATTGGCGATCAAACGCGTGCCTGGATGAGAGGGGTTGAATGTGTTGCAGATGCGCAACCCGATGCCAGCCTCCACCAC
>CAZKSG010000333.1:0-2005 GCA_964555335.1 uncultured Anaerolinea sp.
AAAACCGCGGGTATTGTTGCTCGATGAACCGACTACCGGCGTGGACCCGGTCACCCGCCAGGACTTCTGGCAGCTTGTCATTCGCCTTGCTACACAAGCCGATGGCGTCTCTGTCATTATCTCCACGCCTTATATGGATGAAGCGTCGCGCTGTCACCGCGTAGGTTTCATGAAGAATGGGCTGATCATCGCCGAAGATACGCCGTCTAATTTGCGGGCGCGCCTCAACAACCGCGTTCTCGAATTGCGCGGGTCGCCCATCAACGTACTTCGTCATGTGGCGCACAGCGACAAGGATGTGGAAGATGTACAGGCCTTCGGAGATCGACTGCACATCCGTGTGGGGGAGAACAAGGCCCAAGATGTCCTCAACAGGCTTCGGTCCGAGATACGAAGCGTTGGTGGTCAGGTGGATGAACTCCGTTCTGTGCCGCCTGTCCTGGAAGATGTGTTTATTGCATTATCCGATCACGAATATCAGCATAAAGGAGTTGCATCATGATCAACCTTGACCTTAGTACATTGATCGACCGTCCGGTCAAAGATGTTTTTGCATTTGTAACCGACCCCAACAATATGTCGAAATGGAACTCAGCAGTGGTCAGCATGCAACAGATCACACCGGGTGCTGTAGGCCTGGGTACGAAATTTAAGAATATCGGTGAAATGTTGGGACGCCGCATCGAAGGTGAGATGCAGGTGATTACTTTCGAGCCCGATTCAAAATATGGCTTTCAAATGAATGCCGGCCCCATGCAGGTCAATGTAAATCTTTCGTTCAAGACCGTGGGCACAGGCACGAAACTCAGTCTCAACGCGCAGGGCAACCCTGCTGGCGTGTTCAAACTGGCAGAAGGCGTAATGCAGGGACGCGTCAAATCCATGATGGAGGAAAACCTGGTGCGGTTGAAGTCGGTATTGGAAAAGGGATAGTTCTAGATGACAATCACTCTTAAAGTGACTGTCACCTGCAAAGGTGTTTTATGAGTTTACCTGTTATCTACGTTGAAAATCTTACACGTCGTTTCGGCGATTTCGTGGCGGTCGACCATGTCAACTTCGAAGTGAATGCCGGCGAGGTTGTTGGTTATCTTGGACCGAATGGTTCGGGCAAGACCACCACCATCCGCATGTTGCTGGGTTTACTGGAGCCGACGGAGGGTGAAGCAAGCGTGCTGGGATTTGACGCCTTCAAACAAAGCGAAGAAGTCCGTGCCCGCGCTGGATATATGTCGCAGAAATTTGCGATCTATGACGACCTGACCGTGCTGGAGAATTTGACATTCTACGGCGGCGTCTATGGCATTACAGACAAAGCCCGTGTCGCACGGACCATTGAGTTGGTCGGCCTTCAGGGACACGAATCCACACTGACGCGTTCCCTCTCCGCTGGCTGGCGGCAGCGCCTCGCGTTGGGAATCGCGCTGGTGCATGAGCCGAAATTATTGTTTCTCGACGAACCCACCTCTGGCGTGGACCCCACCGCCCGTCGCGCCTTTTGGGATTTGATCTATGAACTTGCCGAAAGTGGCGTGACGATTCTGGTCACTACGCACTACATGGATGAAGCTGAGTATTGTGAACGTGTCGGTATCATGCGCGATGGAAAGCTCCTGGCAATGGATACACCGTCGAATTTAAAGAAGAACATCATCCCTGGCGACGTGTGGGAGGTGTTTGCCGAACCGCTACACGACGGGTTGGAAGTATTGCCGACAGTAGATGGCGTTCTGCGAGTTGGGTTGGCAGGAGATCATTTGCGAACGATCACAGAAAAAGGGAAAAAGAAAGATGATCTGCTAAAGGCATTAAAGGCAAAGAATGTGACTGTACGCGATATTGTGATCGGTGAACCAACGTTGGAGGATGTATTCATTTCTCTAGCCCGCTAAATGAATTGTAAGTTAAAAAAGCAGCAGGTTGAAACGTTTGAAGGCTCCAACCTGCTGAGTATTAACCGTGACATTGTTATTGCGTGATCTGCGTCTGTTCAGGGACAACGATC
>CAZKSG010000334.1:0-2002 GCA_964555335.1 uncultured Anaerolinea sp.
TGGAGGGCGACCTCCTGGGAGAGTAGGTCATTGCCAAGGGGCTTTTCTTTTAACAAATCTCACGCGCAGTCTTTTCATCTGCGCGTGAATCATGTATAATCACATTTGCAGATTTGGTATGGATAAAGTGTTATCCAATTACAAAACAGGAGTGTGAAACGTTCTTATTGATCGTCGATCATTTGTGATTTTCTTGTTGAGTACTTATCCTCGGCCGAGTCTGCACATCGGCCGATTTTTTATATCGGTATCTTCCATGCGGAAGGAGGTGAATTTCGTTGGCAAGTGTAAATTTACGCAATGGCGAATCCCAAGACTCCCTGCTCAAGCGCTTTCGTAAGAAAGTCGTAAAGAGCGGTGTGTTGAGCACTGTTCGCCGCAAACGCTGGTTTGTCTCGAAGAGCGAACAGCGCCGCATGGAGAAGAAGAAAGCAATCCGCCGCATCAAGCGACGCACGTTCACCAAGGATGGTGAATAGAAAGAGGAAGTATGGCGAAAGAAGAAGATAAAATTCGTGCCGAAGGTGTTGTGATTGAGGCCTTGCCTGGAACCCAGTTCCGTGTCAAATTGGATAATGGACATGTGGTGCTTGCATACCTCTCAGGAAAAATGCGTAAACACTATATCCGTATCCTCCTGGGTGACCGTGTTGCCATGGAAATGTCTCCTTATGATCTGACACGCGCCCGGATCACGTTCAGACAACGCAAGACAGCCCCCGTTCCTGTTGAAGAATAACCGCCATACATTGAGGCAAAAGAAAAGGCTCTCGAATTTCGAGAGCCTTTTTCGTTTTATTGTCAGTTATTCTTTTATGGAAGATCGCGGAATGAGCCGAGAACTTTCATATAGTTTGCACGTTCAAAAGCAGCAGGTTCCTTGACGGATTTTTGACTCATACTGCCCTGCATCTGTTGGATTGATGTGTACTCGTGTTCATGCATCCACGCTTCGAGTGCGCTCAACATTGGACCGACAACCTGCTCGCCATTATGAAGCAAATTGGATGCCATCATGGCAACTTTTGCGCCAGACATCATTGCTTTCACCACATCTATATGTGAATGAACGCCGCTGGTTAGTGCAAAATCAGTGTCGACTTTTCCACTCAGGATTGAGATCCAGCGGAGAGGAAGCCTCATTTCGGCAGATGTGCTCAAATCGAGGCTGTGAACGATCTCCAATTCATCGAGATCAATGTCAGGCTGATAAAAGCGGTTGAACAGGACAAGTCCATCTGCGCCAGCATCCACAAGGCGTTTTACAAAATTCGGAATGGATGTTATGAATGGACTGATCTTCACGGCAAGGGGAATGTTGATCGCAGACTTGACATCTGCTACCAACTCGACCTGCATATCTTCAATGTCACTGGATTTCATCTCAAGATCGGTG
Organism: uncultured Anaerolinea sp.; assembly: GCA_964555335.1. Lineage (GTDB taxonomy): Bacteria > Chloroflexota > Anaerolineae > Anaerolineales > Villigracilaceae > Defluviilinea. Next base: position 1,397 of record CAZKSG010000334.1, read on the forward strand.
GGGATGAAGTACAGGTTCAATTCGAGTGCATCGGCTCCGGCTTCCTGGATCTTTTTTGCATACTTGGTCCAGCCGCCCTTGGAGACGCCGTTCAAACTTCCGATAACGGGTACGTTCACTGCTTTCTTCAGCCCGGTGACTTGATTCAAATATTTCTCAGGATTTACGCCATACATTCCACCATCTGGCAAATAGGACAGAGCCTCAGGGAAGGATTCTGTGCCGCGGTTCAAATAGTGATCAAGCTCAAGGCTTTCCTGGATGATCTGCTCTTCGAAAAGCGAGTACATTACGATCGCTCCAATACCTGCCTCATCCAGTTTCTTGGCACGGTCAAGTTTCTTGGAGAGGGGAGATGCTGAAGCTACGATCGGGTTCTTTAAGTTCAGACCAAGATAAGTTGTAGAAAGATCTGTCATGTTAGTCTCCGTTGTTAAGTAGGCGGCGGGGGCTTATTCTGCCTAACCGCCGCCTTATGAGAAAATTAGCTTTCCCTGCCGTTGCCGTTGTAATGCATCGCTGCCATCTGTTGATAGAGCGTCCAGCGGGATTTGGCGTCGTGCTGGGCTTCCTGCATCAACTTCTCAGCGCGCTCTTCATCCATCT
>CAZKSG010000335.1:0-1968 GCA_964555335.1 uncultured Anaerolinea sp.
AGGGTCAACATTTCGATCAGCCGTTTGCGTTGTTCATCGGAAAGTGTGTTCGTATTTACACGCGTTCCGTCGATGTCGAGAGTTAGCGCCCCATTTTCGTTTTTGATGCGCAATAGCCCGGGGTCGTCCGCAGTACCTGGCGATGCAGCGATTTCTGCCAGTTTTGACTCCGCCTGCGATATTTTTTTTCTGGCTTCCTCAATAGCGTAATTGGCAGATGTCTCTGCCTGCTTGATTTTCTTGGCAGAACGCATATTGGAATCGAAGAAACCCATAGCCCACCCAATAAGCATCATCACAAATCCAGTAATGAAGTATGGGAGATAATTAGTACTTTGTTCCATGTTGCTTCACCTTCATTTTTGGCATTTTGGACAGTAGTGTGTGCTACGCTGTCCAACCAGAATACGTTTGATCTCTGTCCCGCAGACGGGGCACTTCTCACCTGTGCGCCCGTAGACTCGAAAGTAATTTTGGAACTCGCCGCCGCGGTATACCCAATCGAAAGAAGCTCCATTGCGATGGATTCCTTCGGTCAAGACACTGCGGATTGCCTGGTGCAACGTCTCAGCCTGTTTCACCGTTACTGAGTCGGATGCGGCAAGCGGGTGCAGTTTTGCCATGTGTAGGGCTTCATCTGTATAGATGTTACCGAGCCCGGCAAGAAAAGTTTGATCGAGCAGTAGCGGCTTAAGTTGTCGCCGCTTTGCGTGGAGCGCTGTGTACAGCCATTTGGCTGTGAATTCCTGTCCCAACGGTTCCGGCCCCAACGATCCGAGCACCTCCTCGGGGGATGCCGTTAACCATACACGTCCAAATTTCCGTGTATCGTTGAAGACCAACGATACATCGCCTGTTAATTGTAATAGAAGTCTGTCGTGAAGTTCTGCCCTGATAGTACTATCCTTGATGAGCAGGTCGCCGCTCATCCGCAAATGGATCAGCAGGCTGAAATCGGAAAGTTGCATGATGAAATATTTCGCGCGCCGGGTGACATTGAGGATTTCCTGTCCCTTAATTTGTTGCTTGAATTTTTTGGGGGAGGGTAGGGCAAGCGTGCGATTCCAACGCAGATCGGCAGAGAGTATCTTTTTGCCGACCAGGCTGGGTCTTAATTTCCGTGCGATCGTTTCAACTTCAGGGAGTTCGGGCATGTCTTTAGGTGTCAGGTGCGATGTGTCAGGTCTTGGGTTCTGACACTTGAATTATTCGTTAAACATCTCTCCAACGCTCCGTCCCTCATGAGCGCGGCGGATCACTTCGCCGATCATCGGAGCAATCGAAAGGATGGTGATCCGCTCTGTGAGTGGTTCCATCTTTGACTCGGGAATCGATACAGTATCGGTTGTGATGATATGTTTGATGGGCAGATCAGCAAGTCGTTGGGCTGCATTGCGCGAGAAGATCGGGTGGATGAATGCTAAGTAGACATCACGTGCGCCGTTATTTTTGACCACGCTCACAGCCTGGGCGATCGAGCCGCCGGTATCCACCTCATCATCCACAATGATCACGTCACGGTCTTTCACATCGCCGATCAGGGTCAATGCTTCGGCGTTGGCATTGTTGCCGGTGCGACGTTTTTCGATAAAAGCGATGGGTAGTTCCAGGTCGAGCGCGTAATTCCGTCCCTTTTTGGCAAAACCGAGATCGGTGGCAACCACAGCCGGGTCTTTCATGCCGGCGAGAAGATTTTCCTTGATGTACTCGCTGATCATGTGTGAAGCAGTGAGCACGTCGCCCGGGATGGAAAAGAAACCCTGGATCTGTCCGGCATGCGGGTCGAAGGTCATATAGCGATCAGCGCCGGCGCTTTCGATCATATCGGCCACCAGTCGCGCGGTGATCGGCACACGAGGCTGGTCTTTTTTATCCGAGCGTCCATAACAAAGATACGGCACAACCGCTGTGATACGCGCCGCCGAATCCAGACGAATGGTCTGGATCATGATGAGCAGTTCCATCAAA
>CAZKSG010000336.1:0-1924 GCA_964555335.1 uncultured Anaerolinea sp.
TTTCATACTTCTATAGATTCATCGAGAACAACTTCAATTCGATATCATCCTCTGAGAGCTTGACCATTTTTTCGAAGGTCATACCGATCTTTTCAAGCACATGGATGGATCCGCTGTTCCTCGGGTCAACAATGGCGACAAGATGCTTCAAGCCGATCACGTCACGGGCGTAGTCCCTGACTGCCATCGCTGACTCGACTGCATAGCCCTTCGACCAGAATCTGGGGAGATAGGCGTAGCCAATATCCACGTACTCCAGGGTGTCGCGTTTGATCAAGCCGCAAATACCGATTGAATCGCCGGTTTCTTTGAGCCTGACCAGATACAGTCCAAACCCATGTTGAGCGTAACTTGCCGCGGGGACCCTGTCGATATAAACTCTTGCTCCGTCCAGCGAACGGATCTTGCGGTCACCAATATTCTGAATGAAGGATGGATCGTTCAGCAGTTCCAATATGAATTCAGCATCCTCATGCGAAAGATGCTGGAGGATCAATCGTTCGGTTTCAAGAATTTTCAAGGTTGTTTTCCTACTGCCAGGATTTGATTTATGGCGATGGGTGCCAAAACCCTTCATGGACTGCACGGGCTTCCTTCGAAAGTTCCACAGCAGGCCCCTCCACATCTATTAAGCGTTGCGTTCGGGCGAAAACGTCACGGCATGGGAGCATCAAATGCTCAGGTGAGGGACCGACAATCTCATATAGTTCAACTTCGTCCAGTGCATACACCACGCGTCTAACATTGCCCCAGTGAATCGCACCTGCGCACATGGCACAGGGCTCTGTACTGGTATAAAGGGTGCAGCGTTCCAGTTTCTCAGGTGGGAGATTTTGGGTCGCCATCCGCATCAAGTTCGTTTCGGCATGACCTGTGCAATCGCCCCCGGTTACAACCGTGTTTTCCGCTTGCAACAGCACCTGATTCATTTCATCCACGAGGATGGCTCCAAATGGATGATTGCCATGTTCCCGCGCTTGTTTTGCAATCTGAATTGCCGTTCGAAGGTGTGCAAGGTCTGTTGTATTCAAAGGAATATCCTTATATTGAATCAGGACTAGCGCATCGTAAACATCCGGTCGAAGCCACCGATCTCAAACACCTCACGGACAGAGTCGCTGCAATTTGAGACGATCAGCGACATGCCTTTTTTCTCGGCCTGTTTCTGAAGGATGAGCAGTGTCCGTATTCCTGATGAATCCATGAACGTTACATCGGTAAAGTCGATGTGGATTTCACGGACGCGTTTGGCAGAGATTGCTTTGTCGCTGGCTTGTCGGAATTGTTCCTGGGTTGAGTAATCGATCCCACCTGAAAGGACGATTTTGGCTATGGAACCGCGTGTATTAACGGTGATAGACATGGCACTCTCCTTCTGAGTTTCCAAAGCATACCACATGGAATCATCTTTGTCGGCGAGAGGTCTTCTACTCGAATAACTGTCCGCCCCAGGTGGAGGGATCGACATCGGCAATGGTTTGCGAAAAGGTCCAGCGGTGACCGGCGGGATCCTTCACTGTATATTGTCGTTCTCCATACGGGAAATTAGCAGGAGAGCTGGTGATCTGTGCTCTGTTTATCAGGGCGGTTTGATAGTGAGAGTCCACATCCTCCACACGGACCATGATGGAATTCGAGGGGAGGGGATCTTTTCCCTGTATGACAATGAGGGCGCCGTCTTTGAATTGGAGTTGAGCGCGGTGATCCCCGATTTTCAAGCGCTCTCTGAACCCAAACGTGTTGCACAGCCATGAGACTGCATCCCTCACGTTTAGATAGGGAAGTTCCGGAATGATCGCAGCCGGAGGCATGGAACGATTGATACTCATACACATTTCTCCTTGCTAACCTCTAAAATAAGAGAAAGTGTATCAGAATAAATGTTCTATATCAACTGTTTTTAAGGTATTGCTGTGGATGCGAT
>CAZKSG010000337.1:0-1882 GCA_964555335.1 uncultured Anaerolinea sp.
CGCCGATGGTATTGAACTCAAACGGCACCGCACCCGCCGCGCGCACCGCATCCTTTACCAGCTTGCCGAACTCCTGTAAATGCACATGCCCCGGCACCACATCCACATACGAATTGACGATGGCAACGAACGGCTTATTGAAATCTTCATCCTGCAAACCGGTCGCACGTAACAACGCACGATGCGGCGCTTTCTCATATCCCTTTTTGACGGTATCTGATCGCATACAGCTCCTATTGGACAAGCCCTTAACCACTAAGGGCACAACACTTGCCCCGGGCGCAAGTGCCGGGGAATACACAAAGGCGGAAAAGGTAACTTGATCATCAGGCATTCAACCTTCGTGATCTTCGTGTCCTTTGTGTTTAAATTTTTATAACAAAAGAGCCGCCCGTGGTTAGGGCGGCTCTTTGCGTTTACGCGAGTGTCATTTTTTCACTCTCACTTTCGCCATCCTAACCACAAACAGGTCCTTAATAATAAGGACCGCAATAAGGACGACGATAAGGGAGAGGCTGAAGATCAAGTTCATTTTGGCTTTAGGTATTTCGCCCGATTATAGGCTTAATTCAATATTCGTCAAGGTCTACTTTACAACAAAATAGGATATGAGTCCCAATCCACGACAGTAACTTCCGAACACATAAAACGACATCCAAGGTAACCCTTAGAAATGGAGGTCCCCATGACCCATATCATTACAAGTCTATGCGTACGTGACAACGCATGCATGGCAGTTTGCCCGGTGGAATGCATCAATCCTGGTGCACCGGAGAAACAATATCCAACATACTATATTGACCCGGCTACCTGCATCGACTGCGGTGCCTGCGTACCTGAATGTCCTTTCCATGCCATCTACCCTGAAGAGGAAGTGCCTGCTGCATATCAGGCAAAAGGGGGTGAGATCTTCAACCACTCTGGTTTGACCGGAGAATACGAACACACGAATCACCACGGAGAAAAGATGATCTTGACCAGTACACGGGTGTTATCCGTCGGTGAAATTGTAAATCTGCAGGATGGCATTCCGACAAATTACGAGTTTTACAAATAAGGCAACGCAAATCAAAACAGGATTATGTTATAACCCTTGCAGGACATTCGTCAATACATCCACTGCTTTTTCATAATCGCTCAATAGAATATGTTCGTTTGGTGTATGGTCCAAGGCAGAGTCCCCAGGACCATACACCACGGCGGGACATTTCCACACGGGCGCGACGATGTTCAGATCAGCCGTTCCCGTTTTATAGACAAAGCGCGGCTCTCCACCATTTGACCTGATTACGTTTAAGAAAGCGCGCACCAACTTCGTGTTCTTCTCGCATCCCCATGCAGGGACAGCGAATCCGATTCGCTCCACTTTCGCATCCTCGGCGATCTCTTCCAACTTCTGATACCAATCCTCCGGCGAAACTTCCACCGGCAAGCGGACTCCTACCTTCAGCCGCGCCCACTGCTCAAAATCATTCGAATCCGATTCCATGCCGCGCAAAGTCAACAACAATTTATCAAATGCCTTTTGCTTATCAGCATTGAATGAGTCTACGTACGACTTGATCTTCAACCATGCTTCGACCGCCGCTTCCGCCGCCGTCTCTTCCCCACTGGCAGTATGAGCCTGTCCGCGAGTGACGGTCACATTCGCCCACGCGCTGCCTTTGTATCCCAACGCCACCCGATCCCATTGATTCGGCTCACCGATAATCGCAAAGTCTGGCTTGTATTGATCAACAATAAAGCGTGCCCCTTCCGAATCACGTTCCTCTTCCACCGCCCCGATCACGACGAATTGCCAGCCGTCTTTCGCGCCCGCCTTCGCCACTGCATCCACAAAACACGCCAGTGGACCCTTTGCATCCACAGAACCCCGTCCATA
>CAZKSG010000338.1:0-1882 GCA_964555335.1 uncultured Anaerolinea sp.
CAGAGCTATCGCTCTCAACTGTCGTACGATCAATCTCTACAATGTGGCGAGGTAATCCTTGGAAGGGGACTTGCGCTTCCAGAGTATGCTTGCCTTCATCATAAAGAAGGAAACCGAGAACATCCACAGGGAAAAGTGGGGCTATTGTCTCAATAAGACGACTGATGAGATTGGTGTAATCCTGTGTAGAACCGAAGGCCTGGGCCAGATTGGCAAGTCCACTAAGTTCTGTGGAACGGGCCCGTTCAGCAGCGTATTGCAGTGCATTATTAATGGCAAATGCCGCCTGTGCAGAAACGAGCCTGATCAGGTCATGATCGTGTTTGCCAAGCGCGCCAGGGGAGAGATGCCCTACCTCCAGGGTACCCACGGAGTTGTCTTCTACATTAAGTGAAATTCCAAGATAAGACTGGATTGGTGTAGTATCTTTCCATTCTGGGAGGGAAAGATCAGACACGCGCGTATCGGGGATCAACAGAGCTTGTCCCCTTACTTTCAACGCATCCGTTAATTTACCGAACTGGGAGTGGCCGGCATTGACAATACGTGATGTGCCCGTGGACTCCAAGGCATACGGGGTAAGCTTTTGATGAGGGGAATCCCATATCTTCACTTCCACTACATCTGCAGGAACGAGATGGGAAACATTCAACAGAATCGCATACAGGGTTTCTTCAAGGTTTAAACTAGCTGAGACGTTTTTGCCAAAATCGGATACAAGCTGCAAGGTGGATGAATCAACACCCGCTTCAGTAGCATTCGTTGAGAGTTCAACGTTCCGCATGATAATGAGCGTCAACGGATACGGACCTGGCACCGGGTAGGATGCAGCGTCCACGAGACGCCCTCCTACTGAGAGTCGTTTCTGTCCCGGCATGGCACACAGGTTCAGTAGATCCTCAGCTGGACGTGCACGACGGATCAGACGTTCGAGGTCAACAGGCTCCTCTGGGCGCAATCCAAACCACTCACGCGCCAATTGGTTGATATATTCAACACGCCCCCCAGCCTGAACGATCAATAAGGCTTCATTTGTAGAAGGATCGGGGATTTCAAAAGAAGGAAGAACGGCAGGCGCAGTTTCACTGGCCGGTTGACGGCGCATGACCACCACCACTACCACTGGCACCACCAGTAGTAGAGATAGGATGATCAACCCAAGGCCCACTTCCAGCCCTGCCAACATGCTCAGCAATCACCTTATCCGCCAGTCGCGGCATCCTGGCGGCGCGCCTCAGCCGCAAGTTCAGTGATCTCGCGAATATCGGCAAAGGAATTTGCGCTGGGCGAAACAACGCCCACCGACATGGTCATAAAGGAGACTTTGACAGTCGTGCCGTCTGCAGCGGGAGCGTTCACAAATCCCTGCTGGCGATCCATGAAACTGTAGTGGCTCTGTACCTCCTGATTAAACCTTTCCTTAAGGCGTGCTTTGATGGCATCCGCTTTTGATTCGTTGGTAATGATGATGAAGTTATCGCCACCGGCATGACCGATAAAATCGGATGTTGTGCCGATCTCATCCACAACCTCGCCGATCAACATTGCAGTAAATCGCAGAACGTCATCGCCTGCGACAAACCCATACACGTCCTTAAAAGCATCAAAGTTATTGACACGCGCATCGAGCAGGGCCCACCCCTTCTCCCGTATGATGCGGCGGAGCTGCTCCTCAATGAGGCGGCCTGCGGGAAGTCCGGAGCGGGGATCGGTCAGACTCTCCCGTTCCGAGCGTCGGATCGCTCCCTGAACGCGCAGCTTGAGTTCCTCAATATCGAACGGTTTGGTGATGTAATCATCCGCACCCAATTCGAGTCCCTGCAGTTTATCGCTGCGCTCATCCTTTTGAGTCAGGAAAATGACGGGAATATGACGGGTCCTC
>CAZKSG010000339.1:0-1748 GCA_964555335.1 uncultured Anaerolinea sp.
CGGTGCATAAAAACATCCATCCACGCACGGATGGATTGGTCAAACTGGGTTTGTTTAGTCATAGTTAAGCCTTCTTTTTAGTTAAGTGGGCTTAAATTTATGACTTAATTAAGTTTTGGTCAAGAGGCAGGGAATTAGAGATTTGTTAGAAAAACAAGAGCGCAGCCTGGCTGCACTCTTGTTCAAGATCAAGTTTCTACTCTACGATGCTTAGATTTTTCGGAACATTTCTCGCCTTCCATAAAGATGCCAGGACCGAAATGGTCAGGATGCCGGCCACCACACCCAACGATAACCCAATGGGGATTTTGTAAAAATCCACAATGATCATCTTCACACCGACAAAGCTCAATACCGCTGCAAGCCCATACTTCAGATACTCGAACTTATCCATTACATCTGCCAGCAGGAAATACAACGCCCGCAGTCCCAGAATAACACGCGGTGCTGGTATTTTGCAGGGACGGCGAAGAACGAGAAGATCAAAATAAAGACGAAGATGTTATCTACGCTCAATGATTTCTCGATCAAATAACCGGTCAGGAAGGCGAGCGCGGCTTCCTTGTTTGTGTAGCTGCTCCCCGGCACCATGCGGTTCCAAAAGAAATAGATAACCGTATTGAACGCCAGTGAAAGCGTGATCCAGACTATGCTCCAGATCAGGGACTCTTTCCCCGAAACGGCGTGTGATTTTCGGTGGAATACGCCAAGATCCAGTGCCATCATCGCCAGCACGAATAGATTGAACCCGACCCACAACCCAATTGATTCTTCCATAAAGCTTCTCCTTGTTTTGGTCGGGGAAATAAAAAACGAGACTCCACGACCATATCGTGGTAGTCTCGCCATTAGTGTTTGCACACATGCGATCAGCCGAGATCCGGCACTTGTGCTCAAGCTCTGTCCTGACGACTGACCGAAGGTACCGAAGTACCCTGGCTGCTCCCTACTTGAATATCACGATGGTAGTATGTTTGGAGTGTTCTTGTCAAATTAGAGAAATGTTGGAGCGACTTCTTTGTAAAATAGGCGTATTAGTAGTGTAAAAGCATATCCAAGACCCACTTTTACCTACAAGGAGACCTTTATGGAAATCGAGATTGTTCATCGCCCATCGTATTCGCTGGCAGTCGCCAAACTGACATCCAATGAGCGCATCCGTGCTGAAGCCGGAGCCATGGTCAGCATGAGCGGCGGAGTCAACATCGAGACGAAAGCCGAAGGCGGAATCCTCAAGTCCCTGGGACGCGCGTTCCTGGGCGGCGAGTCCTTCTTCCAAAACTTTTTTATCGCGCCTGCCCAGGGCGGCGAGGTGACCCTTGCCCCTGAACTGCCAGGCGACATGATGTTGATCGAACTGCGCGGTCAAAAGCTGATGTTCCAGGCGGGTTCGTATGTGGCTTCAGAAAACGGCGTAGAGTTGACCGCGAAAGTCAGCGTTAAAGCGTTTATGTCTGCCGAGGGGATTTCGATGCTCGAAGCAACAGGTGCAGGCAAATTGCTTGTCTCTTCCTACGGCGCGATCTTTGAGCGAACGGTCGGTGCAGGAGAAAAATATGTTGTGGATACGTCCCATCTTGTCGCGTTCGATGCGAACATGGGAGTGACTCCAAAGACCGTCGGTGGTTTCAAATCCACGTTGTTCAGCGGCGAAGGTCTTGTCGTCGAATTGACCGGACCCGGTACCGTGTACATGCAGACGCGTTCTCCGCGGGCGTTGATCAATTGGATCATCCCGCAATTGCCCA
>CAZKSG010000340.1:0-1735 GCA_964555335.1 uncultured Anaerolinea sp.
CGATATATGAGCGATGAGAACTTGCGTATCTATATTGAAGGCATCACGCGCAAAACCAGCGATGGATACGAACTCGTATACTCTCCCGATTGGGAAGCTCAGATCTATCGTACAGGTATGCACGATTTCGATATTTGGCGCGAATTGCCGAATCTCAACATGCCGATCCTATTCATTCGTGGCGCAGAGACAGATACATTTCTAGAAGCTGCGGCAAATCTGGTTAAGCGGAAACAACCCAACGTCCGAGTGGAAGCGTTGGAAAAATCCACACACATCCTGCCGTTGGAACGTCCAAAGGAAGTGTTCGACATCATGCAATCATTTCTAAAAGAGGTATTATGAACGAAATCAAGTATTCATCCGCCGAATTGATGATCATCAATGCTGCGCGATTATTGCGGGACCATGATGTGGTCTTCGTCGGTGTTGGTCAACCCAATCTCGCCTGCAATCTCGCCAAACGGACTCATGCTCCGAACCTGGTGATGATCTACGAAGCAGGGGTGATCGGCGCAGAGCCGGCTCGCCTTCCGCTTTCGATCGGCGATCCAACTCTCGTGAGCGGGTCGCTCTCCGTAGTCAGCATGTACGATATCTTTGCGAACTACCTCCAGCGCGGCAACGTGGATGTTGGATTCATGGGCGGCGCACAGATCGACAAGTATGGCAACATCAACGCCACTGTCATCGGTGGATACAACCACCCGAAGGTACGTCTGCCGGGCTCGGGCGGCTCGCAGGAGATCGCGGCATGGGCAAATCGCTGTTACATCATGACCCCACACCAAAAGCGCCGTTTCCCCGAGAAAGTGGAATTTATGACCTCTGCTGGTTTCATCGGCGGTAAAGGTGACCGCCAGAATGCCGGTCTACGCGGCAGCGGGATGCTTGCCGTCGTCACCGACATCGGCATCATGGAGCCAAATGAAACCGGCGAAATGATCCTCACTGCACTGCATCCGGACAAAACCGTGGAACAAGCGAAGGAAAACACCGGCTGGGATTTGAAAGTTGCATCAGAACTCAAGATCACGAAACTCGTCACCGAAAATGAACTGCGCATTCTACGTGAAGAACTTGACCCCACCGGAATCTATCTCAAAGGTGCTGCCTAGTTGAAACGATATATCGGTCCACTGTTCCTGTTGTGGACGGGCGTAATCGTCATCGCATATTACGTTGTCCAAAAGCCAGGCCTGCTGAGCGTGTTTGCAGGCCTGGCAGACACCTTGTGGACACTGCTTGTCACCATCATTTTGCTTTTCAATGCGTATGGTATTGGGAAGCGGGTTCTACGGCTTTTTAAATTTCAAGCATCAGATTCAATCGATCAACTATTACTCAGTTGGGGAATTGGGCTGGGCTCACTTGGCTTGCTTGGGCTATTTTTTTCCGCACTACAACTTGCATACGAAAATATCCTCACCCTTTTTCAAATTGCATTAACCCTGTTTTTTGTTTTCAGAAACGATCTTAAAACTCTATTCGCCAGCATCAACGAGCTCGTCCCGGAATTAAATCGTTCATTCAGCCAATACAGTCTTCTCACGAAACTCGCCCTCTTTTCACTTCTTTCTTTTTCCTTTTTACTTACGCTTGTTCCCCCCTTCGAAGCCTTCGATGCACTTTTCTATCATCTCACCCAACCTGCAAGAATTTTACAGGATGGAGGGTTACATGCGATCGATGTCGCCCCCCATTTCTGGTTCCCCAATCTCACCGAAAATGTCTA
>CAZKSG010000341.1:0-1733 GCA_964555335.1 uncultured Anaerolinea sp.
TGGCGTTCTTTATCGGTATGAACCTCTTCTTTGAGAATCCGTTCGCACAACTCTATCAAACATTTGACGGAGTGAACGCCCATACCTTCCAACCGGCAGACAGCATCCTCTTCACCCCACCTGATGGACGTGGATTGAATCCGCTTCTTCGCCATCCAGGCATGGTCATCCATCCCCCAATGTTGTACCTTGGCTTCGTCTCTTTCGTAATCCCATACGCGTTCGCGATCGCCGCCCTGATCACGGGCCGCACAGATGATCGCTGGATTCGCCTTACCCGCCGCTGGGCTCTATGGGCCTGGCTGTTCCTCTCCTTCGGTCTCGTTCTTGGCGGACGCTGGGCGTATGATGTACTCGGCTGGGGCGGCTACTGGGGCTGGGACCCGGTGGAGATCGCGGCCTTTATGCCATGGCTGACCGGTACTGCCTTTTTACATTCTGTCATGATCCAGGAAAAGCGCGGTATGTTGAAACATTGGAACATGCTGCTCATCATCCTGACCTATGACCTCGTCATCTTTGGGACCTTCCTCACACGCTCAGGCGTTCTTTCCTCTGTACATGCCTTTGCGCAAAGCGCCATCGGTCCATTCTTCTTTGCATTTATCGGGGTCACCTTTATCACCTCCATACTGTTGATCCTGAAGCGCTGGGGCGACCTTCGATCTGAAACCCAAATGACATCCATGCTTTCGCGTGAAGCGTTGTTCCTGTTGAACAACCTGTTGTTCATGAGCATTCTGGTTGTCTGCTTCTGGGGCGTGATCTATCCCCTGATCTCCGAACTCTTTACCGGCGCAAAAGTAACGGTGGGACCCCCGTTCTATGAGCGTGCCACCTCTCCACTCTTTGCCGCATTAATGCTCTTGATGGGTATTGCCCCTCTCTCCGCGTGGGGACATTCCACCGTCAAAACATTGGGACGCGCCATGTGGAAGCCGATCGTGGGTGCAATCGCGATCACAGTTTTGCTCTTCTTTACCTATACACAGAATATTATTGCACTGATTGGCTTCTTCCTTGTCGCCCTTACCCTCCTCGTGACTCTCTATGAATATTTGCGTGGTGCGGCAGCTCGTCAGCGCAGCCAGGGCGAGAATATTTTCACTGCCATCTGGAATCTGACTGGACGCAACCGCCGACGCTATGGTGGGTACATCATCCACATCAGCATGATGTTGATGGCTATCGGTATTCTTGGCATTGAGATCTTCCAGACCGAGACACAGGGTACGCTTTCTCAAGGACAATCGTTGAAAATTGGTGGATACGAGATCCAATATAAAGAGGTTGCATCCTGGGATAACCCCGGAGCAGGCGTGAACTATACGCGCTCGGTTGTGGATATCTACAAAGACGGCCAATATCTGGGACAGCTCAACCCCCGCATTGACTACTACTTCGACTCACAACAGACGATGACCATCCCCGGTAATCGCTCAACTTTGAAAGACGATCTCTACATTCTGCTTGTAGACTGGGAGCCGGCGACTGCCAACGGTGCAACGTTCAAGATCTATGTCAACCCATTGGTCAACTGGTTGTGGCTTGGAAGCCTGTTATTCCTCATCGGTGTGATCATCGCTGCCTGGCCCGAAAATGAAGCCGAACCGGTAACTGTAAAAGTTAAGTCGCGCGCGCATCAACCGAGCGCGGCAGATTAGGGATTTGAGGATGAAACGCCTTCCGTTCTACGCATTTCTGCTTACACTTCTGCTCGCAGGGATGTGGAC
>CAZKSG010000342.1:0-1728 GCA_964555335.1 uncultured Anaerolinea sp.
CACGCCAACCCCAGCATGGACGATAACCCCTGCGTTCACACCGACATCAGGCGAAATGGTCATAGTAGTGCGGTCGCTTGGTGCCAATAAACTCGTCGTTGCCGCGTTAATCGTCAGCTTTTCGGTATTGGTCGCAGGGATTGTAGGGTTCCGAAAAAAGAAGGAAGAATGATCATGCCATCGCCCTTGTGGCTCTGCATGATACAATCCCGCGTGAATGAAATGGTATAAAACCTCCTTGGAGATTTCCACTCGCGGTAAGGGGTTGTTCGATTTTACCGAAACAGTTCGTGCCCAACTGCGCGAATGGGGCGTGCAGGAAGGCATGTGCTTTCTTTTCCTTCCCCACACAAGCGCATCGCTGGTCATGAGCGAAAACTGGGACCCGACGGCCCGCGCTGACCTGGAAACGTTCATGGAGCGCCTCGTCCCCGAACGGGACACATGGTATACCCACGATCTTGAAGGACCCGACGATGCCACTTCCCACATCCGCTCGATGCTGACCGATACCAGCCTGATGATCCCCGTGGATAATGGGAATGTATCGTTGGGGACATGGCAGGGAATTTATATTTTCGAGCACCGTTCCCATCCACACCGGCGCACGGTTTTGATACGGGTATTGAGTATGGAATAAGCAAATCGGCCCACCTAGAAGTGAGCCGATTTGCTTATTTAGGTAGTTGATGTTCTTGGGTCCGGAATCGTGAAGTAAAACGTAGATCCTTTTCCCGGTCCCTCTGATTCCACCCATATTGTTCCACCGTGCACTTCAACGATGCGTTTGATGAGGGCGAGCCCGATCCCTGTGCCTTCGCTGACGGGGTTGAGTTTTTCGAACAAGCCAAAGATCTTTTTAGCATAAGATGGTTCGATTCCGATTCCGTTATCCCTAACAAAAATAATGGGATCTTTCCCTTCTTTTGCACCGATCTCGATCAAAGGATGGAGCTGGTTGCCCGTGTATTTTGTGGCATTATCGATCAGGTTTTCGAGCACTTCCCGTAAACGGATGCGGTCGCCATACACGGTGGGCAGGTTGGGCAATATCTTCACCCTGATATTGTTGGTACGGATACGCCCGTCGAGCATTTCAATGGCTTCTTCTGCAAGCTGGGCAAGATCCACTTCTTCAGGTGGGTTGACGATGCGCCCAACACGTGAAAGTTCCAGCAAGTCGGAGAGTAGGGCATCCATTTTGTCGGTGGCATTGGCAATGCGTCGGAAATCATCGTTGACGCGCTCAGGGCGGTTGTTTTCGATATCCTTGCCAAGCATGCCGAGGAAACCTTTGATGGTCACCAGCGGACTTCTCAGGTCATGTGATACGGTATATGTGAAGCGCTCCAATTCGGCGTTGTTAGCTTCCAATTGTGAGATGAGTTTTTTTCGCTCTGCAAGTTCATCCTGCAAGGTGTTGTACAAGTTCGTCTGTTGAATGGCAACCGCCAATTGATTGGCGATATCGCGTGCAATTTCCACTTCTTCGTCGGTGAATTTCTCTCCAGCGGCGCGACCCAAATTGAGCGAGCCGATCAACTGTCCCTGCGAAAGAATCGGGAGACAGGCCCAGGAGCGAATCCCGATCTTCGCCAGCCGTAAATCCAGTTCTGTAACGTTCTCTCCGGAGAGGGCATCGTCAATGATGCTGGGTTTGTTCTGCTGAAGTTCGTCAATAATTTGTTGTCCAAACTCGGTAAACGTGATTGGAGTATCGGGCAAGTT
>CAZKSG010000343.1:0-1639 GCA_964555335.1 uncultured Anaerolinea sp.
GGCAGGAGCGCATCGATCGCTTGTAGCGTTGTACCTTTGTAGGAACCCTGTATGGCGACGCCGGATGCGATATCCCAAACGCTACCGGTTTGTTGATCAAGGATGTGTTCAGTGTCTGCAGCTTGGAAGGTAAGTATGGCCCCTTTGACATCCCGCAAGTAGACATGTGTCTCACTATTTTCAACCTTGAAAACAGAAAGGGTCGGTCGCCCCGAAAATTCCAGATTCTGGATGACAACGGGCTGGATCGTAAAAATGGCCCATGACCAAAAGAAATAAAAAAGCCTGGCAGCGAGGAAGAAGATGATCGCGAATCGCCAGGATTCATCGAGCCTGTTCCAATTCTTGTACAAGTTATTTTTGAAGTGAGTCATGGATGTTGATGTCAATTTTAAATCAAAAACGGAACATTTCTGTTCCGTTTTGATGATCTTGTTATTCGCCGAGATAATCGCGCAGCTTGCGTCGAATGGACGGATGTCGCAAGCGGCTCAATGCCTGGGCTTCGATCTGGCGCACGCGTTCACGCGTCACACCCATCTTGCGCCCAACTTCCTCGAGGGTGTAAGCCTGTCCGTCGAGCAGACCGTAGCGAAGCTGCAAAATGCGGACTTCGCGCGGCGGCAGTGCATTCAACACTTCGCCCAAATGCTCTTTGAGTAGATTGTAGGTTGCGGTGTCATCGGGTGGGGGAGCTTCATCGTCTTCGATGAAATCGCCCAGCACCGAGTCCTCTTCATCGTCGGTCGGCGTCTCCAAGGAAAGCGGACGACGCGCCACCTGGATCATGTTCTCCACTTTCTTGGGCGGCACATCCAGAGCTTCGGCCAACTCCTCCACACTCGGTTCGCGCCCGAGACGTTGTGTAAGCTGATGTTGCACGCGCAGAAGTTTGTTGATTTGGTCGCCCATGTGCACCGGCACACGGATCGTACGTCCCTGATCAGCGATGGCACGCGTCACTGCCTGACGGATCCACCATGTTGCATAGGTGGAGAATTTGTGCCCGCGGCGATAATCGAATTTCTTGGTAGCACGGATCAGACCGATGTTGCCTTCCTGAATGAGATCCAGAAAGGGAACGCCGCGTCCCATATATTTTTTCGCAACCGAGATCACGAGACGGGAGTTGGCAGTGATGAGGTGTTCGCGGGCTGCCCAACCATCTTCGATCAATTTGCGCAATTCGGTGCGGCGGCGCGGGCTGGCGTTGCCTTTTGCCAGTTCTTCACGCGACATGCGTCCGCGCTCGATGCGCTGGGCAAGTTTTACTTCCTCTTCCGCGGTCAAAAGCGGAACGCGGCTGACTTCCTTTAGGTATAGACCAATCGTATCGTCTGTATCGATATTTGCCAGGTAATCATCCAGCGAAAGATCGACCTCAGGCTCTGCCTCGGTCGCTTCCACTGCCACAAGTTCGTCTTCTGTGGGTTCAGCTGTGGTTGTATCCTCCACGAAGGGGATGCCCGCGCTTAACAGAGCCGAAAACGCTTCTTCGAGCTGTTCCACATCCTGTTCGGCTTCCGGGAAGAAATGCAGGATGTCGTCCAGCGTGATATACCCCTTCTGACGCCCCAATTCAATGAGCCGTGCGATCGCTGAGAACTCGTCTTCTTCATCAACCATCAGTCTTTTATCT
>CAZKSG010000344.1:0-1601 GCA_964555335.1 uncultured Anaerolinea sp.
GTGCCGCCGCGCCGTTGCCGAAGTTGAGTTCGAGTCCGCCGGTGTGTTCTTTGGTAATGAGTCCTTCTTCGTAGCATTCCATTGCGAAGGCGATGCAGTTGGCGAGCGAGATCGTGTCGATGCCGTAGGTGTCAGCATAGAAGTTGAGTTCAAGAACTTTTTGTGGGTCGAAGTTGCCGATGTTCGAGCCGAGCCCGGCGGCATTCTCGTATTCGGGACCATCCACAATAACGCAGGTTCCGGCATACGGTCCGGTTAGAATCGGGAAGTTGTCCACACCGTGCGAACAGGACATCGTACATCCCAGCCAGCATCCATCGGGCATGCCTTGCGTGAATTTTTCCTTCCACACTTTTGAGTCGATCTTGTAGGTTTCGGGATGCGACCCAAAGCGGAAGTTGTGCGTCGGCAGCAGGTCGAAGTGATCCATCACGTCCACGATGTTGGCGGTGCCGATCTTGCGCATCTGATTCTGCGAGTCGTCGAGGTCGGCGATCTCTTTGTTGATGCGCTGTCCGGCTCTGCGGACGAGCGCCATATCTGCCACATTGTTCTTGTCGCCGCCCATGTCGCTGAAACGACAGACGATGGCAGCGATGTGCTTATCACGGAAGACGCGTCCCGGTCCGCCCCGCCCCGCCTGTTTGAGACGAGCCTCTTTGCGGCGAACGTCGTACCAGGTGGAGTTAATGGCGGCGATACGCGTGTGCTCCGCGGCTTGACCCGCTGACATGACCGCGACTCCGCGTTTGCCTTTTTCGTCGCCGCCATATTTCGCAGTCAGGATATTTCCAATAAGGTGGGAATCTTCTGCTTCGAAGGAGTACGGCTCGATCGTGACCCGACCATTGTCTCCGTCAATAAAAATGATCACATCCTGAGCCGCCTTGCCCTGGATCTCGAGCGCGTCGAAACCGGAGAATTTGAGGAACGGTGCAAAATAGCCGCCGACGTTGCTGTCGATGACATTCTCCGTGAGCGGACTGAGAGTTACGACCGTGGCTTTTCCACTGCCAGGGTAGGCTGTGATGCCGCAGATGGGGCCGTTGGCGATCACCAGTGCATTTTCCGGATCATCCCATTTTGTCGTGGGCTTAACCGCGTCCCAAAGCAGCTTGAGACCAAATCCGCGCCCGCCGGTGAACAGATCTTTCATCTGTTGTGTGACCGGTTTTTCGTAGATGGAATTCGTATCCAAGTTAACGTAGAGCGTGCGATTGGCGTATCCGCGCTCGACGGGTCGGAGTTCGTAGGTAAATTCAGCAAGTAACGTTGATTCGAGGGGCATGGTCATGGGCAGTTCTCCTTGATAGTTTCGGATTTCTTACCTACATTATCCCAATTCCCTGTATCTCTGCCTATTGACTATCATCCCGTTCTGGTAGTGCCAAGCGACAGGCTGATTTATAATGACTTCCATCTCACTCTCAGGGAGCATTCTTCGCGACCGACACTTACCCCGGGCGCCAGTGCCGGGGAGTGCAGTGAGAGTCTCTACTTTTGGAGTAGAGATCCTTCGCTTCGCAGGGCAACAGACGCCCGCTTCGCTCAGGATGACATGTCCAGGAGTCTCATGAAAGTATCTGAAGCTATTCGTACCA
>CAZKSG010000345.1:0-1572 GCA_964555335.1 uncultured Anaerolinea sp.
CAATCCTTCTTGATAGCTCCATCGTGCATTATGAGGTGTTGGGACGCGGCCGTCCTGTCATCTTCCTGCACGGCTGGGTGGGCTCATGGAGATACTGGATTTCCTCCATGCAAGTCACATCCACATCCTATCGCGCTTACGCGTTGGATTTGTGGGGCTTTGGAGATACGGCGCACAATGTTTTAAATTACTCGCTCGAACAACAAACATCGCTGATCGACCGTTTCCTGATGGAAATGGGAATCGGAAAGATCGCTCTCGTTGGCCACGGATTGGGCGCGCTGGTTGGCATGTCGTTTGCCACCCGCTTCCCGCAAAGCGTGGACCGCATGATGGCAGTCAGCTGTCCGTTGGATTATGCAGCCGTCACCAACCGCATGCGGACAGCTTCGCCTCAAGAACTGACCGAATGGCTATCCAGCCGCACCCCAGAGGCTACCACCGCTCTCGTGGATGCCGCCAAAGCCGACCCACAAGCCATTGCCGCTTCGTTTGTAGGATTGCAATCGAACAATATCTTCGCCAACTTCCGTGCTTTGAACATCCCATGTCTGCTGGTGTATGGCGACAAGGATCCGGGGATCATCACACCTGACGAAGATTTCTCGCTTTCCACGATGACCCATCAGGTGGGACTCGAAAATTCAGGACATTTCCCGATGATCGATGAAGCGGTGAAATTCAACCGTCTGCTGACCGACTTTTTAGCGCTCGATTCCGGGCTCAGCCCACGCGAGTTGCAGATGAAAGAAGAGTGGCGCCGCCGCGTGCGTTAATGCTTGAGCCGCCGAAACGGCGGCTCTTTTTTTGAATTGACAGTCTGGAAATTTCGAGTATAGTTACATTCACAATTGAACGGGGTGTCCCACGATGCGGGACTGAGAGGAGCAAGCCGTGCTCGACCCGAATTACCTGATCCAGATCATGCTGGCGGAGGGAACATAGAACTGTCACTTACCATCCTCCGCCCTCGGAGGATTTTTCTTTGCAGCACATCATCATCCTTGCCAATGGCGACTTACCCGATATCGGCAAAGCCCGTTCCCTGATTCATGAGGATGACTATGTCATTTGTGCAGACGGTGGTACGCGTCATGCTTTGGCGCTGAACATCAAGCCGGATCTCATCATCGGTGACATGGATTCGGCGTACAAGGAAGTGCTGCAGCAGTACAAAGATGATGGTGTAGCGATCGAGCTGTTTCCACGGGACAAGGACGAAACAGACCTCGAACTTGCCATCCGACGCGCTATTGAGATGAGACCAAAGCAGGTCATCATCGTCGCCGCATTGGGCGGTCGTCTCGATCAGACGCTGGCGAATATTTCCCTTTTGAGCGACCCCGTCCATTCTTCACTCGATATCCGTTTGGACGATGGGGTGGAGGATGTTTTCCTATGCCGCGACCAATCCGAGATCCACGGAAAAAGCGGCGACATCGTCTCGTTGATCCCATGGCAGGGCGCAGTGACCGAAGTCCAGACGAAAGATCTTAAGTGGACACTCCACAAAGAGTCGCTTTTCCCTGATAAAACACGCGGTATTAGTAACGAGATGACAGGCAACACCGC
>CAZKSG010000346.1:0-1539 GCA_964555335.1 uncultured Anaerolinea sp.
TCGCCCGCAAGGACATCGTTCCCATTATCAATGACCTGAGTGCGCTCGAATTTGGTGCTGCGCCGGAAACAATCCGCATCCGTTCGTTGAGCGAAGCGGTTGCCTCCAAGCCGCTCTATACATACGACTCCGATCAGGATGTCATCATCAGCCAGAAGACCGGTGAAATTTTCAGACCTGTAGAAGGAACCTTTACCTCCGAAGCAGGGGAGGAGTTAACACCTGGCTATATCGTTTCCATTGGGGTGAGGCACTTCGCTGACTTCCTTACAAACAAAGGATTCCGCGAACCGCTTAGCAAGATCTTTCTTTGGAATATTGCCTTCACTTTTTTCTCTGTCTTTATCAGCTTTGCTGTGGGACTCATCGCCACGATCATGTTCGACGACCTGCCTGGCAGGCGCATCATTCGAGCCTTGTTGATCATCCCATGGCCGATCCCGGTGCTCATCTCGATCTTGATTTGGCGCAACATGCTTCATCCGCAGTTGGGGTTTATCGCCCCGATCCTGGAGTCGATCTTCGGTTCCTCGCCCGACTGGTTCCAGAATATTTTCTGGACTCGTTTTGCGTTGGTCATGATCAACGTCTGGCTTTCGTATCCCTATTTTAATGTCATTACCGCTGGTGCTCTGCGTGCTATCCCCGAAGAGATCTATTCCGCGGCATTGGTGGATGGAGCCAATGAATGGCAGAAGTTTCGCCACATTACTTTGCCGCTGTTAATGCGCATCCTGACTCCGCTGTTGATCGCTTCGTTGACCTTCAACTTCAATAACTTCAACGTGATCTACATCTTCAATTACGGTCTGCCTGCTATGGCAAACACAGCCATCCCGATGGGACAGAGCGATATCCTGATCTCGTTCGTATATCGGCAAGCGTTCGTCTCCTCCAACGTCGCGGACTATGGACTTGCGGCTTCGATCAGCGTATTGTTATTCGTGCTCATCAGCATTGTAGTTGTTTTGCAGATCCGTTACGCCAACATGTTCAAGGAGGTTGAATGACCATACCTTCGACTACCTTCTCTCCAAAGACAGAGATGATTCCTTTCTGGCAGAAGAGAAAATTCAGACGCGCGGTCAGTTACAGTTTCCGTTACTTGATCGCCCTGATCCTGATCTTGTTTGCTGTGGTCCCGGCGTTGTGGGTCGTTTCTGCCTCGCTTAACCCTGCCAAGTCGCTTGCCAGCGGGACATTCTTTCCCAAAGACCCTGGTTTTACCAACTACACACAGTTGCTCCAGAATGAATTCTTTCCTTATGGAAAGTGGTTGCTGAATTCCTTGAAGATCGCGACCATTACATCGCTTCTGACCGTGCTCATCACCTGTCTGACAGGCTATGCCCTGTCGCGCTTCAAATTTGAAGGTCGCCGCACCTTGATGAGCGCCATCCTGATCTTAAACGTGTTCCCCTCGCTATTAGCCATCGTTGCGTTGTGGGCGATCATGCAGCAATTTGGACTCTACATCCCCTGGCTGGGACTCGATACGCATGGCGGTTTGATCATGATCTATACAGCCGGAGCTATGGG